>JAZSGE010000004.1:0-20060 GCA_045532575.1 Eubacteriales bacterium | reverse complement strand
CTTCCTAAGACCGCTTGGCCTCCGACTTGCTATGACCGCCACTTTGCCGTGACCGAGTCGCTCGGCTTTGAGCTTATCCCCGTCACCATGACCGGGACGGGCCCGGATATGGATGAGGTGGAGGCGCTTGTCGGCGGTCCTGCCGTCAAGGGCATCTGGTGCGTGCCGAAGTATGCGAACCCGACCGGCATCACCTATTCGGAGGAGACGGTGCGTCGCCTCGCGGCGATGAAGACGGCCGCCCCCGACTTCCGCATCTTCTGGGACAATGCCTATGCCATTCACGCCTTCGGAGAGGAGGACGATACCCTGGCGGACATCTTCGCCCTTGCCAAGGCGGCCGGGAACGAGGATCGCATCTTCTACTTCACCTCGACCTCCAAGGTCACCTTCCCCGGCGCCGGTATTTCGATGATCGCGGCCAGCGAGGCGAACCTTGCCCTGATCCGCGCCGCCATGACGGTGCAGACGATCGGCCATGATAAGCTGAATCAGCTCCGCCATGTCCGCCTCTTTGCCAAGGAGGGCGCCCTCCGCGAGCGGATGCTGGCGCACGGTCGGATCATCGGCCGCAAGTTTGAGATCCTCCTCGGTGTCCTGCGCCGCGACCTTGCAGGCCTCGGCGTCGCCCAATGGACCGAGCCGCGCGGCGGCTACTTCTCCTCGCTCGATGTTCTTGACGGCTGTGCCGCCAGGGTCTACGAGCTGGCGAAGACGGCCGGTGTCACGCTGACGAAGGTGGGTGCCACCTTCCCCTACGGCCGTGACCCCCACGACCGCAATCTCCGCCTCGCCCCCTCCTTTGCCTCGGATGCCGATCTTCGGAAAGCGGCCGAGGTTTTGACGGTGGCTGTGCGGATGGCCGCCATCGAAAAGCTGATCGGCCTTCAAATTTTGGCATAAATCGTCGCTCGCTCCCCCTCGACGTACGGTCTTGTACGCCCTCGGGTCGCGATCCACAATTTCTGCACAAAATTTGCACGTCCGTCCGGCATAAATCGTCGCTCGCTCCTCTTCGACGTACGGTCTTGTACGCCTTCGGGTCGCGATCCACAATTTCCGCACAAAATTTGCACGTCCGTCCGGCATAAAACGCCGCTCGCTCCTCTTCGGCGTACGGTCTCTGTACGCCTTGGGAGGGTAGCCTTTAAAAACAATAAAAAGCGCTCCTTTGGGAGCGCTTTTTTTCATACAGTCACGGCAAAAAGCAAAAGATGCAAACAAAACCTTGCAGATCATAAAAGGATATAGCTAAAAACTTGCCTCCGTCGCTTGACATAAAACTCCCTTTGCGGTAAAATAATAGGGAAGAATAAAAGGAGTGTGCCTATGGAACGCGAGGAAGCCAAGCGGCTGATTGACGAATACAGAGAGAAGATCGAGTATCACGCCCGCCTCTATTACGAGGAGGACGCGCCGGCGATCTCGGATTTTGAATACGATGCCCTCTTTCGCTCGTTGCAGGAGCTGGAGGCCGCCTTTCCTGAATTTGACAGCCCCACCTCTCCCACCAAGCGTGTCGGCGGTGCCGCCTCCGAGCGCTTTGAGAAGTTTGTGCACCGCGTGCAGATGGGCAGCCTTGGCGACGTGTTCTCGCCCGAGGAGCTCCGCGATTTCATCGAGCGCTCGGCGGCCATCGTCGGGGATACGGCCGCCTATTCGATCGAGCCGAAGATCGACGGTCTCTCGGTCAGTCTCACCTATGAGAACGGGGTCTTTGTCCGCGGCGCCACGCGCGGTGACGGCTTTGTTGGCGAGGACGTCACCGAAAACCTGCGCACCATCCGCGCTATTCCGCTCCGCCTTTCCGAGCCGCTCCCCTACCTGTGTGTCCGCGGCGAGGTCTATATGCCGCGCGAGGTCTTCGCCGCCCTGAACGAGGCGCGCGAGGCGGTAGGCGAGGCGCGCTTTGCCAATCCGCGGAATGCCGCCGCAGGCTCGCTCCGTCAGCTCGATCCGCGCATTACGGCCTCGCGCCGCCTTTCGATCTTCGTCTTCAATCTCCAGGAGGGCGACCTCTATCTTGACGGTCACGCCCCCCTGACCCATACCGAGACTCTCGACCGCCTTGCCGAGCTCGGCTTTACCGTCCTGCCCGACCGTGCAACGTTCAGCGGCTATGAGGCTGTCTGGGCGCACGTTTGCCGCCTTGGCGAGCTCCGCGAGAGCCGTTCCTTTGATATGGACGGCGCCGTCATCAAGGCCGATGCGCTGTCCGACCGCGCGACGCTGGGTGAGGGCACCAGCACGCCGAAGTGGGCGATCGCCTACAAGTATCCGCCCGAGCAGCAGGAGACCACGCTCGAGGGGATCGAGATCGCCGTTGGCCGCACCGGGGTCCTGACCCCCACCGCCTGCCTCTCGCCCGTGCGCCTGGCCGGTACCACCGTCAGCCGCGCCACCCTCCATAACATTGACTTCATCACCGAGCGCGATGTCCGCATCGGCGACCGTGTGATCGTGCAGAAGGCGGGCGATATCATCCCCGAGATCGTCCGTGCCCTCCCCGAGCGCCGCACGGGCGGGGAGACCGTTTTCGCGATGCCCACCGAATGCCCCTCCTGCGGCCACCCCGTAGTCCGCGATGCCGACGGCGAGGGGGCGGCGGTACGCTGCACCTTTGCCGGGTGCCCGGCACAGCGTGCCCGTGGGATCATCCACTTCGCCTCGCGCGATGCCATGGATATCGACGGTCTCGGCCCTGCCATCATCTCGCTTCTTCTTGAAAACGGGCGGATCGCCGGTATTGCCGATCTCTACCGCCTCCGAGCCGAGGAGGTCGCCGACCTCGACCGTATGGGAGAGAAGAGCGCCGAGAATCTTATCACCGCCATCGAGCAATCGAAATCGCGCGGTCTTGAGCGCCTCCTCTTCGCCCTTGGCATCCGCCAGGTCGGCGTTGTCGCCGCCGAGGCGATCGCCGCGCGCTTCCGCACCCTTGAGGCCTGCTTCGCCGCGACCTTTGAGGACTTCTGTACCGTGCCCGACATCGGCGAGATCACAGCCGCTAACCTCGTGGAATTCTTCGCCTCGCCCGAGGCGCGCACCCTGTGTGACGAACTTGCGGCCGCCGGCGTCGTGACCGAGGCCATCAAGGAGGCCCCTGCTGAGACCCTTGCAGGGCTCACCTTCGTTCTGACGGGCACCCTCCCCACCATGACGCGCGAGGAGGCCACAGAGCGCATCAAGGCCGCCGGCGGTAAGGTTGCAGGCTCGGTCTCCTCGAAGACCTCGTACGTCGTCGCCGGCGAGGCGGCAGGCAGCAAGCTCACCAAGGCCGAGGCCCTCGGCGTCCCCGTCATCGACGAGGCAGCCCTGCTCGCCATGCTGAAATAAGCACACATTCTCCAAGAAAACCGTTGTATTGACAACAAAACATTACAAAAAAAGAACGCCTCTTACGAGGCGCTCTTTTTACTTAGGCGCACGCTAATTCTTTTTGTCCGATATCCCGATGAAATAATCGGAGCTTACGTTATAAAAGCGGCATAGCTTTATCAGATCGTCGATCTTCAATTCTGCGCGGCCATCCTCTATGTGACTGTATCCCTGCTGGGATTTGTTGATCACCGCGCCAACCTCTCGCTGTGTAAGGTCCCTATCCTCGCGCAAATTTCTCATTCTTGTTCGGTAATTCATAAGCATCCCTCGCGCAAACGTCTTTGTAAGGAGTTTAACATACTCATAAATTGAGTATTGACATTTACTCAAAAATTGAGTATAATGGAGGCATAGTAAAAACAGCGAGGTAAGAGCAATGGCAGCTACAAAGGAATTTATTGTGAGTTGTGTTCGTGATGCGGCGGAGATGGAGACGCGCATTTATACGCTTAATGAGACGGCAGACCAACTGAAGGCGCGTGCAAATACGCTAAAAGCCGAGACAGCGGCGTGGCAGAAGAAGGAGACTGATGTATACAATAAGGTAAAAGGAATTTCTACGGTTGCGGAAATGCAGTTGGAACGTAGAAATAAGAAACGGCTTATGGAGGCAATTCGGGAAGAGAAGGGGCGCGGCTGGGTGATCGGTTGGGGTATCGTTTATTTTTTTATTGCGTATTGTTTACTGTTCTTTCCCGGATTTTTTGGCTTCTTCTTGTTTCAGTTTTTTATGTCCGGGGCAAAGTTTAGTGTCAAAAATATCGTAGAGTTTATGAAATCAGATTTAGAACTTGAGTTTATACCTACGGTTGCTTATTTTGCCTGCTGCCTTCTTGTATTATTGATTGTATATTGCATTGTTTTCCGTTCTTTTCTGTCTAAGGAAAGACAACGCTTAAATGAAGAAAGCGAAGAATGCAGGAAAACAATGGGAGAACGTCTTGTAGAGATTCAAAACATACAAGAGGATAACAAAGTCGAGCATGCGTTAGCACTTCGGAAAGCAGATTCTCTGCTCGAGCAGGCTACGGTGTGCCGCGAGAAAGCCGATGAAATCAATGATATTTTGCAAGATTTTTACGAAAAAACAGAGGTTATTCCTCCGTCTTATCGTCGGATCGATTGCATGATGATATTTGTGCACGTATTCAGAAACGATCTTGCCGACACGATGAGAGAAGCGGTGACCTATTATGAAACACAGTGCTTCAGAAACGGAGTTATCCGAGGGCTTAACAATATAGCCGCACAGATCGGGCAATTAGCCAATGCTGTCCGATGCGTTGGCGAGGATATCCGCGAAATTAACTATAATACCTCACAGCTTGTTCGCGGAACTGAGTCCGTCATAGAAAATCAAAGGTCTATCATCGACAATCAAAGGGTGGCCATAGCGGAAACGCAGGCAACGCGATATGCCGTTGAATCTCTGCGATATTCCCACGAGAGATATCATGCATATCGATAAATGAATTGATAAACCACAAAATATAGACAACAAAACATTACAAAAAGAGCGTTCCGCGAGGAACGCTCTTTTTGTATTTTTCTTTACTCCGGCAGCCGTCCTGCCGGGCGGAAGCCGTCGATCTTCCCCTCGCACATGGCATGGAAGAGACGGTGGCGGAGCCCCGGATTTTCACGCTCAAGCGTGCGCAACAGCTGCTTCATATTCTCTCGCTCGGTGTGCTTGTCCTCGGGGCAGAGGCTGGCGACGATCGGGAGCGGGTTTTTCCGCGCGAAGTATTCAACGTCCTTTTCCTTGGCGTAGAGAAGGGGACGGATCATGGTGAGATCGCGGTTTGAAAGATAGGTCACGGGCGAGAAGCACCCGAGCCGCCCCTCAAAGAAGAGGTTGAGCATAAAGGTCTCAACCGCATCGTCAAAGTGATGACCGAGTGCGATCTTGTTGCACCCCATCTCCTTGGTCGCGCCGTGCAGAACGCCGCGCCGCATCCGCGCGCAGAGCGAGCAGGGGTTCGGCTCCTTCCTCTCCTCGAAAATGATCTTGGCGATGTCGGTGCGCTCCACGCGGTACTCAATGTCACGCTCACGGCAGAAGTCGGCGATCGCCGAATAGTCGCTTCCCTCGAAGCCCATGTCCACCGTGATGGCCGCAAGGGTGAAGGGATGCGGATAGAAGCGGCGGAGCTCCGCAAGGCCGGCGAGCAGGGTGAGCGAATCCTTACCGCCCGAGATCCCCACGGCAATACGATCGCCGTCGGCGATCATGCCGTAGTCATCAACGGCGCGGCGCATAAAGCTCAGGATCCTTTGTATGTCTTTCATGTCACACCTCCGGTGATTTTGCATAGGCTAGGAATAAATGATCTTCTGAAGGAGGGCCGGTATGGCAACGAGAATCTATATCGATCAGGGACACAACCCCGTAAACCCCAACGCAGGGGCGGAGGGGAACGGGTATCGCGAGCAGGACATCGTGTACCGTGTCGGGCAGGAGCTGTACGCACTCCTTACCGCCGATCCGAGCTTTGAAGCAAGGCTCTCGCGCCCGACACCCGCGACACAGCTCGGCGTTTCGAATGCCGACAGCCTGCGCCTTCGGGTCAATGGAGCGCCAGCCTTCGGCGCCGATCTCCTTCTCAGTCTGCACACGAACTCGGCCGACTCTCCTCTTGTCGGAGGGAGCGAGGCCCTCGTCTTCTCGGCGGCAAGCCCCGCCTATCGCATTGCCGAAACCCTCCTTCGGACGCTGACCGAGGCAACAGGGTTCCGCAACCGCGGCGTAAAGCTCCGCCCGGGTCTCTATATTCTGCGCCGCAGTCCGATGCCCGCGGTGCTCCTTGAGCTTGGCTTTATCACCAATCCCTATGAAGCCAATTTCATGTACGACAACCCCCGGCTCCTCGCGCGCGGCATCTACAACGGCCTGCGCGAGTATTACGGCGCATGACCCGGAGATAAATAGAAACGATTATATCCCTTGCTTTTCGTCGATAAAAAGAGAAAAAAGGCAATTTGAGAGGAAGATTTCACTCAAGTTGCCTTTTTTGCATCGTGAAGCTCCTTTTTGGCGTATTCCTTGGTTATTTCAGCTCAAGATGGTCGCAGGCAAGGAAGTCCTGTGCCGCTGAGAGGCTGTTGGTCGCAAAGAGGTAGGCGGCGCCGCAATCGGGGCAGAAAACGCGGATCCCCTCGGCGGTCATCTCGACCTCGTAGACGCCCCCGTGACAGGGGCAGGAGATCTCGCCGTCAGCCTCGAGCTCCTTGACGACAAAGCGCACGATGTCATGGATCTGGGCATCGGGGATGAAGGGCTCCTCGTCGTCGGGGAGGGCGCGCTCGGCCGCCTCCTCTTCCTCGGTGAGGGGTGTCGCCCCCTTGCCGATGAGCTCCTCGTAGAGGCGCTCAAGCTCTTCGGTGCTTTGGTCGATGGCAGAGGAGAGCTTCTCCTCGTCACGCCCGATAAAGCCGATGTTGATGTCGGTATAGGGGCAGGAAAGGTGGAAGATATCCTTGCCGTAAAAGAGCGTGTCGGAGAGGGTATAATGATGATCCCGTCCGCAGAGCAGGCAGGGCACCGCCAGCCGCACGCGGCGGTCGGCCGTACCCGTCAGGGTCATCTGATCGGGCCCCTCGCAGGAGCACCGCAGGCGGAGCATATCCGATGCCCCAAGGCCGAAGGCCCCGGCAATACCGCGGACGATATAGCCGCACTTCGGGCAACGGTAGGCAACATTGGTGGTTTTAGGGGTGAGTATCATCGGTAATACCTCGGATCATTGTTGTACGGGGAGGATCCCACGGTCGGTCGCTAAGGCCGAGACGGCAAGATCGTAGCGCCCGCTGGGGAGCGCCGGTAGAATAAAATCGTGGTAGACAATGCCGATCGCCGCCCCCTCAAGAGTGCGGAGGAAGCGATCGTAATAGCCGCCGCCGTAGCCGATCCGGTACCCCCTCCGGTCGAAGACGATCCCGGGGACAAGGCACAGGGTGGCAGGGGTGGGCACAAAGGGCTCGCATCCCTCGGGCGGCTCGGGGATCCCGTAGGCGCCGTGGGTGAGAGAGGTGAGCGATGCAACGTAATGAAAGGTCATGATGCCCCCGGGAGAGGAGCGCGGGAGCGCCACGCGCTTGCCGGCGGCAAGCGCCTCGCAGAGAAGGGGCGAAAGATCGATCTCAGCGCCGATCGGGGCATACGCCAGCACGGTGGAGGCGTGGCGGTAGGAGGGCGAGGCGGCGATCGCGCGGCAGAGGGCATCGTCGCGCACTCTCCTTACCTCGGGCGGCAGCGCCTCACGCTTTTCCTTGTAGAGTGCACGCAAGCGGCACTTTTCTTCCTTCGTCGTTATCATGGGTCACCTCGGCAGCGGCTCGGTGGGCGGGGTCACATCCGTCGAAAGCGGCCGCATCAAAAGCTCGGCAGTCGGGCGCCGACGGTAGGCAGAGAGGGCCCCCTCGGTGAGTGCAAGTGCACACCCGGGATAGTGGCGCGAAAGGAGCGCGGCCTCGTCCCCAAGGCGTGCGGGATAGGCAATATCGTCAAGGCTTGAAAGGGTATACGCAAAGAGCTCTTGTGACATCCCGCGCCCAAGCCGTGCGTGCAGGAAGGCAAGGTCATCGGTCGGGAGCCACGGGGGCGGAGCCTCGGTATAGAAGGAAAACTCCTCAGCGCAGGCAGGGAGTGCCGTGGCCCCGGCAGGAGAGGCGAGAGAAAAGCCCATGCGGCCATAGGCGGCGGCCAGCGCACGATCGGCCGGGAGCAGGCAAAGCGCCCGATAACCGCGATCACGCGCGAGGCTCTCGGTCTCTTTTAAGAGGGTACGCAGATAGCCGCGGTTGCGTGCAGCCGCATCGGTCGCGAGGGCATAAAGATACAGAATACGACTGTCTCCGACCTCAAGCGGCAGCCCAAAGCCCTGCGAAACGAGGCGATCGCCGAGAAAGAGGAGGAGAGGGATTGCCCCGGCGGAGCGGAGCGCGGAGAAGGTCGAAAGAGCCTCCTCCTCCGTCCCCCCGAAGGCCTCGGCGTAAAGCCGCGCGGAGGGGGTGCCAAAGGGGCGGAGGGTCACGGCGTGATGAGCGCGGCGTCCCCTACGCTCCGTGCCGTCTCCTCGCCGCGGAGCACGGCAAGCAGGCGCAGGGCAAAGGCGGCGGAAACGCCCATGCCGGCGGCGGTGGTAAAGCGCCCATCGGTCACAACGCGATCATCGGTCACCTTGGCCCCCTCAAGCTGAGAGCGGAACTTCTCGGCGGGATAGGAGGTCGCCGCAAGACCGCGAAGGAGACCGCGCCGCCCGAGGAGATACGGGGCGGCACAGATCGCCGCCACGTGCGCGCCGCACGCTTCGGCATCCGCCAGGAAGCGGTCGGTATCGGGGGAAGCATTCAGGTTATCGGCGCCGGGCAGCCCGCCGGGGAAGATGAGCATCTCAAACTCCCGTCCGACCTCCTCGGGCAGGATGTCGGCCGTAACGGGGATGCCATGGCTCCCCATGACGGTGCGCCCCGTCATACCGACGGTCGCCACCTCAACGCCACCGCGGCGCAGAATATCGACAGGGGTCAGGGCCTCGATCTCCTCGAAGCCGTCGGCAAGCAGTACGTAGACCATAAAAAACTCCTTACTGTTCGGTTTTACGAGATTTCTTTGTAAACATTACTCGTCAAAAAGACGATGGCGGCGCTCCTCGTATTCGGCGCGGCTCATCAAAAGCTCACGGGGCTTGGCGCCGCCGCGCATCTCACCGACAATGCCCATCTCGCACATCGCATCAATGAAGCGGGCAGCACGGCCGAAGCCGATCGAGATCTTTCTCTGGAGAAGGGCGGTCGAGATGCTTCCCGTAGAGAAGGCGACGTCAAGCGCATCCTCGAACTTCGGGTCACTCAAAACACCGTCGAGATTGCCGCCGCCCTCCTCGTAGTCCTCGTCCTCGTCACCGCCGGTCGCCTTGGCGCACTTGGCGGTCTCCTTTTCGATGTCGGCAAGGATGGTTTCGTCAAAGACGGCCTCGCCCACGTTCTTGGCGAGGAAGGCGGCCACCGCCTTGACCTCGTCATCCTCGACAAAGGCGCCCTGCACACGCTGGGGCGTGCCCGTCGGGGAGAAGAGCATAGCGCCGTGGGGGAGGAGGCGCTCGGCCCCCGGCATATCGAGGATCGTGCGCGAGTCCACCAGCTGATTGACGCGGAAGGCAATGCGCGCGGGGATGTTGACCTTGATATCACCCGTGATGACGTTGACCGAGGGGCGCTGGGTACCGATCAGGAGGTGAATGCCGGCGGCACGCGCCTTCTGCGCGATGCGGCAGATCGAGGCCTCGACCATCTTACGGGCCGACATCATCAGGTCATTCAGCTCGTCAATGACGATGATGATCTTCGGCAGGGGCGGCAGTCCCTCGGCCACGCAGTAGGCGTTGTAGCTCTTGATGTCACGCACTCCGGCCGCTTCGATCATGTCGTAGCGCTTTTCCATCTCGTTCACCGCCCAGTTGAGGGCGCCGGCCGCCTTGGTCGGGTCGGTAACGACGGGCACGAGCAGGTGGGGGACCTTCGCGTAAACGTTGAACTCGACCTTCTTCGGGTCGATGAGGATCATGCGGACCTCCTCGGGCGAGGCCTTGTAGAGGAGGCTGATGAGGATCGAGTTGATACAGACCGACTTACCCATACCGGTCGCACCGGCGATGAGCATGTGCGGCGCCTTGGCAATGTCAAAGAAGATCGGGTTCCCCGTGACGTCACAGCCAACGGCCACCGTGGTCTTGGACTCGGCATCACGGAAGGTGGGAGTATCAAGGAGCGAGCGGATGCGCACCGCCGAGGAATTGCGGTTCGGCACCTCGACACCGATCGAGCTCTTGTTGGGGATCGGTGCCTCGATACGCACGCCCTGCGTGCTCAGCTTCTGCGTGATATCGTCGGTGAGCGCCGCGACCTTGGCCACGCGGATGCCCGCCTTCTGAATGAATTCATAGCGCGTGATACGCGGCCCGCGCGAATACCCCGTGATCGTGATCGGAATGCCAAAGCTCTCGAGGGTCTTCACGAGGGTCTCCTGATTCTTCTGGATCTCCTCCTGGAGCCCTGCCTCGTTGTCAAGCGACGGGAGGCGCAGGAGCGTTGTCGGCGGATATTCGTACGGGATCTCGGCCTTTTTCTTGGCTACCGGCTCGGGCTTTGCCACTCCCTCGCGCTCCACAACGGTGCCGTTCTCGCGGATGATGGCCGGGTCAAAGGCCGGCTCCTCGATCCTTGGCGGTGCGATTGGCTCGGGCATGGACGGCGCCTTCGGCGGCTCGGCGATCGGCTCCTCCTCGGCGACAAGGGGAGAGGCCTCGACCTCGGTGTCGGTGGCATAGGCGGGCGCATACACGCGCACAGGCTCGCTGACCGTCACACGGCGGAAGTCCTCAACACCGCGGAAGGGGGCCTCCTCGGGAGCGGGGGCGGCAGGCTTTGCGGCCTTCAGAATGTCGGCACTCATATGGGTGATGCCCCCCTCGGCGCCCTGCGGCGGCGGGGTGATACGGGGCGGGTCGTCAGACAGCGCCTGCGATACCGCGGGGCGCAGATCGCTGACGGCGTAGCTGTGGACACCGTCGCTGCTGCGCAGGCGCTCGCGGATGCGGCGCTCCTTGTAGGCACGCAGCTCCTCCTCGTTCTCGGACGGGGCTGCTGTCTTCGCCGTCGGTGCAGCCTCGGGGGCGGCGCCGCCGGTCTCACGGAACAGGCTTTCAAAGCGCTGATGCTTGTCCTCGGGGAGAGGGGAAGGCTCATGCCCCTCCGTCGGCTCCTCGGTCGGTGCCGGCGCCTCGGCCGCCTCCTCGGCAGGAGTGGGGAGCGAGGCATTCTTGCGCTCGGTGCGCTCGGCGCGCTCGGCGGCAACGCGCTCGGCACGCTCGGTCAGCTTCTGTCGGCGCCCCTCGGCCGAGGAGCGGTATTGACGGGTGATATAGGAGAGGATCGAGCGCACGATCTCATCGGGGCTGAAGCCAAAGCCGAAGATGCCGTAAAGAAGAACGGCAAGAGCAGCGAGCACGATCGTCATCACAGGGCCGACAAGGCGATACAGGACCCATCCGACCAGCGCCCCGAGGAAGCCGCCACCCTGCGGCCTCGGATCGGCAAAGCTGAAGTAGGAGGCCCCGTTAAGGTGCACCTCCTCCTTCGGGAAGTCACCGGCCAGCGCCTCGGCGGGCAGGGTCAGAACGTAGATAAGAGAGAGGAGAAGGACAAGGGCGATCGACGAGAGGAGGACGTGCCTGCCGAGCGAGTGCCCGGTCACACCGCGGCGCCACAGCAGGCCGAGGAGGAAGAGCAGGATCGGGAAGAGGTACGCGCCATAGGAAAAAAGACCGAGAAAGAGGAAGCGAACGGCGGCACCGGCAAGGCCACAGCCCGAGGTATAAAGACAAAGCCCAAAAAAGATCGAAACCACGATCCAGATGTAGGGCATAGCGATATTCAGGCGGCTGTTCGGGTCATGCCGTGCTTCGCGGCGGTCGGCGCGGTCACGGGCACGCTCCTCACGCTCCTTTTGCGTGCTGGGGAGCGGTGCCTCCTCCTTTTGCTTTTTTGCAAGGAATTTGAATGCCATGGGATTTCCTTTCTCTTTCGGTCGAAGACGGTAACAAAGGGCACCTCCGGAAAGCGCGGCTGAAACTGCCTGCCGCGGCACGGTATAGGGGAGGGGTGGAGGTGCAACACTTTTAATGATACCAAATTTCGGCGAAAAAAACAAGCCTTATAATTTATTTTTACCAATAAAGCTATCTATATGTAAGCAAAGGAGTGAGAGCGCAATGAAAGTAAACGAAGCGAGGCGGAGCCGCCTTGGGCTTCTTACCGCCCTTGTCGCCGGGGTCATCAACGGCCTCCTCGGGACGGGCGGCGGGATGGTGATGGTGCTGGCGCTCGGGCGCCTGTATCCCGGGGAAGAGAAGCGCGTCCTCGCGATTTCGACGGCATGCGTCTTTGTTTTCTCCATTTTGTCAATCATACTTTACACAATAAGCGGTCGGATGCGCGAGGTTCGCCTTCTTCCCACCATTCTTCCCTCGCTCCTTGGCGGCCTCCTCGGGGCGCTCCTCCTCGGGAGGCTGCGGGGGGAGGCGGTCGAGGGGCTCTTTGCCTGTCTTCTGATCCTTGCCGGGGCGAGGCTCCTCTTCTGATATGGAGGTATGGATCGTGTTTGCCGCCGCCGTCCTTGCGGGGATGGGGGTCGGGAGCGGCGGCTTTTATCTCCTCTATCTCACCGATATCCTCGGGGTACCGCAGTACGCGGCCCAGGGGGCAAATCTCGTCTTCTTTGCCCTCGCGACCCTCGCCTCCTCTCTTCTGCATCTCGGGCGCGGCCACATCACCCTCGGGGGCATCCTCCCTCTCCTCCTCGCGGGGCTTTTGGGGACGGTCGGCGGGAGCCTCCTCACCTTTCTCCTGCCGGCCGCCCTCGCCCGCCACGCCTTCGGCGCCGTGATGATCGCGGGCGGCGGCTACACGCTGTGGCGCCTTTTGCGGAAGAGAAAGAAAAAAAGCGAGAAAGGGGCGGGGAAACCGTCTTGACAAAGCCTTGACCATTCGGTATAATGTAATAGAATATACCACTATTGCGAGGTTTTCTCAATGATCAGGCTTTATAATACTCTCACCGCGCGCCGCGACCCCTTTGTACCGATCGAGGAGGGGAAGGTCAGGATGTACGCCTGCGGCCCCACCGTCTACAACTTCTTCCACGTGGGGAATGCGCGCTGCTTTGTCATCTTTGATATGCTCCGTCGGTATCTCGAATACCGCGGCTATGAGGTGACCTTTGTTCAGAACTTTACCGATATTGACGATAAGGTGATCCGCCGTGCCAATGAGGAGGGCGTGACCTATACCGACATCGCCGAGCGGTACATCAAGGAATATTTCACCGATGCCAAGGGGCTTGGCGTTCGTCCCGCCACCGTGCATCCGCACGCCACCGAGAACATGAACGAGATCCTTGCGATCGTCGAAAGGCTCGTTGAGGACGGCTTTGCCTACCCGATGGACGGTGACGTCTACTTCCGCACCCGTAAGTTCCGTGACTACGGTAAGCTGTCGGGCCAGGCCATCGAGGATCTCGAGTCGGGCGCCCGTATCGACGTCAACGATAAGAAGGAGGATCCGCTCGACTTTGCCCTTTGGAAGGCGGCAAAGCCCGGTGAGCCCTCTTGGACCTCGCCTTGGGGTGAGGGGCGCCCCGGCTGGCACATCGAGTGCTCGGCCATGGTGCGCCGCTACCTCGGCAACACGATCGACATTCATTGCGGCGGCCAGGATCTGATCTTCCCGCACCATGAGAACGAGATCGCGCAGTCCGAGTGCTGCAATCACGCCCCCTTCGCCAACTTCTGGCTCCATAACGGCTACATCAATATTGATAACCGCAAGATGTCGAAGTCGCTCGGCAATTTCTTCACCGTTCGTGAGATCGCCGAGAAGTATGGCTATCTCCCGATCCGCTACTTCCTCCTGTCCTCGCACTACCGTAGCCCCATCAACTTCTCGGAGGAGGTCATTGCCCAGGCCTCGGCCGCGCTGGAGCGTATCTTCAATTGCGCCGATTCGCTGGACTTCTATGTGAAGAATGCCTCCGGTGAGCTCCGCCCCGAGGAGGAGGCGCTCGTGGCCTCCTTCCGTGCGACGCGTGAGGCGATGATCGAGGGGATGGACGATGACTTCAATACGGGTGCCGGCATTGCCGCGCTCTTTGACCTCGTAGCCTTGATCAATAAGGCTCTCCCGGCCTCGCCCTCGCTCGCCGCCGCTCGCGCGGCACAGGAGCTCCTGACCGAGATGACCGCCCTCTTCGGCTTTGTCCGCGAGGCGGATGAGGACGGTGAGCTCGTCGCCTGGATCGAGGAGAGGATCGCCGCCCGTGCCGCCGCCAAGCGTGAGAAGAATTACGCCGCGGCCGATGCCATCCGCGCCGAGCTTGCCGAGCGCGGTGTTACCCTCCAGGATACCTCGCAGGGCACAAAGTATACGATCGCGCATTGACCCTGCCAAAAAAAGCCCCGAATGGCCGTTTTCGGTCGTTCGGGGCCCTTTTTTCCTCTTCCTTGAAAAAGGGACAGGAAGTGGCGGTTTCTTTTTCTCGCTCCTTCGCGTATAATGGAAGAGACGATAGCGAAGAAGGAGAGGTATCTATGGATCTTTTGCGTATCGGCGATACTAAGCTGAAGGTAACGCTGACCGAGGAGGATATGGAAAAATACCGCCTGGATAGGGAAACGATGGATTACGATACCACCGAGACCCGGAGTGCCCTTTGGCAGATCCTTGATGAGGCCAAGCACAGCACGGGCTTTGATGCCGGCGGCGAGCGCCTCTTTGTCCAGGTCTATCCCTCGCGTGGCGGCGGCTGTGAGCTGTATGTCACCCTCCTCTCCCGGGAGGATGAGGAGGAAAGGGAAGAGGAGGCCACCGTCCGTGGCGGCGTGCAGAGCCTCTACCGC
This sequence comes from Eubacteriales bacterium, assembly GCA_045532575.1. Lineage (GTDB taxonomy): Bacteria > Bacillota > Clostridia > Oscillospirales > CAG-272 > UBA1740. The sequence goes on along the minus strand of JAZSGE010000004.1, from coordinate 5,226 downwards.
TTTGAGTCGCTCTCCCATCTTCTTGCGGCCTGCCGTCTGCTGCACGGCCTCGGATACATAGGGGAGAGCGCGGCCTACACCGAGGGGGGCGCCTATTTTCTCACCGTATCGCAGAGCCTTGTCGGGGATCTTCCCGAGTATTCCTTCCTCGAGGAATACGGGACCCGCACGCCCTGCGGCGCCCGTCTTGCGTATCTATCCGAGCACGGGAGGTGCCTTGAGGGACACGCGGCGGTTGAGACGCTGGCCCCCCTCTGATAAGAAAAAGGAGGATTTGGCAGAGCCAAATCCTCCTTTTTTGATCCTCAACCCTCTCAGATCTCTTTCCCCTCCTCGAGGGCTGTGATCATATCGACGCGCGTCGCATGGCGGCCGCCTTCAAAGTCGGTCGTCAGGAAGAGGTCCACAATGTCCTTGGCCAGCCCCTGACCGATCACGCGGGCGCCGATGCAAAGGACGTTCGCATCGTTGTGCATACGGGTCATCCGCGCCGAGAAGGTGTCACCGCAAACGGCGGCACGGATGCCATGGAACTTGTTGGCCGCCATGCTCATGCCGATGCCGGTGCCGCATACGAGAATGCCGAGGGCGCCCTCGCTTTCGAGGACACCGCGCGAAACAGCAGCAGCGAAGATCGGGTAGTGGCAGGAGGCGGAGCTGTCGGTCCCCACATCCACGACCTCGTGGCCTGCTTCCGTGATGTGGGACTTGAGGATTTCCTTCAGCTCAAAGCCGGCGCTGTCGGCGCCAAGGTAGATCTTGCTCATAGTATGACTCCTATACTGTAAAGTTTACTTTTCATTTTGCTTCAAGCGCTCAAGGCGCTCGCGTTCTGCCTGGGGTAAGCGCAGGTAGGTAGGGCGCAGGCCGCAGTCGGTGACCACATCACCGGCAAGGGCCATGCGATAGGCGCATCGCCCGGCCGAGGCCGCATCTCCGAGCCTGAGGTGCTCGGGGGTCACAGCCAAGGGGATCCCCGCCTCGCGGAAGGTCGCCTCGGTAACGGCCACACCGTCGCCGACAAGATAGACGGGCTCGTTCGGGTACGCCGAGGCGATCTCCTCGGCCAGTGTCTTGACCGCCAACGCGCGATCGGGGGTAAGACGGCGCAGAGTGCCGTCCTCGTAGCGGAAGAGGGCGTTGTAGACCTGCGCGCGGCGGGCGTCCATCAGGGGGCAAAGGAGCCCCGGCAGGGGCGAGAGGCTCTCCGCCAGCGCCTCGAGTGAGGAGACGGCGGCACAGGGCCTTCCCCGTCCGAAGGCCAGCCCCTTGATCAACGAGGTGCCGATGCGCACTCCCGTAAAGGAGCCGGGGCCTACAGTGCAGGCAAAGAGGTCGATGTCATCCTCCGTGAGCGCGGTGGAGGCAAGGAGCTCGCGGAGCATCGGGAGGAGGAGCTCGCTGTGCGATCGTCCGCCGCCAAAAACTGTGGTTTTTGCCAGCACCGTGTGATCGTCGAGAATGGCCGCCGAGGCGACCTTGGCGGTGCTGTCAAGGCATAAGATCTTCATAGCCGTCTCCTTCGATGGTGATCCTGCGCGCCGTGTCACCCGTCCGCTCAATGCGGACGGTGAGCGCATCCTCGGGGATCTCCTCCGCTATAGTTTCGCTCCATTCGCAGAGGATGATCCCCTCCGAGGCAAGGTAATCGTCATAGCCGATCGAGGTGAGGTCGTCCGCGTCCTCGATGCGGTACATATCAAAATGATAGATCGGCAGAGCGCCGCCGCGGTATTCGTTGACCACGGTATAGGTGGGACTGCGGACCGCAGCCCCCGGTGCCACAGCGGCGACGAGCCCACGGGAAAAGGCGGTCTTGCCGACCCCCATCTCGCCAATGTAGGCAAGGAACAGGCGGCGACGTCCCGAGGCGAGAATGCGCTCCCCGAGGCGGTAGGCGAGGGCCTCGGTCTCCTCGGGGGAGGATACGGAATAGTCTCTCATAGGGTCTCCTTCCTCAGCGCGTGGCGGCGAGGTAGTCCTCGGCCTTGTCGCCAAAGAGATAGGTGAGCGCCGCACGGTAGTCGGCCTCGGCCGCGGCGGCACGCTCCTTTGCCCCGGCGCCCCTGTCGCGCACCGCGCGCAGGAGGGTGTTTTTCGGGGTGTCATCGGGGTCGGTCAGCTCAAGCGCCGTTACGCGATAGCCCGCCGCCGCGAGGCGGAGGGTGCGCAGGCCGTCGGTCAGCGACTCGGCGAGCTTCTGGCGGAGCTGCGGCTCGCGCGCCGCAAAGGCCAGAGGCGGGCACGCGAGATACCGCGCGAGCGTGCGGTGACAGCAGGGGGTCGAAAGGACGGTGTCGGCGCCGAGCGCGATCGCCGTTTCAAGGACGAGATCGGTCGCGATATCGCAGGCATGGAGCGACATCACAAGATGCGGCTTGCGTTTCGGGGCCCGGCGCACGTCGTCGGCCACAAAGTGCATCCCGTGGAAGCCGAGCCGTGCGGCGGCATTTTCGCAGAAGGCCATAACGTCCGCCTTCTGATCGAGGCAGAGCATGTCCACGCGGCGCGAAAGCACGTTGGCAAGGTAGTGATAGACGGCAAAGCTCAGATAGCTTTTCCCACAGCAAAGGTCGTAGATGACGAGGGTCCCCTCGGCAGGGAGATGGGGCACGATCCCCTCAAGATGCTCGAGGAAGCGATTGATCTGGCGGAACTTCGGCTGTTTTTTGTCATGGATGCGCCCTGCGGCATCGCTGATCTCAAGGAAGCGGAGGAAGGGCTCGTCGCCGCGCAGAATATGGTTCTTCTTGCGGTCAAGCGCCTCGGGCGAGAGCGTGATCCCCGGGGTCGATAGCGAGGAGGCCAGGGTGCGCGGTGCCAGAAGCGTCTCACGCCCCGAGGTGGCACGGCGGAATTCGGCATCCCCGGCACCCGTCAGGAGGTTGATCTGCGCATAGGGGGCGCAGAGCGCATCGAGCTCGGCCCTATCTAAGGGAAGAGACAGACGGCGGTGAAAGACCTTGCCGTCAGTCTCCGAGGCCTCGAGCGCCAGCACGGTCTCATTGCGGAAGAGGCAAAGGCGCCCCGTGACCTTCGGGGAGGCCTCCCCCCTCGGCCGCGAGAGCACCAGGCGGCGGAGCGCGCCGCCCTCGGCGGCCAGAGCGATCAGCGAGAGGAGGTCGCTGTACTTACTGCTTTCCATGGTCGGTGTCCTTGTTACGGTGGAAGGAGAACTTGTTCTCCTCATGGCGCCAGAGGCGGCCGATGTTCTTGCGGTGACAGACGATCACAAGGAGGGCAAACAGCGCGCCAAAGAGCACGATGCCGCCGTCAAAGAAGGCCTCCTCGTCCCCCGTGAAGATGAAGGCCTGCATATAGCCCTGGAGGGTCAGGGGGAGGAAGGCAGCTGCCGTGATCGAGCCGAGCGAAATGTAGCGGGTCAGCCAAACGATCAGCGCAAAGGAGGCAAACAGCACAAGGAAGGCGGGGGGCGCCAGCACCAGGATGGCCGTGGCACAGCAAAGGACCCCCTTGCCACCGCGGAAGTGGTGGAAGATCGGCTTGATATGCCCGATCACGCAGGCGAGCGCCGCGATCCAGCACATCGGGCTGAAGGAGAGCGCCGCGCGATAGCGGAAGCCGCAGAAAAGCCCGGCAATGACAACGGCCAGCACGGTCTTGAGGATGTCCCCGAGAAGCGTAAGGACAGCGGCCTTCTTCCCGTAGATGCGGAACATATTGGTAAGCCCCGCATTGCCGCTCCCCTTCGTGCGGATGTCCTCACGGTACAAAACGCGCGAGACGAGCACCGCGCTGTTGATGCTGCCAAGGAGATAGCCGACGACCGCTACGATCGCTACAAGATAGTACGGAATGCTTTCGGCACCCGGAGCGAATTTGACGGCATACAGGCCGTATTGGAGTATTTCTGAAAACATAACTTGTCACCTTTTTTCGGTTGGCCGCCCGTTACGGAGGCGAGGGGGGGATGACCGCCCCTCGGCCGTCGGTCGGCTTTCTCGGACAGAGCTTCCCCATCCTTCGGGGAAAATCTTCTCATATTATTATATCAAAAATGCACGCGATGTCAAGGTCGCGCCTGCCTTTTCTCGCAAAACTTCTTGTTTTTTTCGTCGGTCTTTGCTATACTTTTCTTAGATACGAAAGGGGGATGTCGGGATGAAGGAGGCTATCGCGCGTTTTTTCTCGGCCGAGGGGATCGAGGCCTTCGGCTTTTTGCCCTATTCCGCCTGCCGCATCACAAGGAGCGATCTTATTGAGCGGCGGGTCGCCTTCTGCCCGAGGAGCGCGATCATTTTCCTCGTCCCCTACTATACGGGCCCGGCGGACAACCTGTCACTCTATGCCGTCAGCCGCGACTATCACCTGTATATGGCCGCCCTCTTTGAGCGCCTTATCGCAATGCTCCGCACCGAATGCCCCGAGGGGGAGTTTTGTGCCTTTGCCGACCATTCGCCGATCGACGAGCGCCACGCCGCCGTCACGGCCGGGCTGGGGATCTACGGCGATAACGGCCTCCTGATCCACCCGACCTACGGCTCTCTTGTGTTTATCGGCGAGATCCTTTCAAGCCTCCCGCCGCCCGACGGCACCGTGCTCCATCCCCCGGCAGCCTGCGAGCATTGCGGTGCCTGCCGCCGCGCCTGCCCGACCGGGGCACTCGTAGGGCAGGGGGATTGCCTCTCCGAGCTCACTCAGCGGAAGGGAGACCTCCCCCCCGAGGCCTTCTCGCTCATGCGCCGCCATCGCACCGTGTGGGGCTGCGATCTTTGTCAAACGGCCTGTCCGCACACCCGCCGTGCGATCGGGGCAGGCGTCACAACGCCGATCCCCTTCTTCCACGAGGCGCGCCTGCCCCATCTCGATACCGCAACCCTCGCCGCCATGTCGCCCGAGGAATTCAAGACCCGCGCCTTTGCCTGGCGCGGCCGCAAAACCGTGGAACGCAACCTTTTGCACTACGAGGCAGAGGAAAAGCCGTAAACAAGAGCCCCTGCGCTTGCCGCCGCCTCGCAAGCGGGCGGACGCTCTGCGCTTGGTATGCGAACCTACTTGCGCTTTGCGCAATAGGTTCTCTCCATGCGGGGAAGTCAAAAAAGAGGACACCCAACAGGGTACGATAGGATGTTCGCGCTGAGCGCGAATATACCTGCGCTTGCCGCCGCCTCGCAAGCGGGCGGACGCTCTGCGCTTGGTATGCGAACCTACTTGCGCTTTGCGCAATAGGTTCTCTCCATGCAGGGAAGTCAAAAAAGAGGACAC
>JAZSGE010000034.1:0-9975 GCA_045532575.1 Eubacteriales bacterium | reverse complement strand
ACGATTGCAAAGTACTTGCTTTGGTCGAGAACCATAGCGATCTGACACTGACTATCGGCAGTAGCGACAACGGATACGTAGCCTACTATGCCAAATGCCTGATCAATAAGGACGGCAGCAAAACCCACAAGGACGGCGTGGCCAAGATAATCGATACGGCAGACGGCTTCCGTTTTGTGGAGGAAAACGACGCTTACAAGCTGATCGCCTACCTTGGCGCCGAGGAGACCGTCACCCTGCCCGTCGATTGCAACGGTGAGCCGTATACCATCTACCAAATGCGCGGGGTCAAAAACGTCATTCTTCCCGAAGGGATGACCACGGTTGGCTCATCTGCGTTCTTGGGTTGCACGAGCCTTGCATCGATCCATATTCCTGCGGGCGTGACCTCGATTGGCTCTTCTGCGTTCTCGGGTTGCACGAGCCTTACCTCAATCGAAATTCCCACAAGCGTGACCTCGATTGGATATGATGCGTTCCGGGGTTGCACGAGCCTTGCATCGGTGACCTTTGCCGAGGGCGCGCAGCTGACCTCGATTGGCGAGCGTGCGTTCTCGGGTTGCACGAGCCTTGCATCGATTGAAATTCCCGAGGGCGTGACATCGATTGGATATGATGCGTTCGAGGGGTGCACGAACCTTATGTCGATCAATATCCCCACAAGTGTGACCTCGATTGGCTCGGGGGCCTTTGCCGGATGCCACGCCACCGTAATGGTAGCCGAGGGGAATACCGCTTTTGCCGAGGTGGACGGGGTTCTCTACAATAAGGCTATGACAAAGATCGTCTATGTGCCCGATTCCATTACCGAGATCACGGTGCCAGCCACGGTCACCGATATCACCTCGGCCTTTGAGGGTAAGACCAATCTCACGTCTGTCACCTTTGCTGAAGGCTCGCAACTAAAATCGATTGGCTCTTCTGCGTTCAAGGATTGCACGAGCCTTGCGTCGGTCGATATTCCTGTGGGCGTGACCTCGATTGGCGGGGATGCTTTCTGGGATTGCACGAGCCTTGCCTCCATCGAAATTCCCGCAAGCATGACCTCGATTGGCTTTGATGCATTCTTTGGTTGTGGCATTAAAAAAGTGTACATTACCGATCTTGCGGCATGGTGCAAGATTACCTTTTCCTATAGTGCCAACCCGATGTCGAATGGTGCTGCCCTTTATCTCAACGGTGAGCTTGTGAAAGAACTTAGCATTCCCACCGGCGTGACCTCGATCGTCTCGCATGCGTTCGAGGGTTGCACGAGCCTTGCGTCGATCTATATCCCCGAGGGTGTGACCTCGATTGACGAGTTTGCGTTCTATGGGTGCAAGAGCCTTGCGTCGATCGAAATTCCCGCGAGTGTCACCTCGATTGGCCAATTTGCATTTTCGGATTGCACGAGCCTTGCCGAGGTCTATATTATCGATATTGCGGCTTGGTGTAATATATCGTTTAGTAGTGGTGATACTACAAATCCGCTATACTATGCCGACAGTCTATATTTGAACGGCACGCTTGTCACAGAGATTGTGATCCCCGAGGGGGTAACCACCATCCCCGAAGATGCGTTTAGCTGCGAAAACATCACTTCAGTCACCATTCCCGCAAGTGTGACCTCGATTGGCTCTTCTGCGTTCATGCATTGCACGAGCCTTACATCGGTCACCTTTGCCGAGGGCTCGCAGCTCACCTCGATTGGCACTTCTGCGTTCGGCTGGTGCACGAGCCTTGCATCGATTGAAATTCCTGCCAGCGTGACCTCGTTTGGCGATGGAGCATTCTATTGTTGCGATAGCTTGGTATCCATCGAAATTCCCGCCGGCATGACCTCGATTGGCTCTGAGGCGTTCCGGGGTTGTACGAGCCTTGCGCTAGTAAAGAACCATAGTAATCTTCCGCTTGAGATCGGAAGCGAAGACTATGGAGCTGTCGCTTATTATGCCATCTGCTTGATTGATAAGAATGGCAATAAAAACTATATGAACGGCGTGGCCGAAATGGTTGATACCGTCGACGGCTTCCGTTTTATCAAGGAAAACGGGGTCTATAAGTTAATCGCCTACTTTGGCACCGAGGATACTGTTACCCTGCCCACCGATTGCTTCGGTGAGCCCTATACCGTCTACCAAATGCGCGGGGTTAAAAATGTGATTATCCCTGAGGGGTGGACCTCGATTGCCAGGGATGCGTTCTCGGGTTGCACGAGCCTTGCGTCGATTGAAATTCCCGCGAGCGTGACCTCGATTGGCGAGTGGGCGTTCTATGGTTGCACGAGCCTTGCGTCGGTCACCTTTGCCGAGGGCTCGCAGCTGACCTCGATTGGCTCTTCTGCGTTCCGGGATTGCACGAGCCTTGTATCGATCACAATTCCCGTGAGTGTGACCTCGATTGGCACTTCTGCGTTCTCGGGTTGCACGAGCCTTGTGTCGATTGAAATTCCTGCCGGTGTGACCTCTATCGGCTCTGGTGCGTTCTCGGATTGCACGAGCCTTGCGTCGGTGACCTTTGCCGAGGGCTCGCAGCTGACCTCGATTGGCTCTTTTGTCTTTACCAACACCGCGTATGCGGCCGATCCGGCGAATTGGCAGGACGGCGGCCTGTATTGCGGACCGGCGCTCCTTTCGGTTGACCCGTCGGTGACTCGCTTTACCGTCCGCCCGGGTACACAGGTTATCGCCTCCGGTGCCTTTGACGAATGCTATCGCCTGAAGCACCTGACGATGGGGGTAAGCGCTAGTAGCTTGCTTGCCGATCTCACCAACCTCGAGACGCTGGTGCTGACCGCGATGCCGACACACTATATCTACCGCTACTTCGGCTCTTCGGCCTCAAGCGTTCCGATCACGCTGAAGAAGGTGGTCCTCGGCGAGGACGTTGCGATGCGTTCGAGCGCCTTTACCTATCTCACGGGCATTACGGTCTACGTTGAGGCTGAGGAGAGGGACGTCCGCTGGGATGACAACTACCCCGATTGGCAGAACGGCAACACCGTGGTGTACGGCGACAAGTGGATCACGGCCGAGTTCTATGATGCCGACGGCCGTCTCTATGCCTCCGAGATCTTTACGACCTCGGCGGTCATCCGTATCCCGTACCTTGTGCTTGAGAGCACGGTCGCCTATACCGATGTGCTCCGCGGCTATGACCTTGACGGCGACGGGATCCCCGATGCTATCCCCGCCACCTCGGCGACCGATATCCGTGCTGTGGCGATCGTCGAGCGGGTGACCAACACCTACACCGTTTCCTATTACGGGAAGGACGGCACGACCCTCACCACCGTGACGCTTCCCTACGGCTTTCTTGTCGAGCCGATGGAGGCGCCCACGCTGGCGGGCTACGACTTTATCGGCTGGGAGGGGTATACCGAGGGCATGACCGTCACGGGTGAGCTTGCGCTCCGCCCCCTCTACCGCCATGTGGGCGAGGGGCACGAATACGGCGAGCCCGTATGGGTCGCGCCGACCTGCACCGAGGGTGGCTACTATAAGCACGTCTGTACCCTCTGCTACGAATGGTACGCGACGGACGAGGTGCCTGCCACCGGCCACAGCCACGCCTTTACCGAGACGGTGGCCCCCACCTGCACCGCCGAGGGCTACGACCGCTACCTCTGTGCCTGCGGGCATGAGGAGCGCCGCAATCCCGTGCCGATCTCCGACCATACCTTTGGGGAATGGGAGGTCAGTACCCCTGCCGGCTGCCGGAGCGAGGGCGCGGAGACACGCACCTGTACTGCCTGCAATGCCGAGGAGACCCGCGCGATCCCTGCGGTCGGGCATGACTATACCGTTACCGGCGAGATTCCCGCCACCTGCACCACGGAGGGCTTTATCGCCTACTGCTGTGACTGCGGTGACCGGGTGACCGAGACCCTGCCCAAGACCCCGCATACCTACCGCGAGGTGTACGTTGAGCGCTCCTTCCTGATGTGGCTGATCGAGATATTCCAAAAGCTCTTCTTCGGCATTGAGGGAGATCGCCTCTATTATCTCGAGTGTTCCGAATGCGGTGAGATCGCCACGAGTGATGATGCCTCCCTCAGCTATACCGCTTCGACCAAGGAGGCCTGCTCCCATATGTACGGCGAGGAGATCGTTCTTGCCGAGGCCACCTGCTTGACTCCCGAGGTCAAGGGGCGTGCCTGCGCGCTTTGCGGAGACCTCACCGACGTGCGCCTGGGGGCTGCTGCCCTCGGCCATGACGAGGTGGCACATGAGGCCAAGGCACCCACCTGTACCGCAATCGGTCACGATGCCTACGTGACCTGCTCGCGCTGTGACTACACCACCTACGCCGAAAAGGCCGCTCTCGGCCATGACGAGGTGGCGCATGAGGCCAAGGCCCCGACCTGCACCGAGATCGGCCACGATGCCTACGTGACCTGCTCGCGCTGTGATTACACCACCTACGCCGAAAAGGCCGCCCTCGGCCATGACGAGGTGGCGCATGAGGCGAAGGCCCCGACCTGCACTGAGATCGGTCACGATGCGTACGTGACCTGCTCGCGCTGCGATTACACCACCTACGCCGAAAAGGCCGCTCTCGGTCACACCGAAGTCATTGACGAAGCCGTGGCTCCCACTTGCACCGAAACCGGTCTGACCGAAGGTAAGCATTGCTCGGTCTGCGACGAGGTTCTCGTGGCGCAGACGGTTGTCGATGCCCTCGGTCACACCGAAGTCATTGACGAAGCGGTGGCTCCCACTTGCACCGCGACCGGTCTTACCGCCGGCAAGCATTGCTCGGTCTGCGACGAGGTTCTCGTTGCACAGACGGTCGTCGATGCCCTCGGTCACACCGAAGTCATTGACGAAGCCGTGGCTCCCACTTGTACCGAAACCGGTCTGACCGAAGGTAAGCATTGCTCGGTCTGCGGTATGACGCTTGTGCCGCAGCGGGTCCTTCCCGCCACGGGGCATACCGAGGGCGCCTGGATCGTCGATCTCGCCCCGACGGATAGCGCCGAGGGGCAACGGCACAAGGAGTGCACGGTGTGTGGCGTGACGGTGAAGACCGAGAGCCTCCCGATGGTGCTGGATACCGCAGCGTTCCTTGTGAGCGTTGTCGAGGCCCTTGAGGCCGATGATGACGAGCGCTTTGAGGCCATCCGCCTGGCGCTCTCCGAATACGCCGCCCTCTCGGCGGCCGAGAAGACGGCCGTCAGCGGCGCGTATGACGACCTTTGCGAGCTGATCGCGGGCTATCACGAGGATGTCCTCGCGGTCAACGCCGCCATGGCCAAGGCCGAGGCGGAGACGCTCAGCCTCCTCGGCGTCAGCGTGGCGGTGGCGCTCCTCGGTGCGGCGCTCCTTCTTTCGAAAAAGTTTTTCCTGTGAGGTGATGTCATGAAACGGTTGTTATCACTTGTTATGCTCCTCCTTCTGGCGTTCTCGCTGACCGCCTGCAGTCTCCTTGACTACATTCCCGGGTTTTCGGGGGGCACGGTCTTTGATACCCTCGATAAGGCCCTCGGCGCGGAGTATTCCGCGCTGAGGGTGACTGTCGCCGTCGAGGACGGGGAGCTTGAGCTTATGAGCGAATACACGCTCACCGATGCCGCCGACGGCACGAGGACGATCACCTTCCGCGAGGAGCGCTTTGCCGAATTCGCCGAGGTCGGGGGCGTGTACGTTGCTCCCGATGAGCCGAAGACCGCGACCGAGGGAAGCCTGACCGTCAAGGACGGGAAGGTTATTGAGTCTTGGGTCCTGGGAGGTGCGGGTGTTGTCTCGACGAGGGCGCTCGCCACCGCGACCTATCCGCGCTTTCACTTCACTGAGGAGGCCTTCGGGACGTACAGCGACGAGAACGGGATCTTCTGTGGCTACGAGGTGGATGCCGATGCCTTCCTCGGGCACGACACCGACATCGAGATCACGGCCGTCACCGTCGTCTATACCGAGGAGCGCATTCAGTCCCTCAGCTACACGTATCGGGACGGAGACGCGACCGTCACGGTCACCTATCGGTATTCCTAATCAAAAAACCGGCCTTCACCAAGCGGTGGAGGCCGGTTTTCTTATATCCCGTAGGTTCCCGTCAGGGGATCGCGGAAGATCCCGAGCGTGGGCGTAGCGAAGGTGAACACGACAAAGAGAAGGGCGATCGCGAGCAGGAGAGCGATCGCGAGCCTTGGCGTCTTACAGGGGGCAGTCCTCCTGAAGCGCCGCGCCTCGTAGATGTAGGCAATGGCGGCGGAAACGAAGAAGATCGCGATATTGAGCCAATCGGGGGACTTCCCGATGACGCCGTTATAGGTGTAGAAAAGCACGGGGATCAGTCCAAGGCCGAGCAGGATGCCGCGTAGCTTCACACACCAGAAATCCTCGCGCTCGCGGAAGAATGGGCGTTCGACAACGGCGAAGAGCAGCATCGGCCAAAAGAGGAGCTTCATATGCTCCCAGGTCGATTCGTTCACTCCCGAAAGGGGGGCGATCCATGCCGCTTCTCCGAGCCATTCGTAGAGAAAGTGCAGGAGCGTTCCCCCGAGCGCCGTGACGGCAAAGCCCATCAGCTGCCAAAGACCGATCGATCGTTTCATAAGGCTCCTCCCAAAGCGATTCTTATTCAAACTATATTCGCGAGGAGGACGGCGTATGCCAACCCGGCTGTCTGCCACCGAGGCCTGCCGCATCCGATCGCCCCGGGGCGCGGCGCGCACTCCCGGTCGCTATCTCTATGAGGTGAAAAAACGCCCTTTTCCCGGAGGTCCGAAAGCCGGCGGGCAAGCTCCGCCTCCGACAGGGCATCATTCGAAAACCAAAGGGGGATCGGGGTATATTTGTAAGGAAGATCTCTCGTGCTCTTGCAATTCTTGGGCGCGTGTGATATACTGTAGTAACCAACCTAAGGAGAGCCGCTAATGATACGTTTATTTGAACGTCATGTCGTACGCACGGTGCGTGAGCTTGGCGGGCTTTGGGACTTCGTGTCCGAGAAATACCCCCAAAGGCACTACCGTATGCCTGTACCGTCCTGCTGGGAGATGCACCCCGATTTTCTCCGTTACCGCGGTCGCGGGGTCTATACAACATCGATCACGATTCCGCACGATACACACCTGCGGCTCGTTTTCAAGGGTGTGAGCCATACCGCCGATGTGGATTTTGACGGTGAGCGGGTTGCGCATCACTATAATGCCTACACTCCCTTTGAGGCCATCATACGAAATGCCGCACAGGGCGAGCATATCCTGACGGTCGCATGTGACAACACCTTCTCGGAGGACAGCGCCCTGCATATCCCGAACGATTACTTCACCTACGGCGGTATCACTCGCCCGGTTGCCATCGAATATTTGCCCGATGTCTATATTGAGAGCCTTCACTTCACCCCCATCTACCGTGACGGTGTGTGGCATGGGCAGATCGCCTTGCGTCTTCGCAATCTTGCGGGTGATGCGCGCACTGTCGGCGTTCGCCTCACGCTTGCCGGTGCCGGCATCGATCTTGGCGAGGTCACGGTAGAGGGGAGCGAGAGTATCACCCTGACCGACGAGCGCGCTTATCCCAACGCGATCCCCTGGTCGCCCGACGCGCCTACCCTCTACACCGTGACCGCTACACTTTCCGAGGACGGCAGAGTAACCGATGACCTTTGTGACCGCGTGGGCTTCCGCAGGGTCGAGGTGCGTGGCAAAGACATTCTTTTGAACGGAGAACGCCTCTTTATCAAAGGCTTCAATCGCCATGAGGATTACGCCATCGTCGGATGCTCGATCCCCTTCTCGCTGATGGTGAAGGACATCGAGCTTCTGCGCGATGCGGGGGCCAACTCGGTGCGAACCTCACATTATCCGAACGATGAGCTTTTTCTTGACCTTTGCGACGAGATGGGGCTTGTCGTATGGGAGGAAAATCACGCGCGGGGACTCTATCTGCCAAATATGCAAAATCCGAACTTTGAGCGGCAATGCGAGGACTGTATCAACGAAATGATCGAGCATCATTACAACCATCCATCGATCATCATTTGGGGTATCCTCAACGAATGCGCAAGCGAGACCCCCGAGGGACGCGCGATGTACGAGAAGCAGTATGCCCAGATCCGCGCGCTTGACAGCTCACGGCTTCTCACCTCGGCCTCCTGCCGCTATTACAAGGATATTTGCCTTGACCTTCCCGATATCGTTTCCTTTAACATCTATTCGGGCTGGTATGACGAAAACGCAGTTTCCACCGAATTCGAGAAGCAATATGCCTGGATTGGAACGACAGGCGGCGCGGGTAAGCCGATGATTATCAGCGAATTCGGCGGCGCAGCGATTTACGGCTACCGTGACCCCTCGCAGGTCAGATGGACCGAGGAGCGCCAAGCCGATATTCTTGATGAAAGCCTTGCCTACTATATGAACACTCCCGACGTGTGCGGTGTGTATATCTGGCAATTTGCCGACTGCCGCGTGACCGACGAGGGCAACTGGTGGTTCAGCCGCGCGCGCACCCGCAACAACAAGGGCATCTTTGACGAATATCGTCGCCCGAAGCTGGCGCTTGACGTGATCAAGCGGCATTTTAAAGGGCACTGAAATGGAAAAAGCCCCCTGCACAAGTGATGCGCAGGGGGCTTGCTCTTGTTTCGCGCATGGGGAAAAGGGGTGGGCATCAGAAGATCTTGCGGAGCAGGGCTCCGTTTTCTTCTCGTGCTCATTTTTCCTTTCTCTGCCGTGGGGGTAGATATATATACTTGTTCAAATCATTCATGTAAACCAAATATGCCACTCCGAGGTTGCGCTACTACAGGAACAATTCTAAAAGGCAAGGGACAAAGCATGAAGTAATCACTTAAAAAAGGTTGCTCGCAGTAATTAATGCTATCGATATAGCCATTTTTAGCCCTAATAATTTTTTCTAGTCGTTTCTATTCCAGTATGTCTCCTTTACTCCGAAAATGTGGGGTATTTCGACTTTACCACAACTGATTGATATATCTTTTTCTAGCCGTTTTTGCTTTTTCTAGCCCTTTCTGCTACGCAAAAACGGCTTTTTCATACTCTCGTACACTCCCCACTCCGTGTACTCCGGATCTGTTTATGGTCAAAGATGTGGTCAAATCCGAGTACCGAATGATTGTCATGTGGTCATCAGTTTGGGGTGGTAGAAGCACGCGAAAATCAATCCGCCGGCAGAGAAGAAATATGTAGAGAGCAGAGAAGAAACACACCAACCACCACATGTGGTCAACCATCTGAAAAGAGATGATAACTATGTGGTCATTGAAATCAAGCAGCAAAGAGCAGAGAACTGCTTCGCTCTTCTTCCGAAGGTGTTGTATTGTAACTTATAATCGCACCTTTGTCAAGTAGGTTGCGAAATAAAATCAGCACTCAAAATTTGATACGCAGTAAGCAAAGAAAAAGCTCGTCGCGATCATTTCCATCATGTAGGCGCAAAGCCGTCGGTACACGCATGATAGAGATGGTCGCATTTTGCTCTCAGGAATATCAATACGCATATCAGAACTCAAAAATTGATATGCAGTAAACAAAGAAAAGGCGCTTAAAATAGCAACCATTGACAGGTGAGCGGATATATCGGTGCCGATATCAATGAAAACTGCAAATGGTTTGAAGCGCTTGAAAAGATTTTAACCGCAAACAAAGGAGAAAATCTTGCGTTCGCAGGAATTTAATGTTGACATCTGTCGAACGGCGTGCTATAATAATTATATACTTTATTTTTAGAGGTGTAGAAGTGGCTATTAGTTACAAAAAACTCTGGAAGATGCTTATCGATAGGGATATGAAGAAGAAAGATTTGCAGGCGGCAGCAGGTATTAGCTCTGCGTCGGTTACTAAGCTTGCAAAGAATGAAAATGTCAACACCGAAGTGTTGCAGAAAATATGTGCAGCTTTGAATTGCGATATTGGCGACATTATGGAAATGATCCCGCAAGAAGATAATGAATAAGAATTTGCACATAAAAATTATGAAAGGAGGATGCAAATATGTGGTGTAAGAATTGCAGAAAAGAGACAGATCT
>JAZSGE010000139.1:0-10019 GCA_045532575.1 Eubacteriales bacterium | reverse complement strand
TGCTTTCTTGCGGTGCGCCTAGTTTGACACAATTTCTCCTCCGCGAGCCGCGGGCATAAATTGCGCCCTGTTTGCCTCCCTCTGAAGTCGGATCGTAGCCATGTCGTTCTGTGAGCCAAGGAGTTGTTCCTGAGTATTGTCTTCCTAAGACCGCTTGGCCTCCGACTTTGCTTTCTTGCGGTGCGCCTAGTTTGACACAATTTCTCCTCCGCGAGCCGCGGGCATAAATTGCGCCCTGTTTGCCTCCCTCTGAGAGGGAGGGGGACCGCAATGCGGTGGAAGGAGCCCTCGGTAGCTACCTTTGCGACGATGCCCCGTCTCCCTCCCGCCGCGTCTCAAGGCGTTGTCACTTACAAGCCTTCCCTGGCGAGGGAAGGGGGACCACGGAGTGGTGGATGAGTCGCTCCGTAGGAGATAGGAAGAGGCACAAGGGAGCGAGCTTGCAGGACAATCGTGTCAACGCCGAGTACCTTCGTACCGCAAACAAAAAAACGCCGTCAGGCGTTTTTTGTTTTTTATTCGTTGCAGAAATCGAGGATATCCCGAAGGACCTCCTCACGGCAGAACTCGTTGAGGATCTCGTGACGGGCGCCCTCGTAGAGGACGGCGCGCACCTCGGCGCCGACAGCGCACAGGCGGTCGCACACCTCGCCGATGCCGCGACCGTAACGGCCGACGGGGTCAAGCGTCCCGGCGACAAGGAGGATGGGCATCTCCCTCGGGGTCGCACGGAGGATGCGCCGCCCGTTTGTCCTTTTGATGAGGCGGATGAGATCCCCCATCGCACTCACCGAAAAGCCAAAGGTGCAGAAGGGGTCGGCGTAATAGCGCTCGCGCACCCCGTCATCGCTCGTCAGCCAGGGACGGGGATCCTCGGGGGTGCCGCCGCCAAAGCGCTTGTTGTAGGAGCCGAAGGCCATCCGATCAAGGAAGCGCGACACATGGCGCTCACCGCGAAGGAGGCCAAGGAGCCGCGCCAGCGCCAGGCCAACGGGGGCGGCGGGATTTCTGCCTGCCGTTCCCATCAGGATGAGGCGGTCGGGGGTCACGTATTTCGTGACGGCCAGCCGCACGATAAAGGAGCCCATGCTGTGCCCGAGCAGGAGGTAGGGGAGGCCGCGCCCCCCGTCAAAGCGCCGACGCACCGCGTGTGAAAAGCGCGAAACATCCTCGGCCAGGCGCTCGTCGCCCGCTGTCCCCGCAATGAAGCCGAGGTCGCCCTCGCGCACCGCCGTCTCGCCGTGACCGAGGTTATCGTAGCCGAAGGCGATATAGCCGTTCTCGGCCATAAAGGCGAGGGTCGCCTCGTAGCGTGCGATGTGCTCGGTCATCCCGTGCACAATATGGAAGAAGCCGCGCACCTCGCCCGAGGGCAGATGCACGACACCGCGCAGGGTGTGGATCCCGTCCGAGGAGGGGACCTCCATGGTAAGCCGTGTCATGTCCATTGCTGTTTCTCCTTTTGCTGTCAGTCGGTATCCTCAGCCGAGAAGGCGCGGCAGGCGCGCACCGCACGCCGCCAACCGCCGATCCGCTCGGCACGGGTCGCCCCGTCGATCGTTGGGGAGAAGACCTCGCGCCGCCCAAGGGCATCGGCGACCTCGCCGCGATCACGGAAGAAGCCCACCGCAAGCCCCGCAAGGAGCGCCGCCCCCACGGCGGTCGCCTCCACGTTCTCGGCGCGCTCGACGTCAATGCCCGAGATATCGCTCTGCATCTCAAGCAGCAGGCGGTTGGCCGAGGCACCGCCGCCCACACGCAGACAGCGGATGGGCAGCGGCATCGCGGCGTTCATGGCGGCGATGACGTCCTCGGTCTGGTAGGCGATCGCCTCGAGCGAGGCTCGCACGATGTGGTCGCGCCCCGTGCCGCCCGTAAGGCCTAAGATGGTACCGCGGGCGCGCGCATCCCAATAGGGAGTGCCAAGCCCCGCAAAGGCAGGGACAACGTACACACCGAGGGAGGAGGGGACGCGCCGCGCCGCCGTCTCGCTCTCGGCTGCCGTCGGGATCAGCCCGAGCTCGTCACGCAGCCAGCGCACGAGCGCCCCGCCGACAAACACGCTCCCTTCAAGAGCGTACGCGGTCGCCTCGCCCTCGAGCGTTGCCGCGACCGTTGTGAGGAGCCCGTGGCGGCTCTCGACCGCCACCTCTCCCGTGTGTGCCAGGAGGAAGCAGCCGGTGCCGTAGGTGTTGGTCGCCTCGCCCGGGGCAAAGCACCCCTGGCCGAAGAGGGCGGCCTGCTGATCCCCCACCATGCTTGCCACGGGGATGCTCTCGCCAAGGCAGGAGAGCCGGCCGTACACCCGGCCCGAGCTCCCGACCTCGGGGAGGAGGGCGCGCGGCACGCGGAAGAGCGCAAGCAGGCGCTCGTCCCACTCGCCCGTGTGGATGTTATACAGCATCGTACGGGAGGCATTCGTCTTATCGGTAAAGAAAACCTTACCCTCTGTCATCTTCCAGAGGAGCCAGGTATCGACCGTACCGGCACACAGCTCACCGCGCTCGGCGCGCTCGCGCGCCCCTTTGACGGTGTCAAGGATATAGGCGATCTTCGTCGCCGAGAAGTAGGGGTCAAGCCGCAGGCCGGTCAGCGCTCTGACGGCTTCACCGTGTCCTTCCGCCTCCATCGCCTCGCAGAGGGGGGCCGTGCGGCGGCATTGCCACACGATCGCCGGGTGGATCGGGCGCCCCGTGGCTCTCTCCCATACGATCACCGTCTCACGCTGGTTGGTGATGCCTGCCGCCGCAATGCGCTGCGGCGGAATGCCGCTCTTGCCCACGCAGTTGACCATGGCGGTCATCTGCGCCGCGTAGATCTCGAGCGGGTCCTGCTCCACGTACCCGTCCCTCGGGTAGGAGCAGGCGATCTCGTGCTGTGCCATCGAAACGATCCTCATCCCGCGGTCAAACAGGATCGCCCGTGCGCTGGTCGTGCCCTCGTCAAGGGCGAGGAGGTAGTCCTTCATCGGTAGGCTCCTTTCCTTTTCTATCTCCATTATACCGCATCGCCGCCGTTTTTTCAACCCTTAGCAAGAAGAGAAAAGGAGCACCGGAGTACCTACCGTAACGCCGTTTTTTATTCATAGCAAAAGGGACGAGAAAATCTCGTCCCTTTTGCACACGCCCTTGCCCGTAAGGGCAAACGTAGTATGGCGACCTGCGTTATCGCAGGTCGCCGTGCGTGCTCCTTTTTTATTACTTCAGGAAGATCTCGACGACCGGGATCTCATCGGGCGGCGGGGGCATCGGCAGGGTGACGGTGACGGCACCCTCGACGGCCTTGGCCGTGAAGTGCCCCGTCTGGCGGCAATTCTTGCGGAAGGCAAGCTCGCTCCCGTCGTGCATCAGCTGGGCGTACTCGATGCGGTCGGCAAGATCGTCGAGCACGAGGTAGGTGAGGGGATAGGAGAGAAGATGCACGTAAAGACGCTTGCCGTCGTCGCTCTCGGTGAGAAGGCATCCGTCGGGTGCCTTGAAGCACTCCTCGGCCTGCGTGCAGCCGTAGATCGCGCGGCTGTGGAAGCGCATCCACCTGCCGATATCGGCAAGGCGCTCGGTCGCGCGCTCGTCAAAGAGGCCGCGCGCCGTCGGACCGACATTCATCAGAAGATTACCGCCAAGGCTCACCGTGCGGATCAGGGTCTCGATCACCATGCGTGAGGTCTTCCAGGAGCTTTCGTCGCGGTGATAGCCCCACGCCCCCGAGAAGGTGTGGCAGACCTCCCAAACGGCCAGCTCCTTGGTTTCGGGGTCGCGCACCCACGCCGACTGCGCCGATTGCTCGGGCGTGCGGATGTCACCGAGGCTGCGGCTCGAGGAGAGGCGGTTATTGATGAGGATATCGGGCTGGATACTGCGGATAAGAGCGAGAAGCTCCTCGCTGTGCCAGGTGTCCTCGTCCTTGCCGATCAGCAAGGGATTGGCCACAGGATCGCCGGCATCCTGCTTCCAGGAGAAGTCGAACCACATAATGTCGATCTTACCGTAGTTCGTCAGGAGCTCGCGCACCTGGTTGAACATATATTCGCGGTAGATATTGAAGTCGCGGCTCTTGTTCTGCTCAAGGGCATCGGGATCCTTGTAGTGCGGATGCTTATAGTCGATCGTGTAGTGCGGGTGGTTCCAGTCGAGGAGGGAATAGTAAAGACCGACACGCAGCCCCTCGGCGCGGAAGGCCTCGACAAATTCCCTGACAAGGTCACGCCCGATCGCCGTGTTCGTCACCTTGAAGTCGGTGTACTTCGAATCAAACAGGCAAAAGCCCTCGTGATGCTTCGTCGTTAAGACTGCGTACTTCATCCCCGCCTCCTTCGCCTGCTTGGCCCACGCCTTGGCGTCAAACAGATCGGGGTTAAAGTGCTTGAAGTAGAGATCGTACGTCTCGTCGGGGAGAAACTCGTAGCGCCGCACCCACTCGTGCCGTGCGGGCATGGAGTAGAGCCCGAAGTGGAGGAACATGCCGAAGCGGTCGTGCATGAACCATGAGGAATCGCCGTCGGTCTTTTTTACGTTGTAAAGGGCCATAGCCGTCTCCTTTCGCCGGGCGGTCGCCCGGGTCCTTGCTTCCATTATACAGAAGGAGCCGCCGCCTTGCAATATCCCGTGTAGGCAAAAATATATCAATTCCGGGACTTCCGCGCCCTTTCATTTTTTCTCAAAAAGTGAAAACATTGTGCAAAATGACGAAGACTCTCTCCGAGATAGACAAAAAACCGAGGACGCCGAAAAGCCGCTTTCTGTAAAGCCGCCGAAAATGTTGGAAAAAGCGTAGAAATGGGCTTGACACAAGGGAAAATCGGTGATATAGTGAGGGTGGAACGGGAGGAGTGGCCTCCCGAAAAGCCGAAGCCTCGAGAGGGAACGCTATGTTACCTATTGATACGCTGAGCTCCGCCGCCGCCGACCTCCTCCGGGAGCGCGGCTATGACCCCGAGGGGCTCCTCGCCGCTGTGCGGCTTGACCTCGCCCCTGACGGAAGAGACGCCGAGTGTACCCTCGCCTTGACGGGAGACGGTGCCGCTCTTTTGCGTGTTCTCCCCGTAGCCTCTACCGTTGAGGAATTTCCGCTGGCCGACTATCGGCAGCCGTACGTGGACAGCCATCTGTCAACCTGTCGCCTTCTGTGCACCTATACACCCCCGGGTGGGGACGGGTACACGGTGGGGGTTGGCTACGCCACGAACGCCTGCAAGGGTCGGCTTTTTGTTTTCGTCTCGGTGATGGAGGCCGCCGCCCGCGGCGAGCGCCTTACCGGGGAGGAGGCGATGTTCGATTCACTGCGGAAGCCCCCCGAGGAAAAGGCGGGCACCAAGGGGATGCTGCGCCGCGCCCTCTCGCTCTTCCGCCTGCCGGCGGGCCTTTACCTCTTCCTCGCCTTTGCCGTCCTCTTTGAGATCGCGACCGACCTCCTCCGCCCCTATCTCGCAGGGCGCATCCTCTTTGACGAGATCATCGCCGACGGCGGGCGCTATCACTCCGAGCGAGCGCTCTACCTCTGCGTCGGTGTGATCGTTGCCATGTCGGTCTTGCGCTATCTTCTCATCCTTTTACGGAACAGTCTCATCAATTACAGCATGGCAGGGCTGGTCATTCGGCTCAAGGGGCGCCTTTTCCGTAAGCTCCAATCCCTGTCGATCGCCTATTTTCACCACAATCCGCTCGGCAGGCTCCTTGGCCTTCTGAACCGCGACGTCGGGACCGTCCGCTCCTTCTTCGGTGGGCATCTCGCCTCCTTCTTCATCTACCTTGCCGAGTTTCTGACCGTGCTCGTCCTCCTCTTCCTGATGAATTGGCGGCTGAGCCTACTCATCCTTGTGCCCGTCCCCCTGATCGTCCTGATCTACCGCCGCGCCTTCCCTCACCTGCGGCGCCTGAACATCCGCGCCCACCGCGAGGAGAGCGCCGTCAGCTCGCTGATCAACGATTCTCTGAACGGCATCCGCGTTGTCAAGGCCTTCGCCAAGGAGGAGGAGGAATCCGAGCGGCTCCGTCAGCGCCTTGTGCGCCTTTACCGCGTCAATCTCGCCTCGAACCTCTTCGCCTCTCTCCTCGGCCCTGCCGTGGCCCTTCTCATTTATCTCGCCAACCAGACCATCTGGGGCCTTGGCGGCTATTACGTCATTGACGGCGTCCTGACCTACGGTGACTTTGCGACCTACCTCGGCTATGTCGGGATGGTCTTCGCTCCGCTCGAATTCTTCAGCAATCTGACGATGACAGTCGGCACCGCCTCCGAGGCGGCCTCCCGTATCATCAACCTTCTCGAATCCGAGCCCGAGGTCAAGGAGGACAAGACCCCTCTTGCACCCGAGGCGATCCGCGGCGAGATCGACTTTGCGGACGTCCGCTTCCACTACGTGCCGAACCGCCCGATCCTGCGCGGCGTCAGCTTTCACCTTGAGGCGGGGGATCACGTCGGCCTCGTCGGCGAGACGGGGAGCGGCAAAAGCACGATCGCAAACCTCCTCCTCCGGATGTATGACGTGACGGGCGGCACCGTAAAGATCGACGGTCATGACGTCCGCCGCCTCTCGCAGGCGGTGCTCCGCCGCCACGTGGCCATCATCTCGCAGGAGATCCATCTCTTCATCGGCACCGTTGCCGACAACATCCGCTTCGGCCGCCCCGAGGCGACCGACCTTGAGGTCATCGCCGCCGCCCGTGCCGCCGGCGCCCATGAGTTCATCATGGCGCTCCCCGAGGGCTATGAGACGGTGGTCGGCATCGGCGGTCGCGCCCTTTCGGGCGGCGAGCGCCAGCGCATCTCGATCGCCCGTGCCCTTGTCAGTAATCCGAGCATCCTGATCCTCGATGAGGCGACCGCCGCCATGGACAACGAGACCGAGCGCCGCATCGCCACCGCCATCGAGGGGCTGACGGCCGGCCGCACCACCATCTCGATCGCCCACCGCCTCTCGACCCTGCGCGGCTGTAATAAGATCATGTCTCTCTCCGAGGGGCGGATCGCGGAGATGGGCACGCGCGAGGAGCTCATCGAGAGGGGCGGCATCTTCGCACGGCTCTATCACCTGCAAAACGAGCAGCTGCTCCACGTGATGAAAGGAGAAGACCATGACATCTGACAAAAGCGCGGTGGCGATCCGCTATCTCACAAGCGAAAACGCCTTCTTCCACGCCTCCCCCGGCGGTCTTCTTGCCATGACACTCAGGGACGGCAGCACCGAGCACGACTATGACCGCGTGATCGTCCTCCGCTCCTTCCCGATCACGTCGCCCGACGAATTCCTCTCGGTGCGCGAGCCGAAGGAGGGCAAAAAGGAGATCGGCATGATCCGCCACCTCTCCGATCTTGATGAGGCAAGCGAGGCGCTGGTCGCCGAGGAGCTTGCACGCCGCTATTTCGTGCCGAAGATCCTGAAGATCCATTCGCTCCGCCGTCGCGGTGCCGTCTATGTGGATGCCGAGACCGACGTTGGCCGCCGCCTCTTCCTTCTGCGTGATGACGTGTCCTCCATCCGCCTTGCCGAGGACGGGCGTGTCTTCTTCACCGATATGGAAGGGAACAGCTACGTCATCGAGGATCCCGCGCGCCTTGACCGCGCAAGCTACCGCAGGATCTCGATCTTCCTCTGAGGAGGTGCCTATGAAGCTGTCCTATCCCCTCGCCCCCGAGGAGCAGGCCGCCCTCGACCGCCTCGACCCCGCGGGTACCGTTCTTTACGCCGTTCCCTATGACATCGAGGACGGGCGCATCGTTTCGGGGATGTTCGTCATTACCGAGAGGGTCTTCGCCCGTCTTCTCGACGGGGAGGCCGTTGCCTCCTTCCGCCACGGCGACTGCACCGACCTTACGATCGAGCGCCGCTTTGGCATTGCCGCCCTCCTCGCTAAGCGCGACGGTGTCACCGTTGAGATTTGCCTTTTCAGCCTCGGGCGCTATGAGGCGCGCTTTATCTCCCTCCTTGAGCCCTTAGAGCGCCTTTCGCACCATCACCTGCCGGACGGGGAAGAGAACCGCGACCCCGAGGTCGTCTGTCCTCGGTGCGGGCTCCCCTATCCCCCCGGCACCACGCTCTGCCGCTTCTGCACGCGCGGCAAGCGGAATTGGCGCTGTCTGCTGGATGCCACGCGCGGTCTCCGCCTTCTTCTCCTCGTTCCCCTCCTCGTGATGCTTGCCTCGCTGGCCGTCCGCTTTATCGTGCCCTCCCTGCAAAAGACGGCCATCAACGGCTACATCTATCCGCCCGACGGCGTCGAGCGAGGCCCGACCGAGAAGTTTTTTGCCATCGTGATCTCGCTCGTCCTCCTCTCGCTCCTGACCCGCGTGCTCGGCGTCATCAGCACGCGCCTTTCGGGCATTGCCGGCGTGCGCTTTGGCGTGCGCCTGCGCCGCGTGCTCTTTGAGAAGGTTGAGTCGCTCTCGCTCTCGACGGTACAGCGCCGCTCGATCGGGTACCTTGCCGAGCGCATCAACGGGGATGTCGTCGTGATCCGCGACTTTCTGATCAACCGCATCCCGACCCTCGTCTCGCAGGTCGCGGGGCTTATCATCGGGGTGGTTCTCATCTTCTCGATCAGCCCCCGGATGAGCCTTTTGGTTCTTTTGCCCCTGCCCGTTGCGGTTTTGCTTATTTTCGGCACACGGCGGTGGCTGTTACGCCTCTCTCTCCGCCATCAGGCGGCCTCGCGCCGGTATTCGCGCTCGCAGTACGATATCCTCGGCGGCGAAAGAGTGGTGAAGGCCTTCGGTCGCGAGGCCGATGTGGCCGAGCGGAACGAGCGCCTGACCGAGAAGGACAACCGGGCCGAGCTCCGCCATTCGCTCCTCAGCACCGCGGTCTCGCTCCTCTTTATGCTGATCGTGGAGGTCGGCAGCTATCTTATCACCTGGTTCGGCAACCTCTGGCTCTTCCGCGGGCGGATGGACGTCGGTACCATCAACCAGTTCTCGGCCTATTCGGCCATCTTCTACGAGCCTCTGCGCGGCTTTTCCTCGCTCCCCGGCGAGCTGGCAAGATTTGTGGCCGCCCTCGGGCAGGTCATGGAGATCCTTGACGAGGAGCCCGAGATCGTTGACCCTGCCGAGCCGAGGGCGCTCGACGATATGAAGGGGCACATCAAGGTAAAGCGCGTGAGCTTTGGCTACCGCACGGGGGAGGAGGTCCTCAAGGGGGTCTCACTCGAGGTCGCCCCCGGTGAGATGGTCGGCATTGTCGGGCATTCGGGGTGCGGCAAGACGACGCTTGTCAACCTGATCCTGCGCCTCTATGATGTTGACCGCGGTGCCATCGAGATCGACGGCATCGACGTGCGCGAGCTTTCCCAGGCGACCCTACGCTCGAAGATCGGTGTCGTGCCGCAGGAGACTCAGCTCTTTGACGGGACGGTGCGCGAGAACATCCGCTACGCCTGCAAGAGCGCCACGGACGAGCAGGTCATCCTGGCGGCGCGTGCCGCCTCGGCGCACGACTTCATTCTTTCGCTCCCCGAGGGCTACAACACGCGCGTCGGCGAGAAGGGATACTCACTTTCGGGGGGCGAGCGCCAGCGCATCGCCATCGCGCGCGCTCTTTTGCACGACCCCCGGATCCTGATCCTTGACGAAGCGACCGCCGCCCTTGACACCGCCACCGAGAAGGCGATCCAAGGCGCCATCGACAACCTGACAAGCGGCCGCACGACCATCGCCATCGCCCACCGCCTCTCGACCCTCCGCAACGCGAACCGCATCATCGTCATCGACCATGGCCGTGTCGTTGAGCACGGCACGCACAAGGAGCTGATCGACAAGAGGGGGAGGTATTATAAGCTCGTAATGTCCCAGGTTACCCTGGCGCAGGCATAAATTGCGCCATACGTCGTTGCTCCGCGAAAGCGGCTCGACGTACGTATAAAGTACGCCTTCGCCTTGCTTTCTTGCGGTGCGCCTAGTCTGGCACAATTTCTGCACGGCGCCCCTCACGGGCATAAATTGCACCATACGTCGTTGCTCCGCGAAAACTCAGTCACTTAAAGCCTTCCCTGGTGAGGGAAGGGGGACCGCGTTAGCGGTGGATG
>JAZSGE010000103.1:0-2569 GCA_045532575.1 Eubacteriales bacterium | reverse complement strand
CCGCTGTTGGTGTCTGCTTTGCGGAACACTCCTTTTTGCCCTGTTCCAATCGTTCACGGATGGAGGGCTTTTTCTCGGTATCCCTGGCAGAGTGTTCCGCAGACTTTTCATGCTGCCATTCGTCGCCGGAAAGAGAGATATACCCGTGTGCCGTAAAATATCCCTGTTCCTCTTTGGCGGCATACTGCCCAAAGGGGACGGGATCAATGGCACTTAAAAGCTCGGGCGTGAGAAGGATATCCGTATGCTGGGCGATAAAGCGCAAGCCCAGGTCGTTCAGATCGCGGACGTTGGGCTCAAATACGAAATAGTCCGTATTTGCCGCAAATTCTTTGAACTGCTCCGGTGTTGTCAGCTTAAAGGGTGATGCCTGCACCGCCGCAAGCAATTCCTTATCTTCAGGAGAAAGGGCGGCAACTGCCGCCCTGACTTCGGGTAAACTTTGAATATCTTTATTTTCTGCCATTAGCACCATCCTTTCTTTTGGGGAACTCCAGCTTGAATTTCACAAACTTTTCTCCCGTATCCTCCATAACTACGGTCGTGTCGTAGGTGTCTCCCTTCTTTTCGGACCACATACCTTTCACGGCGGTTCGGCCTTTCTTCAAAAGGTCTGCCGCCATCTTTTTTGTCAGCTCCTTCTTGCGGGAAGTCCAGAAGCGGTCGTTTTTCCAGAGAACGAAGGAACAGGAACGGTCAGAACACGCAAAATTGCTTTTGCCCTCATATACCGGTTTGCCGCAGCGGGGACAGGTGCCGATCACCTCTTTATCGGGGGCGAACAGCTTTTGTCCTTCCTCGGAAATATGGGAATAGGTGGATACGGTATCCTTCACCATAGCGCAGATACCGTCCAGGAACTCGCCCGGATCGGCTTCACCTCTTGCAATAGAGGTTAGGCGCTGCTCCCATTCTGCCGTAAGCATAGGAGAGGTCAGCGGCTCGGGGAGAACGGTTACAAGGTTCATGCCCGCTTTTGTGGGAATGAGGTTTTTACCCTTGCGCTCCACAAATCCCGCCGATACCAGCTTTTCGATAATGGCCGCTCTGGTCGCCGGTGTGCCTAAACCTTTACGCTCGGCCTCGTCCGGCATATCTGCCTTGCCTGCGTTCTCCATAGCGGAAAGTAAGGTATCCTCGGTAAAGGGTTTCGGGGGCTGGGTGTAATGTTCGGTGATCTCTGCGGATACGCTATCGTAGGTCTCACCCTCCGTAAGCTCAGGAAGCTCCGCGCCGCCGTCCTCGTCCTCCGGCTTATCCTTCAGGGAAGAACGGAAGATACGCTCGATCTCGCGCCATCCTTCGGAGAGGATATGCTTGCCTTTTGCCGTGAAGGTATGACCGCCGCACTCAAAGGTCGCCGTTACCGTCTCATAATGGAAGGGCTCCGCCGATGCACAAAGCAGCCTGCAGCATACGAGAAGGAACAAATTGCGCTCGCCTACAGGCAAAGCGGAGATATCCGCTTTTTCGGTCTCCATCGTGGGAATGATAGCGTGGTGGTCGGTCACGTCCTTGTCAGATACCATAAGCTCCACAAGAGGATAGAAACTGCTGCACTTATCAAAGGGTGGCACCATCGCCGCAAGATGGATCACACAGGAGGCAGTCTCCGCCATGTCGGAGGTAAGATAGCGGCTGTCGGTACGGGGATAGGTAAGCAGTTTCTTTTCATAGAGGCTTTGCGCATAATCAAGGGTCTGTTTTGCCGTGTACCCGAAAATGCGGTTGGCCTCTCTCTGCAGGGTGGTGAGGTCGTACAGCTTGGGAGGCTGTTCTTTCTTCTGTTCACGCTTAACAGAAACGCACACGGCGGATCTGTCAGCGCAAGCGGTTTTGACATTCTCGGCATCCTCCGGGGAGACGATCTTTTCCGAAACGGCCTCCACACCGTTCACCTTCAGGCGCACGTGATGATACTTTTCTTTACGGAACATCATCGTTTTTGCCTCACGCTCGGCAAGCATAGCCAGGGTCGGGGTCTGTACTCGTCCCACGTTCAGGGTGCGGTGATAGAGAACGGAGAAAAGACGGGTGGCATTGATACCCACCAGCCAATCCGCTTTTTGTCTGCAAAGCGCAGATTGGTACAGGGCGTCATACTCTGCGCCCGGTCGCAGGTCATTCATACCCTCACGGATCGCGCTGTCCTCCATAGAGGAAATCCACAATCTTTCAATGGGTTTCTTGCAGCCGGTCATTTCATAGACCAAACGGAAAATGAGCTCACCTTCGCGTCCTGCGTCGCAAGCATTGACAACGGTATCCACGTCGGGGCGGTTCATAAGTTGACGGAGATTTTCAAATGCCGCCTCCTTGCCGGGCGCGATCACATAATGGAAGGGCTCGGGGAGAATGGGAAGGTCGTCATAGCGCCATTTCTTGAAATTCTCGTTATAGCCCGCCGCGTCCATCGGGGAAACAAGGTGGCCCACGCACCAGGAAACGATATATCCATTCCCCTGAAAAGAGCCATCGGCCCCGGATTTTACACCCAGGGCCGACGCGATAGATTTTGCTACACTCGGTTTTTCTGCGATAATCAGCTTCATTCGATATCCTCCGTTTC
>JAZSGE010000059.1:0-45194 GCA_045532575.1 Eubacteriales bacterium | reverse complement strand
GATCATGATGAAGAGTGCGAATGCGGCTGTCACGGCCATCACCATGACCATGACGAGGAGTGCGAGTGCCACCACCATCACCATGATCACGATGAAGAGTGCGAGTGCGGCTGTCACGGCCATCATCACCACCACGCCGATGAGGTCTTCGCCAGCTTCGGCACCGAGACGGCGCGCGCCTACACCAAGGAAGCGCTTGAAGGCATCCTTGAGGCGCTTGACGGCGGCGAATACGGTGTGATCCTCCGTGCCAAGGGCATCGTCGCCGGCGACGGCGGCGCATGGCTGCATTTTGATTACGTTCCCGGTGAGGCCGACGTTCGCGTTGGTGCCCCCGAGGTCACGGGCCGCCTTTGTGTCATCGGCTCGGGCATTGACGAAGCCAAGCTTTCGACCCTCTTCGGTGTCTCGGGGAGGTAATATGGAAACACCTGTCTATCTCTTTACCGGCTTCCTGGAAGCGGGGAAGACCCGTCTCATTCAGGAAACGATGGAGGATGCCGAATTCAATGCCGGCGAGCCCACCCTGATCCTTCTCTGCGAGGAGGGCGAGGGCGAGCTTGATCCCTCCTCCTTTGCTCACGGGGCCGACAATGTCTGCCTCCGTACCGTCGATGCCCTGTCCGATCTCACGCCCGAGGCGTGGCGGGCCTTTCGGCGCGAGTTCAACTTCCGCCGCGTCCTTGTCGAGTATAACGGCATGTGGTCGATCGGCGACTTCTACCGCCTCCTGCCGCAGGGATTTGTCGTGTATCAGGAGATCATGATGGCCGATGCCACCACCTTCCCCTCGTACAACGCCAATATGCGCCAGCTGACCGTCGATAAGCTGCAGGGCTGCGAGATGGTCGTCTTTAACCGTGTCACCGCCGCTACCGACAAAATGGAGCTCCACAAGATTGTCCGCGGTGTCAGCCGTGCCGTCAATATCTCGTACGAGTATGTGGACGGCACCGTGGAATATGACGACATCATCGACCCCCTTCCCTTTGATGTTGAGGCCGAGGTCATCGAGATCGCCGACCGTGATTTCGCCCTTTTCTTCCGTGATCTCACCGAGGAAATGCCGAAGTATGACGGCAAGACCGTTCGCTACCGCGCCCTCATCGGCCGCGATGCGCGCCTCGGCGATAAGGCGGTCATTGCCGGCCGTCAGATCATGACCTGCTGTGCTGATGATATCGCCTATAACGGCTTTATCTGCGTGATGGAGGACACCTGCGACCTTGCCCACGGCGATTGGGCGATCGTCACCGCCACCCTCCGCATCGAAAAGCACGCTCTGTATCGCAATCCCGGCCCCGTCCTCTATGCCGAGAGCATAGAAAAAACGGATGCCCCCGAGGAGCCTGTGGCTACCTTCTACTGAGCATCCGTATCCTTGATAAATTCTTTTTTGATGTGGCCCTTTGGCACGTATGAGTGCGACCGCAGGATCCTTTCGTTGAAAAATGTCTCGTCGTCGCCGCGCTGCGTCTCCAAAATGTCGGGAATATCCGCATCAAGCAGCGCACACGTGCGGAGCAGCGTATAGAAGCCGATCCGCCGATTGGTCTCGATCTTCCCGATCTCGGTCGGGAGGAGACCGAGGCGGCGCCGCAACCCCTCGGGCGAGAGCTTCTTGTTCTTCAACGTCTTTTGGAGCTTGTAATACCGTATCTTCATCGTGTCACCTCACAAAGAGTATAGCGCAGATCTAAGAAAAAATCAATACTTTACCGGATAAAACCGGTAATACGCGGGTATGGCGGAATTGGCAGACGCGCCGGATTTAGGTTCCGGTGGGCAACCGTGCAGGTTCAAGTCCTGTTACCCGTACCAAAAAAGCCCCCAAACGGGGGCTTTTTTGTACGATTGTAACATTAGGACTTGAAGGGGAGCGGGAGTGAATGGACGCAGAGCGTCCAGAGCCGCGACTGACCGAGGCGCGGAGGAAAAGGCGAAATTCAGTCGCCTTTTACGGAGGTCGCGCCGAGACAGAGTCCTGTTACCCGTACCAAAAAAGCCCCCGTTTGGGGGCTTTTTTGGTATGCTTTTAATATCAAAACGGTCGAGGCGTATTGATCGGGGACTCAGCGCTTGCCTTTGCAAAAGCAGTCAACGTACCGGTCAAGCGCCCGATCGATGACCGCCTTGGCGGCCTCATGATTGTTGACCTCCTTGGCTACGGCATCCTTCTCCTCAAGGGCCTTGTATACGTTGAAGAAGTGGATCATCTCGTCGAAAATGTGCTTCGGGAGCTCGGAAATGTCCTGGTACTGATTGTAGGTAGGATCTCCAAAGGGGATAGCAATGATCTTCTCGTCATTGCGGCCGTCATCCAGCATCGAGATGTACCCGATCGGATAACAGCGGACGAGCGTGAGCGGCTCAAGGGCCTCCGAGCAGAGAACAAGAACATCCAAGGGGTCGTTGTCATCGCCGTAGGAGCGGGGAATAAAGCCGTAATTGGCGGGATAGTGTGTGGAGGTGTAGAGAATACGGTCTAAGAGGATGAGTCCCGTCTCCTTATCCAGCTCGTATTTCTTCTTGCTCCCCTTGGATATCTCGATCACCGCCACAAAATCCTCGGGCGTGATACGCTTGGGGTTGATGTCGTGCCAAATATTCATTGTGTCTCCGTCCTGCCGCATACGACGGCATCATATTCAATATTTCCTCTATCATACACCAAATCAACGGCTTTTGCAACCCCCTCCTATCAAAATATATTTGTTGACAAAGCAATAAAAGTGTGCTACAATGAGTTTGTTGATTTCTCAACATTTCGATTTTACTTCACAGTCTTCGCAAGGAAGGAAGCTACGATGAAACAAGAACAGCTGTACGAAAAGCGTGATTTTACCGATACACGGGAGCTTATCGAATGGGCCGCCGAGGAATATCCCGATGCCGATTTCATGAAGAACAACGGCATCACCGACGTCCGCGCCTACCTCCGGCGCTACATCGACGATTATAACCGGAGCGCCGTCTCCTATAAGAAGATCGGGGTGCTCAAGGTGCGAAGCGAGGACTTCCCGAAAAATACCCTCCGCAAGATCATGCGCTTTAAGCTGGATATGAGCATTGATTGATAAAATATCCCACCGTTCTTTCAAAACGGTGGGATATTTTAGTTTTCGGTGAAGAATCGACCATTCTCCTCGCAAAAGCGGAGGAAGGCGGGGTGCTCCTGCCAATAGGTGTTCGGCTGATGCAGGGCAAGGCGCTCGACCCCCTCGGCATCGGTAAAGAGCATGGGATGGCCGCCGTCCTTATCGAAGATGGGGGCATCAAGGTGTCGCCACGGCCCACGGATCGAATCGGCCACAGCGCCGAGAACCACGTAATTTCCGTCGGGGATGGGCGACCAGAGCAGGAGCACCCGTCCGTCCTCGCGCCGTGAAAGGAAGGGCGCATCGCTCCCGTAGCGTACGATATCGCGGCCTCCCCAACGGCAATGGGTGGGATGCTTTCCGGAAAGCGGCGCCTCCTTGGAGTCAAAGAGGAGGAAGGGCTCACCGACGGGGGTCATAAGATCCTCGGAGAGCGCCTGCGCGCCGATCGCCCCGATGTACGCCCCCTCCGCCTCATCGTAGCGGTCGGGCCAATCGTGCGAATACACGATATAGGGAACACCGTCCTCAACGTACAGTGTTCCGTCAATGCAGCTCATGCCGGTGGGGGTCGCCGGGGCGTTTGTGAGCGGCAGAAAGGGCCCCATCGGGCTGTCTGCCACCGAGATCTCGGTGGCGCGGTACCCATCCCGCCCAAGGAGCGAGAGGAAAAGGTAATACCGCCCCCGATAGGCGTGCACCTCGGGCGCCCACAATTCCCCCGTGGCCCAGGAGTCCTCTCTGAGCGTATAGACCGTAAACGGCCCCTCCCACGTCGCAAGATCGCGGCTTGTGTGGACATACAGCTCGCGCGCCTTCGGCTCGCCGATCGTGCCGTAGAGATAGTATACGCCGTCATGGAGGAGGACGAAGGGATCGCGGATGCGGATATCGGATGTCGTCAGCATAAAAGCCTCCGTTTTTTCTTCGATTATAGCACGGAAATCTCCCGGAGTAAAGGGGGGCGGCGCATTCTCTTGCATTTTCTCCTTGCGTATGGTATAATGGCGGTGACAAAAATTAAGGAGCACCGTATGTCCTTTCTTCCTCTCACAGCGCAGGAAATGCGCGAGCGCGGCTGGGATCGCCCCGATATTGTTCTTGTGACGGGCGATGCCTACGTTGACCACCCCTCCTTCGGGACAGCGATCATCTCGCGCGTCCTCGAGCGCGAGGGCTTTTCGGTCTGCATCCTTGCCCAACCGCAAAAGGACAGCGACTATCGCCGCTTTGGCACGCCGCGCCTCGGCTTTTTCGTCAACGGCGGCAACATCGACTCGATGGTGGCGCATTATACCGCCGCCAAGAAGCGCCGCAGTGACGATGCCTACACCCCCGGCGGCAGGGCGGGTGCGCGCCCCGACCGCGCCGTCACCGTCTATTGCCGGCGCCTCCGCCACCTCTTTGGCGATATTCCGATCGCCATCGGCGGTCTTGAGGCCTCGCTCCGCCGCTTTGCGCATTACGACTATTGGAGCGACAGCGTCCGCCCCTCGATCCTTCTCGAATCGGGCGCCGATCTCCTGATGTACGGGATGGGCGAGCGCCACGCCGTTGAGATCGCCCGTCGCCTCGCCGGTGGGGAAGCGGTCAGCGACCTTCACGACATCCCCGGCACCGCTTATCTCACTCCGACCGCCGCCTATACGCCGCCCGAGGGGGCCGTCATTTGCCCCTCGTTTGCCGAGGTGGCGGAGAAAACAGCCGAGGGCTACCGCGCCTATGCCGTCGCCTGCCGCCTCCAGCAGGAGGAGCACGATGCCGCACGCGGCCGCATCCTCGTCCAGTCGCACGGAGACCTCACCGTGGTACAAACGCCTCCCTCGCCTCCGCTTACGACCCCCGAGATGGATGCCGTCTACGCCCTGCCGTTCGAGCGCACCTACCACCCCTCGTATGAGGAGGCGGGTGGGGTCCCCGGCATCGAGGAGGTCAAATTTTCGATCATCCATAACCGCGGCTGCTACGGTGCCTGCAACTTCTGCTCGCTCGCCTATCACCAGGGGCGTTATATCAGCACGCGCAGCCACGATTCGGTCCTAAAAGAGGCCGAGGCCATCACAAAAATGCCCGATTTCAAGGGCTATATCCACGATGTCGGCGGTCCGACCGCCAACTTCCGCGCCCCCTCCTGCAAAAAGCAGGAGAAGGCAGGCCTCTGCCCCGACAAAAAGTGCCTCGCCCCCTCGGTGTGCCCCGCCGTGCGTGTCGACCATTCGGACTATCTTGCGCTCCTCCGCAAGCTGCGTGCCCTCCCCGGGGTCAAGCGCGTTTTCATCCGCTCGGGCATCCGCTTTGATTACCTCCTCGCCGATGCCGACGAGAGCTTCTTCAAGGAGCTGGTACGCCATCACGTCAGCGGTCAGCTGAAGGTCGCCCCCGAGCATTGCTCGCCCCGTGTCCTCCGTCGGATGGGCAAGCCCCCGATCGAGGTCTATAACCGCTTCAAAAAGCGCTTTTACGAGCTGACCGAGAGCATGGGCAAGCGGCAGTATCTTGTGCCCTACCTGATGTCCTCGCACCCCGGGAGCACCGCCACCGATGCCGTCGAGCTTGCCATCTTCTTGAAGCACGAGGGCATGCGCCCCGAGCAGGTGCAGGACTTCTATCCCACCCCCGGCACGGTCTCGACCTGTATGTTCTATACCGGCCTTGACCCCTATACGATGGAGAAGGTCTACGTGCCGAAGACCCCCGAGGAAAAGGCCGAGCAGCGCGCCCTCCTCCAGTATTTCCGCCCCGAGAATCACGATAAGGTACGCGCCGCCCTCCGCCGCGCCGGCCGCGCCGATCTCATCGGCTCGGGCAAGGAGTGCCTTGTCCCCTCGGATAAGCGCCCCCCGCTCTTTGAAGCGCGCCGCGGCGCTCGTTCCCCCTCCCGCTCTCCCTCGCGTTCCTCCTCGCGCCGCCCGACGGCCGCTCCCTCGCGCCGCGGCGGCAGAAAAAAATAAAAAACTCCCGAAAAGCACAGGCTTTTCGTGAGTTTTTCTTAGATGCGCTCCTTGATCTCGCTCTTGATCTTCGCAATGAAGTCGGCAAGCGACATCGTCGCGGTCTCGGTCGTATCGCGGTTGCGGACGGCAACGTTGCCCTCCTCGGCCTCCTTCTGCCCGATGACGAGCATGTAGGGCACGCGGCCAACGACCTGCGCCTCGCGGATCATGTAGCCGATCTTCTCGTTGCGGTCGTCAAGCTCGACGCGGATGCCCTCGGCGCGGAGCGCCTCGTAGATCTCTCGGCCGTAATCGGCCACCTTATCGGAAACGAGGAGCACCTTGGCCTGGACCGGCGCCAGCCACACGGGGAACTTACCGGCAAAGTGCTCGGTCAGAATACCGATGAAGCGCTCGATCGAGCCGTAGCAAACGCGGTGCACCATGATGGGGCGCTGCTTTTCGTTGTTCTCGTCGGTGTACTCAAGCTCGAAGTTCTGCGGCATCTGGAAGTCAAGCTGTACCGTACCGCACTGCCAGGTTCTGCCCAGCGTGTCCTCGAGGTGGAAGTCGATCTTCGGACCGTAGAAGGCGCCGTCGCCCTCGTTGATGGTGTAGGGAAGTCCGAGGGCCTCGAGCGCGCCCTTCAGACCGTTCGTCGCGGCCTCCCAGTCCTCGTCGCTCCCCATGCTGTCCTCGGGGCGGGTCGAAAGCTCGACCGTGTACTTGAAGCCGAACTTCTTGTAGACCTCGTTGATGAGATGCACGACCCCCACGATCTCGTCGGTGATCTGTTCACGGCGCATGAAGATGTGCGCATCGTCCTGCGTGAAGCAGCGCACGCGGAACAGGCCGTGCAGAGCGCCCTTCAGCTCGTGGCGATGGACAAGGCCGAGCTCGCCGACGCGCATCGGCAGATCGCGGTAGCTGTGCAGATCGTTCTTGTAGACGAGAACGCCGCCGGGGCAGTTCATCGGCTTTACGCAGAAGGTCTCCTCATCGATCTCGGTCGAATACATATTGTCCTTGTAATGATCCCAGTGGCCGCTTGTCTTCCAGAGGCGCTGGTTCATGATAAGGGGAGTGTTGACCTCAACGTAATGCTCACGGGTGTGGATCTCACGCCAATAGTCGATCAGCGCATTCTTGACCGCCATGCCCTTCGGCAGGAAGAAGGGAAAGCCGGGAGCATCGTCCGAGAACATAAAGAGCCCCATTTCGCGGCCGATGCGGCGGTGATCACGCTTTTCGGCCTCCTCGAGCAGCTTCAGGTAGTCGTCAAGCTCCTGCTGGGTCTTGAAGGCCGTACCCTTGATACGGGTCAGCATCTTGTTGTTCTTGTCGTTCTTCCAGTAAGCGCCCGACTGGCCCATCAGCTTGAAGGCCTTCAGGGCCTTCGTGTAGCAGAGGTGGGGGCCGGTACACATATCGGTGTAATCACCCTGGGTGAAGAAGCTGATCTCGGCATCCTCGGGGAGGTCGCCGATGTGCTCCACCTTGTACTTCTCGCCGGCCGCCTCCATGAGCGCCACCGCCTCGTTACGGGGCAGGATCTGCGGGCGGAGGGGGATGTTCTCCTTGACGATCTTCTTCATCTCGGCCTCGATCGCCGCAAGGTCCTCGTCTGTGAGCTTGGTGTCGCCAAGGTCAATGTCGTAATAGAAGCCCTTCTCGTTCGCCGGGCCGTAAGCAAAATTCGCATGGGGGAAGAGGCGCTTGACCGCCTGTGCCAGGATGTGGGCCGCCGTGTGGCGCAGGATGTGCAGCTCCTCCTCGGGGGCGCACTCGGCTACGGTGCCGTTTGCGTAGATAACCTTCATTTTTCGTATCTCCTTCTTAAAATTAACAGTAAAAAAGCACCCGTGGCTCGCCATCGGGCAATGCCAAGGGTGCTGTTAGCACGGTTCCACCTTGAGCTTTCACTCATGTCCCATAACGTCGGGAGGACGGGTGCGCTTGCTGTCTCGCGCACAGCTCGGGAGGGGTCTTCGCCACGGGCACCGTAAGGACTTGCACCAACCGCCCTCTCTCTGCACGGCACGATCGCGGGTACTCTTTCCGTCATCGCTTTTCGCTTCATTATACCATTGTAAGGGCGGTTTGTCAAGGGCTTTTTCCCTTTTTGCACCTGCCTCGGAAAAAGTAAAACTTATGCTACGATTCTATTGCTTTTTGTGACGGTATGTGCTAAAATCGTAATAGAAACGAAAGGAGCCTTCGCCATGAATACCAATCTTATGTGGACTTATTTCATCCAGCTGGGAACCAATATGTGGAACGAGCCGGGCAATACCCGCGGCCGCGCCCACCGCTCGACCCCCTCGGCCTCCGAGACCTTCCTCTTTGATCGCGGTGCCTGGGATGAGCATACCGCCCTCCTTAAAGAGAGCGGTGTCAACACCCTTGTGATCGACATTGGCGAGGCCATGCGCTATGAGAGCCACCCCGAGATCGCCGTCAAGGGGAGCTGGGATCACGATACGATGCGCGCCGAGATCGAGCGCCTCCGCGGGATGGGCTTTGAGCTGATCCCCAAGCTGAATTTCTCGGCCTGCCACGACGTCTGGCTCGGCGAATACTCGCGTATGCTGTCGACCTCGGTCTATTACAATGTCTGCCGTGACGTCATCAATGAGGTGTGCGAGGTCTTCAAGCCCCGT
Source organism: Eubacteriales bacterium (assembly GCA_045532575.1). Lineage (GTDB taxonomy): Bacteria > Bacillota > Clostridia > Oscillospirales > CAG-272 > UBA1740. The sequence goes on along the minus strand of JAZSGE010000059.1, from coordinate 36,503 downwards.
CATTTCCATATCGGTATGGACGAGGAGACGGCGCGGAATCAGGTCAATCTCGACTACTGCGTGGTGCGCCAGCATGACCTTTGGTGGCACGACCTCTATTTCCTGATCGATTGTGTAGAGAAGAACAACGCGCGCCCCTGGATCTGGGCGGATTACGGCTGGAATAACGCGGAGACCTTCTTTGCCAAAATGCCGAAGGAGGTCGTGCAGAACAACTGGTATTACAGCGCCGATTTCAATACCGACACCATGAACGAAACGACAAAGGCGCACCTCACCTTCTTCGATAAGCTCGCCGAGCGCGGCTATGAGCAGATGCCCACGGGGAGCGTGTGGTCCAAGCGTGAGAACTTCGAGGGGCTTGTGCGCTACTGCGCCGAGCATATCCCCACGGGCCTTCTCGGGTTTATGCAGACGAGCTGGGAGCGCACCGCGCCCGATTGGATGCACGTCCACCGCACCGGTGCCGAGACCCTCGTCGCCGCCAAGACCTGGTACGAAAACAGATAACAAACAAAAAAAGAGCACGCAAGCGTGCTCTTTTTTTATCCCAAAAGGAGGCTTCCGTCAGAAAGCGGCAGAAGGCGCTCGGGGGTATGCGTGACCACGATCACAAGCCGCTCGGCAGCCTCGCGGAGGATCACGTCGTGCAGGCGCTCGCGGAGACGCTCGTCAAGCTCCTTTTCGGGCTCGTCAAGGAGAAGAACGGGGCGCTGTGAGGCAACGGCGCGCGCTAAGGACACGCGTTGCCGCATTCCGCCCGAGAGCGCCGTCGGTCGGGTCCTGAGATCCCCCTCGGGGAACCCGACGGCAAGGAGTGCCTCGCGCGCCCTCTCCTCGGCCTCGGCACGTGCAAGCCCCTCGGCACGGAGCGGCTCGGCGACGTTGGCCAAAGCGGTGAGGATCGGGAAGAGGCGATGCTCCTGAAAGGCCATGGAGACGACCTCGCCCCCGCCCCCCTCGATGCTTCCTTGATAGTCGCTGTCGAGGCCTGCGATCATGCGGAGGAGCGTGGTCTTGCCGCTTCCGCTTCCCCCAAGGAGGAGGAAAAGCCCGCGCTCGGGGAACTCGTATGAGAGGTGGGAGAAGAGCTGCTTTTCATCAAAATTTTTGGAGAGATCCTTGAGAATTAACGCACTCATAGCGCCCTCCCTTCGATAAAACGCAACGTTTTCTTTACAATTACCTCGAGAATAAGGCTCAGGATCACGACGGTCAGCGTCCATGCCCAAAGCTCGGCTGTCTCGAGGTAGAGCTTCGCCGTGTAGATCCCACGACCGAGCGAGCCGGCGGTGTACGCCAGGATCTCGGCGGCGATCCCTGCCTTCCAGGCAAAGCCCACCGAGGTGATGAGCGCGCCGAAAAAGTAGGGGAGTGCCGCCGGCAGACGGAAGACGAGGAGGCGGCGCCGGGGAGAAAAGCGGTAGAGCTCGGTGACCTCGGCGAGCATCGGATCGGCCTTGGCAAGTCCGGTCGAAAGCTCATCGGCCACGATCGGCAGCACCATCAGCGCCGCGATCACAAAGGGGAGCGCCTTACTGCCCGTAAAGCTCCAGACCAGCATAACGAAGGAGGCGACCGGCGTCGAGCGCACGACCGTCAGGAGAGGGCGGATGAGGAGCGCCGCCGGAGAATACAGATGAATGAGCGCTCCCATGAGCGTCCCGAGGAGGACACCGATGAGGAGCCCCCCGAGGACACGCCCGAGCGAGGCGAGGATCGCCAGCCAGAAGCTCCCCGTTCCCATAAGCGTGAGGAGCGCCCTGCCAATGGCGGGCACCGTCGGCAGGAGCAGGGGCGCATCGAGGAGCAGGGCAATGACCCAAAGAAGCCCACCCCAGAAGAGAAGGGGGAGAAGGAGCTTTACTGCTCCCTTGAGGTACTTATTTCGCATTATAATAGAAGTCGGCACCGGGGACCGAGCCGCCGATCGAGGCGGGGGCAAGGCCGTGCAGGATATCGTAGAAGGCATCGAGCGCCGTCTTCATCTCCTCGCCGTCGATATAGGTGATGGCACACTTCGGGAGCGCCGTTTTGGCGATGGGGGCGGCCCCGAGGACGCCGTATTCCACGACGAGGGCGGCGGCATCCTCGAGATTATCCGCCGCCGTCATATAGGCGACCGAGGCCTCGTATTTTTCAAGGAATTCCTCCACCGCTCTCGGATGCTCGTCAAGGAAAGCGGCGTTTGCCACAAGGCAGCCCTGCACGATGGGCGTTTCCACCTTCTTGTTCCATTCGACCGAAAGATCAATGGGGGCGGTAATGGTCTTTTGCTGCTGTGTGGCCTTCGCAACGGTCGCCGTGGCGGCGGGCTGAGGCAGGACGGCGATCCCGATCGTGCCGTCAAGAAGCCCCTGCTGGATCTTCGCGGGCTGAGGGATCGAGATCTCGACCGTGGCATTGATGTTGTTCAGCGCAAGGATGTGACGGACGATATACTCCGGGTTCGAGCCGGCGTTCGGCACGTAGATCGTCTTACCCTCAAGGTCGGAGAGCTTTGTCACAGTGCCCGTGGCATCCAGAAGATGAAGCACGCCAAGCGTATTGAGCGCGATCACACGGATGTCGGCACCGGCGTTGGCAAGGATCGCCGCATTGTTGGTGGGGAGGGCGGCAATGTCGAGATTGCCCGCCGCAACGTCGCCGACGATCAGATCGGGAGATGCGTAGAGCTCCTTGAAGTCATACCGGGGATCGGCATCCTTCATCAGCCTGAGCGCCCCCATGGCCGTGGGGCCTGAAAGCACGCCGATGCGGATGGTCGAGTCATCGGGGCCGCACGCCGCAAGAAGCGGTACGAGTAGGCAAAAAGCGAGTAAAAGGCAAACAATTCTTTTCATTTTCATTCATTCCTTTCGGTTTTCGTAAACAAGGTAAGTGCCGCTTCATCCAGCACCTCGATCGAGCGGCGGTCGGCGCGGATGATGCCGGCCGCCTCCATCTCGTCAAGGATGCGGTAGAGCGAGGCCCGCCCAAGGCCAAGAGAGGAGGCAAGCGCCGATTTCGTGATCCCGAGACCGGTCTCACCCCCGCCTCGCGAGAGGAGGAAGGCGGCAACACGCTCCTCGGCGCTCCGCCCGGCCAGCGTATCGAGGCGGCGGTTGAGGAAGCGGATCTTTTCGGTGAGCAGGGCGATGTAGTTTTTTGCTACGGAGGGGACGGCCGCCAGCATGCGCAAAACGCTCGCCTCGTCGAGAAGCAGGAGGGTCGAGGTCTCCTCGGCAATGATGTTGGTGGGAAAGCCCCCCTCACCCCCGAAGAGTGAGGAAACGCCGAAGATCTCGGCATAGCCCGCCCGCTTGTGGATCACCCGGCGGTGCTCGCCCGACCGTGTGATCGAGAGACTGCCGTCGGCAACGATGCCGATAGCGGAGAAGTCCTCCCCCGCCGTGACGACCGTCTCCTTGGCGCCGTAGGTGCGGGAGAGGGGCGCCGCCGCCGCATAGGCGGCCTCCTTGTCGGCCATGGTCAGCCCCTTAGTAAGACAGCAATCGAAAAAGGCCTGCTTTTCGTTCATGCGCCCTCCTCCGTTTGTATCATTTGAGACAATTATACCGCATCGGACCCCTTCTGTCAATGGCCCTTGAAAAAATATTTTCAAAAGGGCAGAAATGCTTAATTTCCTGTTGCCTTTCGGCATACTTTGTGTTATAATAGTATTAACTTTTATTTTTCGCGCCCCCGTGCGTGGGCGCAAGAAACGGAGATCTTGAGGTGCTTACTGACGTCTTTCGCTTCCTTGGTGAGCTGTTGCGTGCGGCCTCGGCCGGCGACATCGTCCGCTATGTGGTCGATATCCTGCTGCTTTCGTTCATTCTCTACATTGCCGTGCGCTTTTTATGGGATCGCCGCGCGGGCAAGCTGCTGATCGGCCTTTCGATCTGGCTTGTCGCCATGTTCGCGGCGCGCCTTTTGCACCTGTATGCCGTCGGCACGATCCTTGAGGTGATCGCCGATGCCGGGATCGTGGTCCTTGTCCTGATCTTCCAGCCCGAGATCCGCGACGCGCTTGAAAAGCTCGGCGGCGAGCCTTTGAAGAACTTTAAGAACCTGTCGGTCGACGTCAAGAACGAAGCCACGGTCGAGGGCATCAACGCCATCTGCGAGGCGGCCACCGATATGGCACGCACCAAAACGGGGGCACTCATCGTCATCGAGCGCTCAACCAAGCTCGGGGATATTATTCGCTCGGGGGTGGATGTGGATTCCAAGCTCACGCCCTACATTCTCAAGAGCGTCTTTTTCCCGAACTCCCCCTTGCATGACGGCGCCGTGGTCATCCGCAATATGCGCGTCTGCGCCGCCGGCTGTCTGCTCCCCCTGACCCGCCGTCAGGACGTGGACCCGAACCTCGGCACACGCCACCGCGCCGCCCTCGGCATGAGTGAGTCGTGCGATGCCGTTATTATCGTCGTTTCGGAGGAGACCGGCACCATCTCGGTCGCCTACAACCGTACCCTGACCCGTGATTACACCTCCCAGACCCTGAAGCTCCGCCTGTCGGAGATCCTGATGAGCTCGCACGGCACCACCGATTTCTTGAAGGAGAAGACCGAAGAATGAAAACCAAAAAGGAACCCGGCACGGCGCGCCGCTTCTTCCGCCGCTTTAATATCTGGCTCTATCTTGTCTGCCTCCTTCTGGCCGTCATCGTGTTCTGCGCCGCCATGTATACGAAGGATCCCGACGGTCTCCGCTCCGAGGAGGAGACAGCCGCCCTGCCGACCGTGACCGTGGCAACATCCCTATGACCTTCCTTCTGAACGGTCTCTCGGTCGCTCCGGGCACTCCTCGTGAAGAGGTCTTAGCCCTCGCCGCGCGCCGTCTGAAAAAGCTGTCGGCCCTCCCCGGTGGGGCAGAGCTCTCGCTCTTCCGCCGCTCGGTGGATGCGCGTAAGCGGCAGGATGTCCGCCTGGTCTTTACCGTCGCCGTTTGCGGTGACTTTTCGCCGTCCGATGTCGCGCGCCTGCGTGAGGCCGGCCTCTCTCTCCTTAAGGAGGCGGCTCCCGCCCCGGCGGTCGGCACCCTCCCGATGGAGGGGGCTCCCGTCGTTGTCGGCACCGGCCCCTGCGGCCTCTTTGCCGCCCTTCTTCTGGCCGAGGCGGGGTATGCCCCCATCGTCCTTGAGCGCGGCGGCAGTGTCGCCGAGCGCCGCACGGCCTACGCGCGCTTCTGCCGTGACCGTGTCCTTGACCCCAATACCAACATCCAGTTTGGCGCCGGCGGTGCCGGTACCTTTTCGGACGGGAAGCTCGTCACCCGTGTCAATGACCCGATGGTGGCCTACGTCCTCTCGCGCTTCTGCGAGTTCGGCGCTCCCCGCGATATCCTCCTTGAGGCGCGCCCCCATATCGGGACCGATCGCCTCTTTGCCACGGTCGATGCCATGCTCGCCGCGATCGAGCGCCTCGGCGGCCGTGTCCTTTACCATACACGCTTTCTCTCTCCCGTTCTTCGCGGTGAGCGTGTCATAGCGGTGAAGACCGACCGTGGGGAGATCCCCTGCGGTGCCCTTGTCCTTGCTGTCGGCCATTCGGCCCGTGACACCTATGCGACCCTGCTCGATCACGGCTATTCGATTGAGCCGAAGCCCTTTTCGGTCGGCCTGCGCATCGAGCACCTGGCGTCCGACATTGACAGCGCCCTCTACGGCGACTTTGCGGGGCACCCCGACCTTGGGCGCGCCTCCTATAATTTCTCCGCCGATACCGACACGCGCGGAGTCTATACCTTTTGCATGTGTCCCGGCGGCACCGTCGTCGCCGCCGCCGGCGAGGAGGGGGGCGTTGTCGTCAACGGCATGAGCGAATATGCGCGGAGCGGCAAAAATTCCCACGCCGCCGTCGCCGTTTCGGTCTTCCGTGAGGACTACGGAAATACCCCCTCCGCCGCGATCGCGTTCCAGCGCTCGATCGAGGCGGCCGCCTTCCGCGCGGGCGGTGGCACCTATGCCGCCCCCATCACCACGGTTGGCGATTTTCTCACGGGCAGCCGCGGCACCGCACCGACGGTCGTCCTCCCCACCTATATGAACGGCGAGGGCGTGACCCCCGCCTCCCCCACCGACTATCACCCCTCGTTCATTACCGACTCGCTGGCGCGCGGCATCCGTGCCTTTGACCGCCGCCTGTCGGGCTTTGCCTCCCCCACCGCCGTTCTGACCGGGGTGGAAACGCGCACCTCGGCCCCCATCCGCATTCTCCGTACCGAGGCCGGCACGGCACCCGGTACCGAGAACCTGTATCCTGCGGGCGAGGGCGCAGGCTATGCCGGCGGCATCACGAGTGCCGCGCTTGACGGCCTCAGGGCGGCGATGGCGATCCTGTCCCGCTACCGCCCCCACCTCTGATCTCGTATTACATAGGAAGGCAGTCCAAGGACTGCGAATAGGAAACCATAATGCTGAAAAAACCGGGAAAAACTCAAAAGAAATGGGTCTTGCGTGATGCGCTTACCGCCACCGCCACCCCCGCGATCGCCGAGATCTCGGCGGCGCTCGGGATCGGTAAGGTAACGGCACGCCTGCTCTACAACCGCGGCTACACCACACCCGAGGCCGCCGCCTCCTTTCTCCGTCTTGAGACCGAGATGCTGTGCGACCCCTTCCTCCTTGACGGGATGCAGGAGGGGATCGACCGTGTCCGCCTCGCCATCGAACGGGGCGAGAGGATCACGATCTACGGCGACTATGATGTTGACGGTGTGACCGCTGTCTGCACCCTCTACCTCTACCTCCGCTCGCAGGGCGCCAACGTAGACTACTATATCCCGAACCGCTCGGGCGAGGGATACGGTGTCTCCTGTGCCGCCATCGACCAGCTGAGCGAGGGGGGCACCTCGCTGATCGTGACGGTGGATACCGGCGTTACCGCCATTGAGGAGATCGCCTACGCCGCGACCCTCGGCATCGACGTCGTCGTCACCGACCATCACGAATGCCTGCCTGAGCTGCCGCCCGCCGTCGCCGTTTTGAACCCCCACCGCCCGGGGAGCCGCTATCCCTTCTGCGAGCTTGCGGGCGTCGGTGTCGTTTTCAAGTTCATCTCGGCCTATGAGGAGGTCGTGAGCGGTGATCCGCGCGGCGAATGCGTCTTCCGCATCTGTCGGCGCTATGCCGACCTGATCGCCATTGGCACGATTGCCGATGTTATGCCGATCCGCGGCGAAAACCGCCTGATCGTCAAGGAGGGGCTCCGGCTTCTCGACGGTGCGCCCCGCATCGGCTTTTCGGCCCTTTGCGACAGCGTTCGCGCCTCGCGCAACGAGGGGCGCCGCGCCCCCGCCAAGCCCACCAAGATCACCTCGGGCTTTATCGGCTACACGATCGCACCGCGCCTGAACGCCGCAGGGCGCATCCGCAGCGCCTCGCTCGCCGTTGAGCTCTTCCTGACCGAGGACCCCCACCGCGCCGAGGCGCTGGCCGAGGAGCTGTGCGAGGCTAACCGTGAGCGCCAGGCCGAGGAGAATACGATCATGACCGAGGCGTATGAGAAGATCGAGCGTGAGCACGACTTCGAGCGCGACCCCGTCATCGTCCTGGCGGCCGACGGCTGGCATCACGGCGTCATCGGGATCGTGGCCTCCCGCATCACCGACCGCTACGGTCTTCCGTGCATCCTCGTCTCCTTTGACGGGGAGGACGTCCATCTCGATACCGACGTCGGCAAGGGCTCGGGGCGGAGCATCAAGGGGCTGAACCTCGTCGATGCCCTCGTCTATGCCTCGGAGCACCTTGTGAAATTCGGCGGCCATGAGCTTGCCGCCGGCCTTTCGGTCACGCGTGGGAATCTCCCCGCCTTCTGCCAAAAGATCAACGAATACGCCAGAGAGCGCCTCGATGAGGAGGCCATCGTCCCCACCCTTGAGGCCGATTGCGAGCTTTCGCTCTCCGACATCACCATGCCCCTTTGCGAGGAGCTCGGGATCCTTGAGCCCTACGGGGTCGAGAATCCCGTCCCCACCTTCGTCCTCCGCTCGGTCGCCGTCCTTGAATGTGCCTCGATCAGCGGCGGCAAGCACACCCGTCTTGTCGTCGGTGGGGAAGCGGGGGCCTTCACGGCCATGTGCTTTTCGATGCCCCTCTCCGATCTTGACCTGTATGTCGGCGACCGTGTCGATGTGATGTCCAACCTCGATATCAACGAGTGGAACGGCCGCCGCTCGGTCCAGCTCATCGTGCGTGACGTCCGCCTCGCAGAGCGTGAGCTCGATCTCGCCGCCGCCGAGCGGGTGCGCTACGAGGAGATCCGCGCCGGCGCCCCCTTTGATGAAGCCGAGGGGGTCCTCCCGAGCCGGGATGATTTTGCCGCCGTCTACACCCTCGTGCGCCGCTCGGTGCGCGTCGGGGAGGACACCCTGACCCACCGTGCGATCCTCTCTCTCCTTGCGGGATACCCCGGGAAGATTGGCTATATCAAGCTGAAATTCATCATCCGCATCCTCCAGGAGCTCAATCTCTTCGGGATCGAGGAAACGGGGGAGGAGATCTACAAATTCCGTCTTCAGTATTCCCAAAACAAGACCGACCTTGAAAAATCCAATCTTTTGCGCCGCCTGCGCTCCCAGATGAAGCAGGCCTGAGGTTTTTATGTACCAAGAGATCGAAGGACTGCTAGACAGTCTCGAACGCACCAAAAAGCAGTATGACCTCGATAAGATCCGCGAGGCGTTTCTCTATGCCAAGTCTCTGCACGAGGGGCAGTTCCGCCAGTCGGGGGAGCCCTATATCATGCACCCCGTCTCGGTGGCGACCATCATCGCCGAGCTTGAGCTGGATACCGACTCGATCTGCGCCGCCCTCCTTCACGATACCCTCGAGGATTGCGGCACACGCACCGATTATGACGATCTGCGCCGCCGCTTCGGCGATGACGTCGCCCTGATCGTTGAGGGCGTGACCAAGATCATCACGGTGCGCTTTGAGGACAAGGAGGAGGCACATATCGAGAACATCCGCAAGATGCTCCTCGCTATGTCCAAGGACATCCGCGTCATCTTCGTCAAGCTCTGCGACCGTCTGCACAATATGCGTACGCTTGACGTCAAATCCGACGAAAAGAAGCGTACGATCTCGCTCGAGACGATGTACATCTACGCCCCCCTGGCGCACCGCCTCGGTATGCAGCGCATCAAGCAGGAGCTCGAGGACATCAGCCTGCGCTATCTCGATCCTATCGGCTACGGGGAGATCTCCTCGGAGATCGAGGGGAAATACGGCAAGACCCACGATCTCATCGACCGCGCCCGTGAGGAGATCATGGCCAAGCTCAGCGAGAACGGGATCCCCTGCACGATGGAGGGGCGCGTCAAGAGCGTTTACAGCCTCTACCGCAAGGTCTATGCCCAGAACCGCGCCTTTGACGACGTCTACGACTTCTACGCCGTGCGCGTGATCGTTGGAACCGAGCTTGAGTGCTATACCGCCCTCGGGCATATCCATGAGCTCTTCCGCTCGGTGCCCGGCCGCTTCAAGGACTATATCTCTACGCCGAAATCGAACATGTACCGCTCGCTCCATACCACGGTCGTCGGGCATGACGGCATCCCCTTTGAGGTGCAGATCCGTACCGTCGATATGCACCACACCGCCGAATACGGTATCGCCGCCCACTGGAAGTACAAGAGCGGCGCCGACAGCCGTACCGAGATCGACGATAAGCTGCGTTGGATCTCCCAGCTCATCGAGTCGGACGAGAGCACGCGTGACCCCGATGACTTCATGCACGCCTTCAAGACCGATGTCTTCCGCGACGAGACCTTTGTCTTCACGCCGCGCGGTGACGTGATCTGTCTGCCCCTCGGCGCCACGGTCATCGACTTTGCCTATGCGATCCACTCGGCCGTCGGGAATAAGATGGTCGGCGCCAAGATCAACGGCTCGATCGTACCGATCGATCGCGTCCCCCAGAACGGCGATATCGTGGAGATCCTGACCTCCTCCGCTTCGCGCGGACCGAGCCGCGATTGGCTCAAGATCGCCAAGACCAGCAGCACCAAGGCCAAGATCCGCGGCTGGTTCAAGAAGGAGCGCCGCACCGAGAATATCGCCCTCGGCCGCGAGGAGCTTGAGCGCGAATTCTCGCACTACGGCCGCGCCTACACCGAGGAGGACATGCAGGCCATCGTCAGCCGTGTCGCCGAGCGTGTCGGCATCCAGGATGCCGAGGACTTCTATAACACCATCGGCTTCGGCGGCCTCACCGTCTCGCATATCGCAGGGAAGCTGCGCGAGGAATTTGACCGCCGCGTGCCGCCCGCCGAGCCGGCCGAGGAGCGCCCGGCCATCCGTGTCACCGAAAAGGCGAAGAATGTCAAGAACGACAGCGGCATCATCGTGGACGGTGCTCGCGGATGCCTTATCAAGTTCGCCAAATGCTGCAATCCTCTCCCGGGGGACGAGGTCATCGGCTTCGTGACTCGCGGCTCGGGCACCTCGGTGCACAAGAGCGATTGCCCGAACGCCGTGCGCGGCTTTGCCGACCCCGAGACACGCAGCCGCTGGGTCGAGGCCCATTGGGAGGACGAGTTCGTCTCCCACGGCAACGAGAACCTCTTTGAGGCCCTCCTCAAGATCTTCGCCGTCAACCGCATCGGCATCCTCGCCGATATCTCGGTGGCTCTTGCCGAGATGCGCGTGGCGATCATCAGCGTGAACACCACCAACACCGTCACCGATGAGAAGGCGACCATCAACCTCTCGATCGGATGCAAGAATGTCAGCCATTTCCGCTCTATCATCTCAAGGCTCCGCAAGATCGACGGCGTATTTGACGTCGTGCGCGGCATCAGCCGGTAAGGACTCTCTATGATCGCAGTATTACAGCGCGTGCGCGCGGCCTCCGTCATTGCCGACGGTGAGCCCGCAGGGCGCATCGACGGCGGCCTCTTTATCCTCCTCGGCGTGCTCGAGGGGGATACCGAGAGGGATGCCCTCCTTCTCGCCGAGAAGATCGCCAAGCTCCGCATTTTCACCGATGCCAACGACAAAATGAACCTCTCGGTGACCGATGTCGGCGGTGGGGCGCTCGTCGTCTCGAACTTTACCCTTGCTGCCAATTACGCCAAGGGCAACCGCCCCGACTATCTCCGTGCCGCCCACCCGACCGTCGCCGCCCCTCTCTACGACCGCTTTTCGTCACTCCTTTCCGAGCGTGTCGGTCGGGTCGAGCGCGGTGTCTTCGGTGCCGATATGCAGATCACGATGACGGCGGACGGCCCCGTGACGATCGTGATGGACTCCGCAGTCCTGAAGGGGGGACGGGTATGATCCTGCACATTGACGGCGGGATCAACCGCTATTACGTCGAGACCCTTTGTATGGTCTTTTTCCCGGGTGCCACCTTCTCGGGGAGCGAGCAGCCGACCCCCGAGACCCCCGAGGTCTCGGTATCGCTCCGCCGTGAGGGCGAGAGCGTTGTCGCCTCGGCCACCTTCCGCGTCGGTGAGAAGATCACAAGCGGCGAGGGGGTCTCCGGGCTTGGTGAGGACAAGAGCGCCCAGCGCGCCGAGAAGATCGCGGTCGGCCGTGCCATGTTCGCGGCAGGGAAGGCCTTCTTCTCCTATACGCCCCCCTGGGGCATTCTGACGGGGGTCCGCCCCGCCAAGGTCGCGACCGAGCTGATCCGGAAGGGGAACGGTATCCGCCAGTCGCGCGCCATCCTTCGCGACGAGTATTTTCTGAACCCCCGTAAGGCCGCCCTCGCCGTTACGGTCGCCTCGAATGAGATGAAGCTGACCGCCAAGCTCCCGGGCGATCTTTGCAGCGTGTACATTGCGATCCCCTTCTGCCCCTCGCGCTGCGCCTATTGCTCCTTTGTTTCCTATACCTCGGGCAAGCTCCTTTCGCTGATCGACGATTACCTGATCGAGCTCTATAAGGATATTGACGACGTCTTTGCCACCATTCGCGAGCTCGGCCTCCGTGTCGCCACGGTCTATATCGGCGGTGGCACGCCCACCGTACTCAGCGCCGCGCAGATGGCTGCCCTGCTTGCCAAGATCGGGGAGCACGTCTCCCCCTCCACGCTTCTTGAATTCACGGTGGAGGCAGGCCGCCCCGATACCATCACAAGCGAGAAGCTCGATGCCATCCGTGACGGCGGTGCCGGGCGCATCAGCGTCAATCCGCAGACCCTCTCGGACGAGGTCCTGCGCTCGATCGGCCGTCATCACACCGTCGAGGAGTTCTACCGCGCCTATCAGATGGCCAAGGAGGCGGGCATCGCCGCCATCAATGTCGATATGATCGCAGGGCTCCCCGAGGACACCTTCCATATTTTCTCGGATTCCTTTGATAAGGTGCTTGCTCTCGCCCCCGAGAACATCACGGTGCACACCTTCTGTGTCAAGCGCTCGGCCGCCCTCCGTCAGAAGGACGGCATCTATGCCCTCGGCTCGGCCGATGCCGCCAAGAGCGTCGAATATTCGCAAATGCGCGCAAAGCTCGCCGGCTACCGCCCCTACTATATGTACCGACAGAAGAATACCGTCGGCAACCTCGAGAACGTCGGCTATGCGCTCCCGGGGACCGAGGGGCTCTATAACATCTTTATGATGGAGGAACTCCATACCATCTTCGCCGTCGGTGCGGGCGCCGTCACCAAGCTTGTCCGTCCCTCGCCCGGTGGCGGTGAAGGAAAACGGATCGAACGCATATTTATGCCGAAATATCCATATGAATATCTCCGGGATGCAGAAAGGCTCCGTCTCGGCGACCCCGAGGCCTCGCTGCTCCCGAAACGGGAAAGGATCCTGTCCTTCTATCAAGGAGACTGAATATGATCGAAGCAAGAACGGTATTTTCCGGGGAAGACGATAAGCGGGCGTATGTGGCCCTCTGCGAGGCTGCCTTCGAGGCGGCACTCGACGATGCCGTTCAGCGCCTCCTGGCGATCCCCGCGTGCCGCATCGTCCTTCTTTCGGGCCCTACCTGCTCGGGGAAGACCACCACGGCCAAAAAGCTGATCTCGGAGTTTTCCGAGCGTGGGAAGACGGTCGCCGTCATTTCGATCGACGATTTCTTCTACGATCGGGCGGTCCTCATCGACCGTGCGAAGGGGGGGCGCATCGATTTTGATTCCCCCACCACCATCGATATGGAGGCGCTCTCTCTGGCCGTTTCGGATATCCTCGGCGGCCGCACGGCGCGCCTGCCGCGCTTTGATTTCCGCACAGGGCGGCGCGAGGGCTATACCGAGGTCGCCTGTGACGAGAATACCGTCTATCTCTTTGAGGGCATCCAAGCCATCTATCCCGAGGTCACGGGGCTCTTTGCGGGGCACCGTACCGCCTCGGTCTGCACCTTTGCCGAGCGCGGCATCCGCCTCGGGAATGAAGCCTTCGACCGCACCGAGCTCCGCCTTCTGCGGCGCCTTGTGCGTGACTATAACTTCCGCGGCGCCTCTCCCGCCTTTACCCTTTCGCTCTGGGAGAGCGTGCGCGACAATGAGGAGGCGCACATTTTGCCCTATATCGGGAGTGTGGATGTGCGCATCGACTCTACCCTCGGCTATGAGGTCTCGGCCCTGAAGCCCTACCTCCTTCCGCTTTTTGCTCAGCTCCCTCGCGACCATGCCTTTTATCCCGAGGGACAAAGGATCACGTCGATCCTGAAGCGGATCGACGAGATCTCCAAGACCTATATCCCGCCGACCTCGGTCTATCGGGAATTTCTGGGGTGACGTATGAAAATTTTATTTGACCGCGTGGCGATTCCCGGCGCCCTTCCCGGGGAGGAGTGCTTTGTTGCCGTGGAGGGCGAGCGAATCGCCTCGATCGGCAGGAACCGCCCGGAGGGCACCTTTGACCGCGTGATCGACGGACGGGGGAAGCTCCTGACCCCGGGCCTTATCAATGCCCATACCCATGCCGCCATGACGGTGCTCCGCGGCTACGGCGAGGATCTTCCTCTCGATCGGTGGCTGAATGGGCGCATCTTCCCGGCGGTGGACCGCCTGACCGACCGCGCCGTCTACCACGGCTCCAAGCTCTCGGTCGCCGAGATGCTGGCAAACGGCGTGACCTCCTTCTCGGATATGTATTTCTTCTGCGATGCCACCGCCCGCGCCGTGGCCGAGGGGGGCATCAAGGCCAACCTCTCGCGCAGCGTCGTGTCGTTTGACGCGACCGCCGATTACCGCCATGACCCCCGTGTTCGCGAGTCGCTCGCCCTTTACGAGGCGTGGAACGGCGCCGAGGGCGGGCGGATCCTTGTGGACCTATCGCTCCATGCCGAGTATACGAATGTGGCCTCCTGCGTGCGCACGGTGGCCGAGGCGGCGGGGGCGCTCGGTACCCGGGTGCAGATCCACCTCTCGGAAACGCGGAAGGAGCACCGTGAGTGCCTTGAGCGCCACGGGGTCACGCCCACGCGCTTCTTTCTTGACAACGGCCTCTTCGAGGTTCCCGTGGTCGCCGCCCACTGTGTCTTCCTTACGGCCGAGGACTGCAGGATCCTCGCCGAGCACGGGGCAACCGCCGTCCATAACCCCATCAGCAATCTGAAGCTCGGGAGCGGTATCATGCCGCTCCGCACGATGCTGAGGGCGGGGGTCAACGTTGCCCTCGGGACCGACGGTGCCGCCTCGAACAACCGCTTGGATCTTCTCAGGGAGCTGCAAACGGCGCTCCTTTTGGCCAAGGGCACGACCCACCGGCCGGACGGCGTCAGGGCGGCCGATGCGCTCGCCCTCGCGACCGAGGCGGGCGCGCGCGCCCAAGGGCGCACCGATGTCGGGCGCCTCACGGTCGGCTGTCGCGCCGACCTTGCCCTCTTTGATCTTACGGGGCTCTGTCATCAGCCCGTCATTGACCCTGTGACAACGCTCGCCTACGCCGCCTCTGCGCACGATGTGTGCCTGACGATGGTGGATGGCAGGATATTATATGAAAACGGCGAATTTACAACGCTGGATGTGGAAAAACTGAAATCGGAGTTCCTGGATATGAGGGCTCACTATTTCGATTGACCGCGGAGGTGTTGTATGGAGAAAGCGCGCACGGCAGGCAGGGAAGGGGGGCGCCCCCTTGTCCTTGGGGTATTGCTTCTTACCTTAGCCAATCTTCTTGTGAAGGTCTTCGGCTTTCTCTATAAGGTGCCACTCAACCGCGTCCTCGGTGACGAGATGGCCAACGTCAATGCCGCCTATGCGGTCTACACCCTCCTTTACATGATCTCGACCGCCGGGATCCCCGTGGCCGTCTCGGTCCTTATCTCCGAGGCGCGCGCCAAGGGGAGCGGTGGGATCCGCCCGATCCTTCGCGTGTCGCTCCTCTCTCTCGCTCTTATCGGTGCCGTGGGAACGGCGGCACTCTTTGCTCTCGCCGGTCCGATCTCAGCCGCCAATTCGGGAGGGGATTCCTACCTCTGCCTCCTGGGGATCGCACCGGCGCTTTTCTTTGTGTGCCTCTCGAGTGTCTTCCGCGGCTACTTTCAGGGCCTCGGGGATCTGCGGCCGACCGCCGTCTCGGGGGTCATCGAGGCCTTTGGCAAGATGGCGCTCGGTCTCCTCCTTGTCCGCCTTGTGCTTGACCTCGGGTGGGGGGATACCCACCTGGCGGCGGGCTATTCGGTCTTCGGCATCACGGTCGGGATCGCCCTTGGCACGCTCTATCTCTTTTGGGAATACCTGCGGGCGCTTCGCCGCCACCCCTTGCCCCCCTGCGAGGGGAAAGAGAAGGGGAGCGGACGGGCGATCCTCCTTCGCCTCCTTACGGTAGCGATCCCGATCGCCCTCGGCTCGGCGGTCATGAGCCTTTCCTCTCTCATCGATTCTCAGCTGATGCGCCCCCTGCTGGCCCGCTATTACGGGGATGCGGAGCTGGCCAAGGCCGTCTTTTCGGATTATTCCACGGGGGCGGTCACGCTCTTTAATATGCCGGCGGTTCTGATCTATCCCATCACGGCCGCCGTCGTCCCGTATATTACGGCGGCCCGTACCGAGGGGAGAGTGGCGGATGCCACGGTGGCCGTTGCCTCGGCCCTCCGCACGGCGGCCCTTGTGTCGCTCCCCGCCGCCTTCGGCCTTTCGGCGCTTGCAAGCCCCATCCTTTCCTTCCTTTTCGTGGGGGATGCCGATATGGCAGAGCACGCAGGGGCACCGCTTTCGATCCTCGCGCTCTCGGTCTTTCCGCTTGCCATGCTGGCGGTGACCAATGCCGTGCTCCAGGCCTATGGCCGCAGCACGCGCCCCGTGCTTTCGATGCTCGGCGGTGTCGCCGTCAAGATCCTCTCGCTCTTCCTTCTCACGGGCTCGCTCGGCTCTCTGGCCGCCCCCCTCGGCACCCTCGCCTTCTATCTTACCTCTCTCCTCCTTAACGCCTATTTTATATGGAAGGATACCCCTCTGCGCCTCGATCCCCTTCAGCTCTTTGCCGCACCGGCGGCCGCGGGGGCCCTGGCCTCGCTTGTCGCCTTCCTTCTGCACGCCGCCACCCCCACCCTCCCGGCGGCACTTTCGCTCGGGCTTGCCATTGCCGCCGCCGTGATCGTTTATGCCGTTACGGTGCTCCTTTTCGGCGGCCTTCGCCCCGAGGACCTGCGCCTCCTGCCACGCGGCGATCGCCTTGTGCGACTGCTCACAAAATACCGACTGCTCAGAAAAAGGGAATAACCATGAAGGACGATATGAAAACCACAGACCTAGGTAAAGATAACGATGCATTTTCCGCCCTCCTTGCCATCGTGCGCCGCCTGCGCTCCGAGGACGGATGCCCCTGGGATCGCGCCCAGACCCACGCCTCGCTCACGCGCTATCTGATCGAGGAGACTTACGAGGTGCTCGATGCTATCGAGCGCGAGAATACCGCCGATCTTCGCGAGGAGCTTGGCGATCTCCTTTTCGAGGTGCTCCTTCACGCCGAGATCGAAAGGGAAGAGGGGCACTTCTCGATCGGGGATGTCGCCGCCGACGAATGCGAGAAGATGATCCGCCGTCACCCCCATGTCTTCGGGGATGCCACCGCCGAGGAGGCGCTCTCCTCCTGGGAGGCAAGCAAGAGCCTCGAAAAGGGGCGGCGCACGCTCGCCGCGCGCCTTGCCTCGGTGCCGCGCGCTCTCCCGGCCCTTCTCCGCGCGCAAAAGCTGATCGAAAAGGGGAGGGGAGAGCTTCCCGAGGGGTGCCTTCCTCCCCGCGCGACGGTCGATGCCGTCCTCGCCCTTTCGGGGGTCGCGGAGGCTTCGGACAAGCAGGCGGCGGCCGGTCGCTTTCTCCTTGCGGCGGTCGATGCGTTTTCGGCTCAGGGGGTGGACTGCGAGGCCGCACTTTCCTATGCGTTACGGGGCTTTTTTGCCTCTTTTGCCCCCTCCTCCGACACGGAAGTTGTACCGTTAATGTAATCCTTATTTTGCATTTTATTGTGATAATGCATTAAAACCTTGCGATTCAAACTTCCTTTTTTCGCCAAAATTTGTGCATTTTGTATAACTTTTTTACTTTTTAAGGAAAACTGTTGAAAAGTTTAGCCAAATGTGGTATACTTATAGCAGAAAAAGCATACGGCTATGTATGCTCGAATCCAAATTTTTTTGTAAAGGATGGAAAAACTTATGAACAAGACTCAGCTCATTGATGTCGTTGCAAAGGCTACGGAGATGAAGAAGAAGGATGCGGAAGTGGCCGTTGAGGCTGTTTTCGATGCCATTACCGCCGCACTTGCGGACGGTGATAAGGTTCAGATCATCGGCTTCGGTACCTTTGAGGCCAAGGAGCAGGCTGCTCGTGACGGTCGTAACCCCATGACCGGCGAGAAGATCCAGATCGCCGCCTGCAAGCGTCCCTCGTTCTCTGCCAGCCAGGCTCTGAAGGACAAAGTCAACGCCTAAGAATGCGTCTTGACAAATATCTCAAGGTCTCGCGTATCATCAAACGGCGTACGGTGGCCAATGAGGCTTGTGACGGGTCGCACGTTTCTGTGAACGGGCGGCCCGCCAAAGCGTCGTACGATGTGAAGGAGGGCGATGTCATCGCCGTCACCTTCGGCACCAAGACGCTGAGCGTCCGCGTGACCTCGATCAAGGAAAGCACCAAAAAGGCGGATGCCGCCGATATGTATACGGTGCTCTCCGAGCAATAAAGAGAACGGCCTGCCGTTCTCTTTTTTCATATATGGGGGAGGCTTCGGCCTCCTTTTTTGCTTTCCTCGGCTTCATATTGCCCACGCCTTTCGCATATACTCTTTTTGAGACTATAAAAACTCTAAAGGAGGTCGCCGCTATGCCGGGTCAAGACGTGAGCCCTTCGGTAAAAAAGCATTCTTTATCACTTAAAAACAGGGAAAAGCTGTCGCTTGACGGGATCCATGAGGTGCTGAGCTTTGATGAGGGTGCCGTTGTCCTTGAAACAGCCCTCGGTCTTCTGACGGTCGAGGGGAGCGGCCTTCATGTCACAAAGCTCCTTCTCGATGTCGGCGAGGTATCGGTCGAGGGGGAGATCTCCTTCCTCTCCTATTCCACAGGACACGAGAAGCGCTCACGCGGGCTCTTCCGCCGCGCGGGGGGCTGAGGTGGAGGTCACGATGTGGGGGCTCCTCCGCCTCCTTCTCCTTTCCTTTCTCCTTGGAGCCTTTCTTGCGCTTGTCGCTTTCGCCGTGCGTGCTCTCCGCCTCCCCTTCTTCCCGGAGGAGGGGGAGGAGGGGGTCCTTCGGCGGATGCGCCTGCCAAGGGCCGTCGAGCCGTACCGCCTCCCCGGTCGCCGTCCCCCTCGTTGGTTTCGGGCGGTGGCCGATTTTTTTATCGCCGTTCTTTGCGGTCTTCTGCTCCCCGTCTTCTATTTTGCCGCCAATGACGGCATTCCCCGTCTGTTTTCGCTCGTTGCCGTGGCGCTGGGGGCTTTGCTCCTTCGGCGGCTGGCGGGGCGCCCCCTGTGGCGGCTTTTGATCCTCCTTTCCTCGCTTCTTCGTGCCATATGGCTCACGGTGGGGCTCCTTTCGCTTCTTTTTTTGTGTCGCATCGGAAAACGCTTCCTCGCTTTCCTCCGAAAGGTGGCCGAGCTTTTGATAAAACGCGGAGAAAGGTTATATACTAAGCATGCATCGCAACGCTACCGTAGGCGCACCCTCGGGTACCTTGACGGTAGACTTCGCCGCCGCCTTACGGCGGCGCTGGATGCGGAGGGAGAGTAGGATGGAAAACGAGACGAGCGCTCTCAGGCAATACCTCTTTCATGAGGGGAGCGAGTGGCAGGCCTACCGCTATCTTGGCGCCCATATCGCCCCCGGGGACGGGGAGCGCCTGTATACCTTCCGCACCTTTGCCCCGCATGCCAAGGCCGTTTTCCTCCTCGGGATTGACGGGGATTGGGAGCGTGGCCGCCCCCTCCTTCGCATCACGGCGGACGGCATCTATGAGTTGACCTTCACCGACAGCCGCGATCTTCGCGGCACCCCCTATAAATTCCGGATCGAGAGCGAGGGCGGCACACAGAGGAAGGGCGATCCCTACGCCTTCGCCTCGCGCGGCGGCAGGGACGGCGCCTCGCTCCTTACGGGCCTTCCCGCATACCCATGGCAGGATGCCGACTATCTCGCGGCGCGGAAGCGAGCGAGGGAGGACGGTCTCAGTGCCCCCATCAGCATTTATGAGGTGCACCTCGGCTCCTTCCTCCGCAACGGTGACGGCTCCTTTCTGAACTACCGCGAGCTTGGCGAGTGCCTGCTCGCCTATGTCAAATATATGGGCTACACCCATATCGAGCTTCTCCCGATCGCCGAGCACCCCTTTGACGGCTCGTGGGGCTACCAGATCTGTGCCGGCTACGCCCCCACCGCGCGCTTCGGCACCCCCGAGGACCTCTGTGCCCTCGTGGACATGCTGCATAGGGGCGGTGTCGGTGTGATCCTCGATTGGGTCCCCGCCCATTTTCCGAAGGATGAGTGGGGGCTCTTTGAGTTTGACGGCTCCCCCCTCTACGAATACCGCGAGGCGTGGCGGCGCGAGTCGCCCTGGGGGAGCTGTTATTTCGATCTTTCGCGCCGTGAGGTGCGCAGCTTTCTGATCTCGAATGCCGTCTTCTGGCTCAAGGAATACCATATCGACGGCCTGCGCGTCGATGCTGTCGCCTCGATGCTCTATCTCGATTACGACCGTGCGGAGGGCGAATGGGAAAGGAGCGCCGAGGGGGATAACAAAAACCGCGAGGCCGAGGCCTTCCTCCGCGCCCTGAATACCGCCGTCCACGCCGCCGTGCCCGAGGCGCTTATGATCGCCGAGGAATCCACCGCCTGGCCGCGCCTGACCCATCCCACAGAGGAGGGAGGCCTCGGCTTTGATATGAAGTGGAATATGGGCTTTTCAAACGATCTTTTCGGCTACCTTTCGGCTCCGCCGGAGGAGCGTCCCTCGCTCCATGCGGCGCTGAATTTCCCCATCACCTACGCCTTCTCCGAGCGGTATGTCCTTCCCATCTCGCATGACGAGGTGGTGTATGGCAAGCGCTCCTTCTTCAGTAAGCTCTTCGGCACGTACGAGGAAAAGCTCGCCACCTTCCGCACGGCCCTCCTCTTTTTTATGACCTTCCCGGGGAAAAAGCTGATGTTCATGGGCACCGAATACGGAGAGGAGCGCGAGTGGGACCACGATGGCTCGCTCCCCCTTGAGACGGTCAACCGTCCGCCGCATGACGATCTTCGCGAATATACGGCGGCCTTAAACCGTCTCTACCTTGAAACCCCGGCTCTCTATGAGGGGGATTTCCTCCCCGAGGGCTTTTCCTGGCTCCTACCCGATGAAGCCGCGCGCTCGCTCGTCGCGTATCGCCGTAAGAGCCGTGAGGGAAGCGAGGTCATTGCCGTTCTTACCTTCACGGGCCGCGACCTTGGTGAGGTCGCGGTCCCCACCCTCGCCGAGGGCGAGTACCGCGTGCTGTTTGAGACCCGACAACACAACGGGGGCGCCCGCTTTACCGTCTCGGTGGACGGCGTGCTCACCCTGCCGATCCCCTCGCTTTACGGCGTTTTGCTTGAGCGCTGTGAGGATGCGATCACCATTTAGGAGGAAACTATGTTCTGCAAAAAGGAATGCATTGCCATGCTGCTCGCGGGCGGCCAGGGGAGCCGCCTCCATGACCTTACGCGCCATACGGCAAAGCCTGCCGTGAGCTTTGGCGGCAAATACCGCATCATCGACTTTCCCCTCTCGAATTGTATAAATTCCGGCATTGATACCGTCGGCGTCCTTACGCAATACGAGCCCCTTGAGCTCAACGACTACGTCGGTGACGGCTCGCCCTGGGATCTCGACCGCGCGCGCGGCGGCCTTTGCGTGCTTCCGCCCTATACGGGGAGCGAAAGCTCGGAGTGGTACCGCGGCACCGCCAACGCCATCTACCAGAACCTCGCCTTTATCCGCCGCTACGACCCCGACTATGTCCTGATCCTTTCGGGCGATCACATCTACAAAATGGACTATGCAAAGATGCTGGCATACCACAAGCGGAGGGGCGCCGTCTGCACGGTGGCCACCGTCCGTGTACCGCTCGAGGAGGCCTCGCGCTTTGGCATCTGCAACACGTGCGAGGACGGGCGGATCGTCAAATTCGACGAGAAACCGAAAAAGCCGAAAAATGATCAAGCCTCGATGGGGATCTACATATTCAACACAACGACGTTGGTTGAATATCTGGAGGAGGACGCCGCCGACCCCGATTCGAAGAACGACTTCGGCAAGAACATCATTCCGCGCCTCGCCGCCCGTGGGGAGGCCATCTATTCCTACCCCTTCTCGGGCTATTGGAAGGATGTCGGCACCGTCGCAAGCCCTTGGGAGGCGAATATGGACCTTTTGGGCGAGGATTCGATCCTCAAGGGAGAGGAGCACGGATTCCACATCTATTCGCGCCGTGCGCCGCGGCCGCCGCAGTTTGTCGGCCGTGGGGCGGTGATCCGCAATTCGGTCCTCTCGGAAGGGACCGAGGTCCACGGCACGGTCATCGACTCGGTCCTCTCGGAGGGCGTTTTGGTCGAGGACGGAGCCGAGGTCCGCCATTCGGTCATCATGGCCGATGTCCGCATCGGCCGCGGTGCCCGCATCGATTACGCCATCGTTGACAGCGAGGCCGCCATCGAGGAGGGGGCCACGGTCGGGGATCGCATGGGCGACCGCGACCACATCACCCTGGTGCCCTCGGGGGCGCGCGTGACGGCCATTCCCCCCACCGCCGAGGCGGCGGATGTCGCCCCCCTCCGCAAGGAGGCCTTCCGCGTGCCCTTTCTCGTGAAGGAGGAGGGGACGGTCGGATGAAGCAGGTTCTTTTCGTCACCTCGGAGGCCACGCCCTTTGCCGCCAGCGGCGGCCTTGGGGATGTGATGGGGGCGCTTCCGCGCGCCGTCCGCCGCCTCGGGCGGGGGAGCTGGCAGGTCAGCGTCCTTTTGCCGCTGTACGGCACGGTGGACGGCGCCCTTCGCCGTCGGATGAAGAAGGTCGCCGAGGGTGAGCTTTCGCTCGCGTGGCGCCGCGTTCCCTACGCCGTCCACCGTCTCACCTATTACGGCTGTGACTACCTTTTTATCGAGAATGCGCGCTATTTTGACCGTCCGAACCTCTACGGCGAGTACGATGACGGCGAGCGCTTTGCCTTCTTTTCGCGTGCCGTCCTCGAGTACGCGCGCTCGCTTCCCACACCCCCCGACATTCTTCACGCCAACGATTGGCAGAGCGCACTCAGCATCATCTATCTCCGCACGCTGTTTGCGACCGACGAGCGCCTTGCCTCGGTGCGCACCGTCTATACCGTCCACAACATCGAATACCAGGGGTGCTACGACCCCGCTATCCTCTCGGACGTCCTCGACCTTCACCCCGTCCACGCCCCCCATGTGCTCCATCGGGGCGCCATCAACCTCGCGCGCGGCGCCATCGCCCTCGCCGACCGCATCACCACCGTCAGTCCGCGCTACGCCGCCGAGCTTTGCCGGGGAGAGCACGACTTCGGCCTCGGGGAGGAGCTGCGCCGCGCCTCCTGGAAGCTGCGCGGCATTCTGAACGGCCTCGATACCGCCTATTTCTCCCCGAAGGACAAGAGCCTGCCGCACCCCTTTTCCCTCGCTACGCTCGAGGAAGGGAAGGCCGCGAATAAGGCCGCCGTCCTCCGTGAGGTCGGGCTCAAGGAGGATGGCTCCCCCCTCCTCCTTATGATCTCGCGCCTCGTTGCGGCCAAGGGACTTGACCTGCTCCTCTCGGTCCTGCCCGGGGCCCTCGCCGAGGGGGCCTCTTGTGTCATTCTCGGCACGGGCGACCCCGCCTATGAGGCCGCCCTCCGCCGCCTCGCGGAGGCCTACCCCGAGCGCCTCCGTGTCATCGTCGCCTTTGACCGCGCCCTCTCAAAGCGCCTCTACGCCGGCGCCGACCTCTTTCTGATGCCCTCGCGGAGCGAGCCCTGCGGCCTTTCGCAGATGGTGGCCTGCCGCTACGGCTGCATCCCCATCGTCCACGCCGTCGGCGGCCTTGCCGACAGCATCACCCCCTACGCCCCCGGCCTGGGGAACGGCTTTTCCTTTGAGGAGTACAGCGAGGCGGCCCTCCGCGAAGCCCTTTCGCTGGCGCTCTCCGTATACCGCGATACCCCCGCCGAGCTCCGCGCCCTGCGGCGGCGCTGTATGCAGAGCGATTTTTCCTGGCGCCCGTCGGCGCTCAAATACCTTGAGCTTTATGAAAGCATCACGACCGTGAGGTGAATGAATGTCAGAAACAACGTCAAAAGGCCTCCGTGAGGCGGTCCTCGCCAAGCTGGCCGCAAACGGCATCGCAAGCCCCGAGAGCGCGAACGAGGAGCAGTGGTACACCGCCCTTGTCGGTGTCCTGCGGGAGCGCCTCCGCGAGGGAGAGCGCGCCTTTTCCGAGAGGCGGATACGCGGCGGCAAGAAGCGTGTCGCCTACCTGTGCATGGAATTCCTCCTCGGCCGCTCGCTGAAGAAGAACCTCGAGACTCTCGGCCTCTTTTCGGAGGCGCGCGATCTCCTCGGCGACTACGGCCATACCTTTGAGGAGATCTTTGCCGTGGAGAGCGACCCGGGCCTCGGCAACGGCGGCCTCGGGCGCCTCGCCGCCTGCTTTCTTGATTC
Source organism: Eubacteriales bacterium (assembly GCA_045532575.1). Taxonomy (GTDB): domain Bacteria; phylum Bacillota; class Clostridia; order Oscillospirales; family CAG-272; genus UBA1740. The sequence goes on along the minus strand of JAZSGE010000059.1, from coordinate 12,446 downwards.
GCTCTCGGCGCTCTCCTATCCCGCCATCGGCTATTCGCTCCTCTACGAGGCCGGTCTTTTTCGTCAGAAGATCGTCGAGGGCGCGCAGGTCGAGCTCCCCGACGAATGGATCCCGACGGGCGGCGCCTGGCTGATCCCGCGCCCCGACCTTGCCGTCAGCGTGCGCTTTGGCGGCCGCATCGGGGAGGCCTTTGAGAACGGCCGCCTTCACATCACACACACCGAATACGACGAGGTGCGCGCCATCCCCTACGATATCCTGATCCCGGGCGACGGCGGCCGCGCCGTCAATGTTCTGCGCCTCTTCCGCGCCCGGGATGCCGTGCCGCCCCCCAGCGTGAGCGAGAGCCAGTCCGACTACCTGCGCGCCTTGCGGTCGCGCTCGGCCGCCGAGGAGCTGACGCGCCAGCTCTATCCGCCCGACAACCACGAGGAGGGGAAGCTCCTTCGCCTTTCCCAGCAGTATCTTCTGGTATCGGCGGCCCTGCAGAATCTGATCGCCGAGCATTTTGCCGAGGGCGGCTCGCTCGGCGAGCTCCCCGAGCGCCTCGCCCTCCATCTGAACGATACCCACCCCGCCGTCGCTATCCCCGAGCTTATGCGCCTTCTGCTTGATGTCTATTCCTATTCGTGGGAGGATGCCTGGCAGGCGGTCACGCGCATGGTGTCCTACACCAACCACACCGTCCTTCCCGAGGCGCTCGAATGCTGGCGCGCCGAATACTTCCGCGTGAAGCTGCCGCGCCTCTATGCCATCCTCCTTGAGATCGACCGCCGCCATACCGAGGCCCTCTGGGCGCGCTATCCCGGCGATTGGGACCGCATCTCGCGCATGGCCATCGTGGCCTACGGGCAGGTGCGGATGGCCAACCTCTCGGTGGTCGCGGCACACACCGTCAACGGGGTCTCGCGCCTCCATGGCGAGATCCTGCGCGAGACGGTCTTTGCCGACTTCTGCCGCGCGACCCCCGAGAAGTTCACCAGCGTGACGAACGGCGTTGCCCATCGCCGCTGGCTGATGGGTGCCAACCCCGCCCTCGCCGCGCTCCTTGACGAGACCATCGGCCGCGACTACCGCGAGGAGCCGTGGCAGCTTGCAGGACTTCTCGATCACAGGGGGGATACCGCCCTCCTCGATCGCCTGAGCGAGATCAAGGAAGGGAACAAGCGGCGCTTTTCCGACTTTATGGTGGCGCGCGCCGTCCGCCCCCTCGACCATGAATCGGTCTATGACGTCCAGATCAAGCGGATGCACGAATATAAGCGCCAGCTCCTGAACGTTCTGAAGATCCTCTCGCTGATGAACGATCCGCGCTCGCTCCCCGGGCCCGTGACCTTTATCTTCGGCGCCAAGGCGGCCCCCGGCTATTATATGGCCAAGGAGATCCTGCGCCTTGTGGTCGCCCTCGGGGAGGAGCTGGAGGCCTCGCCCCTCCGCGACGTTTTGCGCGTGGTCTTTCTTGAGGATTATAACGTCACAAGCGCCGAGGTGCTGATCCCCGCCGGCGAGCTTTCCGAGCAGATCTCGCTCGCGGGCAAGGAGGCCAGCGGCACCGGCTGTATGAAGCTGATGATGAACGGCGCCCTGACCCTCGGCACACGGGACGGCGCCAACGTTGAGATCCTCGAGGCCGTCGGGGAAGAGAATATGTACACCTTCGGCCTTGACAGCCGCGAGGTCGAGGGCCTTTGGCGGATGGGCTACGATGCCCGTGCCTACTACCGTGCCTCGCCCCGTCTCGCCGCCGCCGTCGACCGCCTCTATCACAAGATCGGCGGGCGCGACTTCTCACACATCGGCGAGTATCTGATCGGGAGCGCCCACGGACTCCCCGACCCCTATATGTGCCTTGCCGACTTCGAGTCCTACCGCACGACCTTCGATCGGGCGCTCGGGGAGCTTGGCGACAAGCGGCAAACGGCCGCGCGCTCGCTTGTGAACATCGCCCGCTCGGGGCGCGTTTCGGCCGATGTCAGCGTGCGGGAATATGCCGACCGCATCTGGCATATCACGCCCCTTGGCGGTGAGGCATGAGGCGCCTCGGTTTGCGCGAGGAGCGGCTCACGGGGGGAGGCGGCGAATGCCGCCTCCTTCTTCGCGGTCGCCCTCTCTATGAAAACGCCCTCGGGGTCGGCGAGCGCCTTCGGCTGACCGTTACGGTGCCGCGCCGCCTCGGCGCTCTTGGGGTCACCCTGCTCCTTACGTCGGACGGTGGGGAGGAGCGCCGCCCGATGCACTACGGCGGTCTTCGGGAGGGGGCCGATCTCTATGAGGTCGAGCTTGTCCTCCCGTCGGTCGGCCTCTATCGCTACGCCTTCCTCGTCGCCTCCCCCCTCGGGGAGTTCTACGGCCTTAAGGATGGCCTCGGTCGCCGCGTCACCTTTGCCCGTGGGGCAGAGGGGCGCCGCTTCCAGCTTCTCGCCACCCACTTCCGCTATCCGCCGCCGCGATGGCTGTACGGCGGCATCCTCTACCATGTCTTTGTCGATCGCTTCCGCCGTTCCGGCGATCCGCCCCTCCGTGCCGATGCGATCCGGAATGACGATTGGGAGGAGGGGATCCCCGCCTACCCCCGTGAGCGCGGTGCTCCGCTTGAAAATAACGAGTTCTTCGGCGGCACGCTTGACGGCATTCGGGAAAAGCTCCCCGATATCGCCGCCCTCGGCGTGAATTGCCTTTATCTTTCTCCCATCTTTGAGGCCTATTCCAACCACAAATACGATACGGGCGATTACGAGACGGTCGATGCCATGTTCGGCGGCGAGCCCGCCCTTGTGCGCCTCCTTGAGGAGGCCGGGCGCTGCGGCATCCGTCTTGTCCTCGATGCCGTCTTCAACCATACAGGCTCGGATAGCGTGTATTTCAACAAAAAGGGGCGCTATCCCACGCTCGGCGCCTACCAGTCGGTCGCCTCCCCCTATTATCCCTGGTATCGCTTCCGCCGCCACCCCGAGGAGTACGAGTCCTGGTGGGGGATCGACATCCTCCCCCGTCTTGACCCCGCTGAGCCCTCGCTCCGCCGCTTTTTCGTCGGGGAGGGGGGGATCGTTGACCGCTACGCCCGTATGGGCATCGGCGGTCTGCGCCTTGATGTCGTGGATGAGCTTACCGACGATTTTGTGGTCGATATCAAGGCGCGCCTTGCCTCGGTATCGCCCGATGCCGTCCTCTTCGGCGAGGTGTGGGAGGATGCCTCGCACAAGGTCGCCTACGGTCAGAGAAAGCGGTACTACGAGGGCGAGGAGCTTGACGGCGTCATGAATTACCCCCTCCGTACAGGGCTTATCGAGTACCTGCGGCGGGGCGCCACCGAGCGCCTCGCCTACGCCCTCCTTGAGGTCCTTCCCAATATGCCGAAAAGGATCGCCGATGCCACCATGAACCTGCTCGGCTCGCACGATACCGTGCGCATCCTTACCGCCCTCGCAGGGAAGAGCGAGGGCGGCTATACGATGGAGGAGCTGGCCACCCTGCGCCTTAGCGAGGAGGAGTACGCCAAGGGCCGCCGCCTGCTGATTCTCGGCTATCTCATCCTCGCGACCCTCCCCGGCATCCCCTCGATCTATTATGGGGATGAGGTGGGGCTTGAGGGGTATTCCGATCCCTTTAACCGCCGTCCCTACCCCTGGCATCGGCGGGATGCGGTCCTGCTTTCGGCCTATCGGTATATCGGGCGGATGCGGCGGAGCGAGCCTCTCCTCCGCGACGGTCGCCTCCGTCTTTTCGTCCTGACCGAGGAGGTCTTCGTCTTCGCAAGGACAAAGGGGAAGCGCGCCCTTCTCGTTGTCGCTAACCGCGGTGCACGCGGTCTGACCCTCTCCTTTTCCTCCCCCGTCCGTGTCCTCTTCGGGCGCGACCGGCGCACGCTCTCCTACGCGCTGGCAGGGGAGGAGGGGGCCGCCTTTCTGGTGGCGCGCGGCACGCGCCTCCGCCTCTTTTTTGATGACGGTACCAAAATATTCCCGAATATGTAAACAAAACACGGCACGGGGGATCATGGATCCCCCGTGCCTTGCTTTGCCTCGCGTAGCGCCGACGGTAAAAGGCGCAAGAAGTCCTCGATCTCGTGTGGGCGGTTCGTGATGGCGGGCGAGAGGCGCACACCGCCCCCCGGCGGCGTCCCCACGGTTCTATGGGCCAGGGGGGCGCAATGGTACCCGGCGCGCACCGCGACCCCGTGGCGGTCAAGCGCCGCGGCGATCGCCTCGGGGCGGAGGCTCTCGTGGGTGAAGAGAAGGGGACCGTAGCGGTTCTCGGGCTCATAGACCGTCAGCTCGGAGAGGGCCGAAAGCCCCTCAAGGAGCCGCGCCTTCATGGCGCATTCCTCGGCCGCCACGCGGAGGGGATCGCGGCGGCGGAGCACACCGACACCGGCCGAGAGCGCCGCAATGGCAGGGGTCGGCAGGGTCCCCGCCTCGTACCGCTCGGGCAGGGTCGGCGGCATCCGTCGGGAGAGCGAGCTGTGACCGCTCCCTCCATCCATATAGTCGGATAGACCCTCGTCGTTTTTTAAGATCACAAAGCCTACACCGGCGATCCCGAGCAGTCCCTTATGCCCCGGCGCGCAGAAGGCATCGCAGGGGGTGCTCCCAAGGTCGATCGGCAGATGGCCGGCGCTCCCCGCACCGTCGATCACAAAGCGGATGCCACGGGCACGGCACAGGGCGCCGATGGCCTCGATCGGTAAAAGAAACCCCGTCACGTTTGAGAGGTGGCAGGCAACGACGAGTCCTGTCGTCGGGCGGAGGCGCGCCTCGATCTCGGCCACCACATCCCCCCCTGTCGGGTAGATGTCGTATTCGATCACGCCCTCGTCCGCCAGGCGGTAGATCGGCCGCGCCACGGCGTTATGCTCACGGTCGGAGAGGAGGACGTGCATCCCGGGGCGGACCGCCGTCTTAATGGCGAGATTCAGCGCCGCCGTGGCCCCCGCGGTGAAGATCACGCGCTCGGGCTCGCGAAGGCCGAAAAGATCGGCTACGGCACAGCGGCAGTCGTAGACCGCCTCCGCCGCCGCCAAGGAAAGGCGGTGGCCGCCCCTGCCCGGATTGCCTCCGAGCTCGCCGAGCGAGGAGAGGAGTGCCTCACGCACCGCCGGGGGCTTCGGGTAGGTGGTGGCGGCGTTGTCAAGGTATATCATAGGGCGGGAACCGATAGTCGATCCCAAGGCGATGCAGCTCCTCGAGGGCGGCGGGGAAGTCCCCCTCGCGGACGTCGATCCCATAGACACAGCCCTGCGTGTCCTCGGCCTCGGCCTTTGTCAGGCGGGCACGGATGCCACGGCGGCTGAGCGCCGTGCGTGCCTTTTGCGCGTAGGTCACCGAGCCGATCACGATCCTTCGGTTCATAGCATCATCTCCTTTCGTCGTCGGGTGGGGAGCTCCCGACGCCACGTTAGCAGTATATGCGCCGGCATCCGGTTCTGCATTTCGTAAAAGAAAAATGCCCGTGACCTATGGACAAACGCCGCGGTTTATGGTATACTATATTGAATTATTGTTTCCTAAGGAGTAGCGCTATGCGGGTCTTTGATCTGTACCCCGGCTCATACGCCTCGAATTGCTATCTTGTCGAGGACGGCGGTGAGGCCGTGCTCATCGACCCCTCGATCGCCGTCGCCGATGCCCTTCGCCGTCTCGGCAGCCTGCCGAGGATCACCGCCATCGTCCTGACGCACGGGCATTTTGACCATACCCTGGCCCTCGCCGAATGGCGGAGCCACACGGGGGCGCCCCTCCTCGTAGGCAGCGCCGATGCCCCGATGCTGACCGACCCCTCGCTCAGCTGCTATCGCCAATTCCTCGGCCGTGACGATGCCTTCGCCCCTCCCGAGCGCCTGCTCCTTGAGGGAGATACGGTGACCGTAGGAGAGAAGAGCCTTGCCGTGCTTTCGGTTCCGGGGCACACCCCGGGCTCGATTGCCCTGTATACCGACGGCCTCCTCTTTACGGGAGACACCCTGTTTGCCGACGGCGGCTATGGCCGCACCGACCTTCCGGGGGGAAGTGGCAGGGACCTCGTTTCCTCGCTCCGCCGTCTCCTTTCCCTCCCCGGTGACTGCCGCGTGCTCCCCGGCCACGGCGAAGCTACCGACATCGCCTCGTGCGCCGCAATGTTTTCAAATCTTATGTGAGGATAAAACCATGGAAGAGATCAAATCGAACTTTATACACGAGATCATTGACAGCGATCTCGGTGCAAACCCCGACCTTAAGATCCACACCCGTTTCCCTCCCGAGCCGAACGGCTATCTGCATATCGGGAGCGCCAAGGCGATCTGGATCAACGCGAATACCGCCAAGAAGTACGGCGGCCTTTTCAACCTTCGCTATGACGATACCAACCCCGCGAAGGAGGACAACGAGTACGTCGAGTCGATCTACCGCGACCTGACATGGCTCGGCTGTGAGCCGACGGGTGGCGTCTTTTACGGCTCGGACTATTTCGATAAGTGCTATGAGTTTGCCGTCCGCCTGATCCGCGAGGGCAAGGCCTATGTCTGTGATCTGTCGCCCGATGAGATGCGTGAGTACCGCGGCACCCTGACCGAGCCCGGCAGGAACAGCCCGTGGCGTGACCGCTCGGTGGAGGAGAACCTCGACCTCTTTGAGCGTATGAAGAACGGCGAGTTTCCCGACGGGGCCAAGACCCTCCGTGCCAAGATCGACATGGCCTCCCCGAACATGAACCTGCGTGACCCTGCGATCTACCGCATCGTCCATACCGATCACCACCGCCAGGGCAGCAAGTGGTGCATCTATCCCCTCTATGACTACGCCCATCCGATCCAGGATGCCCTTGAGGGCATCACCCATTCACTCTGCTCGATCGAGTTTGAGAACCACCGTCCGCTCTACGATTGGGTGGTCGATAACATCGGCTTTGAAAAGAAGCCGCATCAGTACGAGTTTGCCCGTCTGAACGTCACGCATACCGTCATGAGCAAGCGCTATCTCCGTCAGCTCGTCGAGACAGGCCTTGTCGATGGCTGGGACGATCCCCGTATGCCCACCCTCTGCGGCCTCCGCCGTCGCGGCTACACCCCCGCCGCTATCTTCGACTTTGTCGAGCGCGCCGGTGTTGCCAAGGCGTACAGCGTCGTCGATCATGAGCTGCTTGAGCATTGCATCCGTGAGGAGCTGAACGAGACGGCACCCCGCCGCATCGCCATCCTCCGCCCCATCCGTGTCGTTATCACGAACTATCCCGAGGATACGACCGAGTATTTTGAGCTCCCGAACCATCCGCAGCACCCCGAGCTCGGCACGCGCAAGCTCGCCTTCACCCGTGAGCTCTACATTGATGCCGATGACTTCGCCGAGGTGCCGCCGCCCAAGTTCTTCCGTATGAAGCCGGGCGGAGAGGTGCGCCTGATGGGTGCTTATATCGTCCGCTGTGACGAGGTCGTGCATGATGCCGACGGCAATGTCACCGAGCTCCGTTGCACCGCCGACCTTGAGACCGGCAACGGTATGCCGCTTGACGGCCGCAAGGTGAAGGGCACGATCCAGTGGCTCTCGGCCTCGGCCGCAAACGATGTGACGGTCATGCTCTACGAGCACCTCTTCACGATCGAGAACACGACCGATATCCCCGAGGGGAAGGGCTACGGCGACTATCTGAACACCGATTCGGTCACGCGGCTTGACGGCTGTAAGGTCGAGCCCTCGCTCGCCGAGGCTGCCCCCGAGGACAAGTTCCAGTTCGTGAGGACGGGCTACTTCGTCAAGGATACCAAGTATGAGAACACCTTCAACCGCATCGTCGGGCTGAAGGATAGCTACAAAGCATAAGACGAAAGCTCCGCCCTCCCGGCGGAGCTTTTCCGAAAACGCCATGAAAGCACCCGTCCTTCTTCGCCGCCTTGTCGGCCTCCTCTATGTTCCGCGCTGCGGTGCCTGCGGCGTGCGCCTTTTTCCCGATGGCGGCGCGCTTTGCGAGGTATGCCATGCCTCCTATCGGATGGCGACGGGTGCACTTTGCCCCTACTGCGGCCACCCGTTTTCCGAGTGCCTCTGCACAAGCACCGCCCTCTCCCGTGCCGGGATCCGCGAGGTCGTCAAGCTCTTTGAATACCGTCGCGGCGAGGGCGATTCTCCACCGAATCGCCTTCTCTACCTTTTGAAGCGCCGCGCTCCGCGCAATGTCATCGCCTTCTTCGCCGCGGCCCTTGCCGATCGCCTTGACCGCCACCTGCCGAAGGAGCGCGATCGTCTTCTCATCACCTTTGCTCCGCGCTCGCGGCGGGCCCGTCGCCGCTATGGCTTTGACCATATGGAGCTCCTTGCCCACGCCGTTGCCGACCGCCTCTCGCTCCCCGTGGCCCGTCTGCTTTCGCGCACCGAGGGTAGGGAACAGAAGAAGCTCGGCGGTCGCGAGGCACGCTTTCGCAATATGAAGGATGCCTACGCGCCCGTCTTCACCCCGGCGGAGGTCGCCGGCCGCGAGATCCTTCTCCTTGACGATATCACCACAAGCGGCGCTACGCTCACCGCCGCCGTCCGCGCCCTCCGTCGCGGCGGTGCAAGACGGATCCGTGTCGCCGTCCTCGGCTGTACTCTCTTGCATTGATAAATAAGAAACCCGCGCTCTCTGAGCGCGGGTTTCTTTTAGTTAAATGTCCGCGGCAGGCGCCGCTTGTGCTCGCTTCTTGCGTGGTACCGCTCGATGATGGCACGGTCATGCTCGGAGACCTCGCGGCCTGCCATATACTCGGCCACCGCCGCATAGGTCACACCCATGTCGTCCTCGTCGGTCTGTCCCTCGTAAAGCCCGGCCGAGGGGGCCTTCGTGATGATGCTTTCGGGCGCCTCGAGATAGCGGAGAAGGGCGTACACCTCCTCAACCGTCAGATCGGCGATCGGGTTGAAGTCCGAGCCGCCGTCCCCCCACTTCGTGAAGTAGCCCATAAAGATCTCGCACTTATTGCCCGTCCCCGCCACCATGCGGTTCTCGGCGGCGGCAATGGCATAGAGCGTCGTCATACGGAGGCGCGGCGGGATGTTCGTGAGCGCCTGCGCGTTCGGCTCGGTCACACCTTGAAGCGACTGAAGGAGCGCCTCGCGTACCGGGGTCAGATCCACCGTCCTCTGCTCGATGCCAAAGTGCTCGCCCGCCGCCAGGGCATCGTCACGGTCCGAGCCGTAATTGCGGTTTGAGGAGCAGGGCATAATGACCCCCACCGTGTTCTCGCACGCCAGCTTGCAGAGCGCCCCCACCAGCGTGCAGTCCTTACCGCCGCTGTTTCCGTAAATGATGCCGTCGGCATGTGCCTCGGCCAAAAGCTGCTTGATAAACGCCACGCGTTCGCGGATCTCGATCTCAGGGGATCTCATACTGCCCTCCGGTGTTTTTTCTTTATTATACCAAGATACACCGAGAAATTCAACCCCAAAAAGAAAAAGAAACGGCTCAGGGAGCCGTCTCTTTTTCTTCACTCCTTGTGATGCTTGTCGAGGGCTGCCAGCTTGTGGTGACGGCGGTTCTTGACGGCATCCGGGATCTCGTGGATATCCCCGGCGCGCATCAAGGCCCACTTGGTCATCAGAGGACCCGCGATCTCATAAACAAGAATGGCAAAGAGCGTAATATTGTAGATGACCTCGCCCGGCGTACCAAGCTGATCCTTGGCAATGTTGCACATACCGAGCGCCACACCGGCTTGCGGGAAGAGTGTGATACCGAGGTACTTCTGAATGCTCGGCGAGCATCCCGTGGCCTTTGCGCTGAAGTAAGCGCCGAAGTATTTACCCACGCAGCGGAAGAGAATATAGACGATACCGATCACAACGATGGCAGGATCGGCAAAAACCTTGAAGTTAAGATGTGCGCCGCTAACGACGAAGAAGAGGGCAAAGAGGGGCGACGTCCATTTGTCGCTGGCCGTCATCAGATCCTCGGAGAGCGGGCAGATATTGCAGAAGATCGTGCCGAGCATCATGCAGACGAGGAGGGAAGAAAGACCAATATGCACAGGGCCGATGTGGAGGTTGGCATTGGAAATTGTGCCGGAAATCGCCGCGCCCAGAGCGACGATGGCGATGGTTATGTTGAGGCGGTTAGTGTTTGAGTTGAAGGCGCGCTCGGCCTGCGTCAGCACCCATCCAAGGAAGGCACCGAGAAGGAGAGACAGCACGATCTCGAGGAGCGGAGCGACAAGGATCGCAACGAGGCTGAGCTCACCGAGGGTCATCGCCTTTGCAATGCCGAAGAAAACGGCAAAGACCACAAGACCTACGGCGTCGTCAAGTGCAACGATCGGCAGAAGCAACTGCGTCAGCGGCCCCTTGGCCTTGAACTGCCGCACGACCATCAGGGTGGCGGCAGGCGCCGTTGCCGTGGCGATCGCACCGAGCGTCAGGAGCTGGGCGTAGGAGAGCTTATCGGGGGCGATCAGGTGTACCGCAATAAGCGCAAGGTCGACGACAAGGGTGGCGGCCAGCGCCTGAAACACGCCGATGACAGAGGCCTGCTTGCCGATCTTCTTCAGCTCGGAAAGGCGGAATTCACTCCCGATTGAGAAGGCGATAAAGCCGAGTGCGATCTCGGAAATGATGCCGAGGCTCTCCACCGCATCCAGCGAATTGAAGCCAAGCCCCGGAACGCCAAAGGCCCCAAGGCAGAAGGGCCCGATCAGAACGCCCGCGATCAGGTAAGCCGTGACCGCCGGGAGCTTGATGGGCTTGAAGATGCGCGTCATAAGAAGCCCTGCCAGAAGGGCAATGGAGATCGGTAAAAGAGTGTTCATAGAAGCCATCCATAAAATAAATAATGAAATGCAAATCGGTTCTATTATACACCCTTTTATCGGTTTGTCAAGTAGTCTTGAAAAAACTTTGAGGGCAAAGAAAAAAGCGCCCCCAAGGACTCGTATCCTTGGGGGCCTTTTGGCTCAGTCCTCGCCAAAAACCGTCTCGATCCGCTTGGCACCGCCGGGCGGTGAATAGAGCCAGCGGTCCATGTGCGGCGTGGTCGCAGGATCCACAAAATATTCGTAGCTACGGCTCCTTGCCTCGGCGTGCGGATCAATGACGATCAGCTTGATCTTCATTTTCTCGGGGAGGATGCTTTTGATGTAGACCGCCGCCGTATCCCCCACCTTCACGCCCGCCTTGGATTCGGCAAGCCCCGCAAGGTTCGGCAAAAGCTCAACAAAGATGCCGTAGCTTTCCACGCTCCGCACCGTGCCGACCACCGTCTCCCCCGGCGTAAATCTGGCCGCATTCTCAAGGAAGGTGCCGAGCAGCTCGCGGTGTGTCACGTAAATGCGCCCTCCCTCGTCAATGCGGCGCACCGCGGTAAAGATCCTGTCTCCGACCGCAAAGCGGTCACCGGGATGCGCAATGCGCGAGACCGAGATGCAGTCGATCGAGAGCAGGGAAATGATGCCGCACCCGATGTCCACAAAAGCGCCGAAGGGCTCCATGTGGGTTACCCGTGCCGGGATGATGTCCCCGGGGATCAGCGTGTCGATGTAGCTCGCCATGCATTCAGCCTGTGCCGCACGCCGCGATAGGATCGCCACCGTCTGTCCCGCCTCGTTTCTCGTAAAGCCCACGACCTTGAAGACCACGGGCTTCCCGACCCGGGTCAGGACGGCAATATCCTTGATCTCCTCGCCGTTTCGTAGGTATTGCACCTCCTCGCGCAGCATGATGCCGGGGCATTCCCCGAGGTCAAAGTGTAGGGTGAGGGAGCTGTCGCACACGCGCGCGACCGCCTCCAGTATCGTCTGCCTCTCGAGCGCTCGCTCGAGGCCATCCAGCGAGGCAACGGCCTCGCAGTTTTCCTTCGTTGTGATCAGAGTGCCTTCCGGCGCATAACGGTTCATAGACGACCTCTTTCCTTTTTGTCTTTGCTATCATTCTATGAATCAGCGCCTGCAAATAGACGTAAAAAAGGACAGAGACGAGGGGTCTCTGTCCTTTTTGAAAGGGCTTACAGGGTGCCGGCCGAGCCGAGCACGTTGACGATCTTGTGCATGACCGTCTTCTTGACCTCGGCGCGCGCCACCGAAAGGTAGGTGCGGGGGTCAAAGACGTCGGGCTGCTCGCTCATCACGCGGCGGATGCCGGCGGTCATGGCGAGGCGGATGTCCGAGTCGATGTTGATCTTGCAGACCGCCATCTTCGCGGCTTCGCGGAGCTGCGACTCGGGAATACCGACGGCATCGGGCATCTTGCCGCCGAGCGAGTTGATCTCGTCAACATAATTCTGGGGCACCGAGGAGGCACCGTGCAGAACGATCGGGAAGGCGGGGAGGCGCTTCTCGATCTCGGCGAGAATGTCGAAGCGGAGCGGCGGGGGAACGAGAATGCCGTTCTCATTGCGCGTGCACTGGGCAGGCGTGAACTTGTAGGCACCGTGCGAGGTGCCGATCGAGATGGCCAGCGAGTCAACGCCCGTACGGGTCACAAACTCCTCGACCTCCTCGGGACGGGTGTAG
>JAZSGE010000019.1:0-27321 GCA_045532575.1 Eubacteriales bacterium | reverse complement strand
GGATCTTCCCAACCCAGGGATTGAACCCAGGTCTCCTGCATTGCAGGCTTTACCAGTTTACAGGGAATTCCCCTGTTTTCCACCTCATCCATATCCGGGCCCGTCTCGGTCATGGTGACGGGGATAAGCTCAAAGCCGAGTGACTCGGTCACGGCGAAGTGGCGGTCATAGCCGGGGGCCGGGCAGAGGAACTTGAGCTTCGGCTCGCGGCACCAGGGACGGGGGGAGCCGACGGTGCCGAGAAGCATACAGCGTGCCACGGCATCGTACATCAGATTCAGGCTCGAGTTGCCGCAGACGATAATATTTTCGGCAGGAACGCCGGTATAGTCGGCAAAGAAGCGGCGCGCCTCGGCAAGGCCGCAAAGCTCACCGTAATTGCGGCAGTCAAAGCCGCTCTCGGAGCGCGCCTCGGCGGCGGTGGTGAGCGCCGTAAACATATCCTCACAAAGGTCAAGCTGCTCGGCCGAGGGCTTGCCGCGCGAAAGATCCAGGGTGAGCCCCTCGGCGCAGAAGGCACGGTAGCTCTCGTTCAGTTTCTCATATTCGCGCATCAGCTCCTCGCGCGAAAGGGCCAAATAGTTCATGTTTACACCTTCACTTACAGGGAATTTCAGTCGTACATTAGACATTATACTAAAGAAGCTATGATTTTGCAAGTGCTTTTTTGAAAAAATTCATTTTTTTATTTTTCTCCGCCATTTATCGGCTCGTAGGCTTGCGTTTTTGCAAGATTTGGCCGAAAGATCATCAAAAACAACTAAGAAAAGCCCCCCTGCCGAATGGGCAATGCTCTTAGCGATTTTTTGAAAGCTCTGCTATGTGCGAGCATCGCATTTATAAAGACAAACACACCTATGGGCTAAGCCCACGTATAACAAGCAAAAAGAGAGAACAACTCGGTGTATAACCGAAAAAGTCCTCTCTTTTTCTGCTAGTTTACGTTTAAAGTTATGGGGCTCGCTATGCTCGCCGTTATGAATTTGCTACGCAAATGTTAGGATATGATGGCCCCTCTGACCTCAAACTTGGCAGAGCCAATCATAACAATGCGAAGCATTTCATAACTCACAGCTTGCCCGTAAGGGCAATCATAGTTTAGCATGATGTCCTTGGGGGACATCATGCTAAAAAGCAGGGGGGCAGGGCTTCGGCTCACTCGTAATACGAGGGGAGCTCGGTATCCGTCACGTGGCGGAGGAGGTCAAGCTTCCACTCGATATGGGCGCGGTCGCACATATACTCCATGCTCGGCTCATACCCAAGCATCGAATCGAACTCAACGAGCGGGATCGTCTCCTCGGCGTTTTGACGCTCGGCCTCGCACAGCGCCAGCATGGCATCGACGGTGCGGTTGCGCTCCTCGCCATGGAGATCGCGGAGGATATCGCTGTACTTGAAGAAATTCTTGACGCCGACGGCGGTCCGCATGGTGTTGCGGATAAAGTGAGCCACGCCCACGATGCGCCGCGCGGCATCGCGCTTCCTCTCGGGGAGGGTGTCGAGGATCGGATAGAGAATATCGAGTCCCTCGGTATAAAGATCCGCGGCCTTTTGGTAGTTCTCGATCTCATAGTCCATCTTGCGCTGAAGGTCGGGGCGGTTTTTGAAATCCCCCTCCTTGGCATAGACGAGGGCGCGGTAGCTCGGGTGGCAGATGGCGTTCCCGCCGAAGTGCGCGTACGGGGGCGAGGGGAACTGTATCCCCTGATTGTCATAGAGAAGGTAGGGGAAGGCGGGGCCGACACGGCAGGGGCCGTACTGATCGCAGTTGGTCGAGATCTGGTGGTGGATCGCCTCGCTGAAGAGGCGGTAGGCCCTGAGCACGGCCTCGATATTCTCTGCTCCGAAGTCACGGGCCACGATCCTTGCGAGGACCTCCTCAAGGTCGGGGGTCGGGGTATGGAAGGCCCACTTGGCAAGCTCGGCAATGAAGGAGGGGGTAAAGCCGTAATGGTGGCTGTCCATCGTGCCGTCAAGGCCGAAGGCGTCATGCGCACGGCGCATCTCGTCATAGCGCTTGATCCATTGGTAGGGGCAGGGGAGATAGGGAGCCACGCCGATATCCCATGTGCGGCCGCCCGTGTTGGTCATCGAATAGAAGCGCAGACCGTTCTCGTGGGCGTACGCGACCTCGCTTGAGAAATACTTCCCGGGGCCCGTGAAGAAGAGGGTATAATCGGTAGTGCGGTTCTCGATGCCGTCACGCACGACCGTCTCCCCCATTTCAAAGGTCGCCTGGAGGGTGATATCCTTCGGAAGTGAGTCGATCAGCGCGCGCCGCGCCTCGGCAGGGGCACGGTTCCAGTTGTAGGACCAGAAGACGATGTCGGCATCGGGGCGGCGCCGATGCACGATCTCCTTGATCATCGTAAGGAGCTGCGGATAGTCGTAGCAGGGCCACCAGCCGGGAGCGGGCACCCCGTTCACAAAGGGGTTCTTGCTCTCGGGGTTATCGAGGCGGCGGATGCCCGTGGTGTGCGGATCCTTACTCGGGAACTCGCAGGACTCGCCGACAAAAATGATCCCCTTGAAGTAGGGGCAGCGATCAAAGAAGCGGCCGTAAAGATCCTCGTAAAATGCCCGTGCCCCCTCGTCCTCGGGATGCATCCTGTTGGCGAGATAGCTGTACGCATAGACATCAAGGCCGACGTCGGCCGCGCGGCGGCAGAGATCGTTGAAGTCATGGTACCCGTGGGGGGTGATATCGACGTCATTGACAAAGACGAGGATCGCGCTGATGCCGGCGTGGGCGATCGCGAGGAGATGCTCGGTGGGGTACATATCGAGCCCGTAGCCCGAATGGACCATACGCGGATTATAGAGCGAGGTGCGGACGGTATCCTGCCGCTCAAGGAAGGGCGCCTCCCGCAGGTTCATCAGGTCCTCAAGGTAGTAGCCGGCCTGCGCCGCCATACGGCTGTCGCGGCCAATAAGGCGGATCTTCCCCTCCTCGACGACCACACGGTAGGAATGTGCGGGCAGGGTGGCATCCACCCCGTAGGCCAGACGGGGAGCCTCCCCCGCCTCATCCTCATAAAGGACGGGGAGCGACATCTCCATCGAGGTAAAGAAGTAGTCCTCAAGGTCACGCGCGGCGTTCTTCATCACGGTGTCGGCATCGCGGGGGATCGTGATGCAGGCACCCGCCATCACCTCGAGCTCGCTGTCCCTTGGCAGGAGAGAGGGGTCGCGCCGCCCTGCTGTATGCACCTTGGCCATGCGCTCACGGAAGCGATAATTGATCTCCTTCATACAAGGCTCCTTTCATCGGTTTCTGCCCTTATTCTACACTCCTGCGCAACACGTGTCAACCCCTTTTTTCTTTAGGTTATTGACATTTTCACGCGCGGGCGTTATAATAGTATGAAAACATATTGCTTTAGGAGATAAATACAATGGCTAACACCGAAAAGATGGTAACCGAGATCACCTCGATGGACGAGGATTTTGCGAAATGGTATACCAACATCGTCAAGAAGGCCGACCTTATCGACTATTCGAGCGTTAAGGGCTGCATGATCATCCGCCCGTACGGATACGCCATCTGGGAGAACATTCAAAGGATCCTCGATGCGCGCTTCAAGGCCACGGGGCATGAGAACGTCTATATGCCGATGTTCATTCCCGAGTCGCTCCTCCAGAAGGAGAAGGACCACGTCGAGGGCTTTGCCCCCGAGGTGGCGTGGGTGACGATGGGCGGCAACGAGCGCCTCACCGAGCGCCTTTGCGTGCGCCCGACCTCCGAGACCCTGTTCTGCGAGCATTACGCCAACATCATCCGCTCCTACCGCGACCTGCCGAAGCTCTACAACCAGTGGTGCAGCGTTGTGCGCTGGGAGAAGACCACGCGCCCCTTCCTCAGGAGCCGTGAGTTCCTCTGGCAGGAGGGGCATACCATGCACGCCACTGCCGAGGAGAGCGAGGCCGAGACCCTGCGCATGCTGAACGTGTATGCCGACTTCTTTGAGAAGGACCTCGGTATGCCCGTTGTGCGCGGCCGCAAGACCGACAAGGAGAAGTTTGCCGGTGCCACCGCCACCTACACCGTGGAGGCTCTGATGCACGACGGTAAGGCCCTCCAGGGCGGTACCTCCCACAACTTTGGTGATGGGTTTGCCCGTGCCTTTGGCATCCAGTACCTCGACCGCGACAACAAGCTGAAGTATTGCCACCAGACCTCCTGGGGCGTTTCCACCCGTATCATCGGCGGTATCATCATGACCCACGGTGACGACAACGGTCTCGTTCTGCCGAGCGCCGTGGCGCCTATCCAGGTCGTGATCGTGCCCGTCCAGCAGCATAAGCCCGGTGTCCTTGAGGCGGCCCGCGCCCTCAAGGAGGAGCTTGAGAAGTCCTACCGCGTCAAGCTGGATGACAGCGAGAACTCGCCCGGCTGGAAGTTTGCCGAATACGAGATGAAGGGCGTGCCCGTCCGCATTGAGATCGGCCCGCGCGACCTTGAGAGCGGACAGTGCGTCATCGTCCGCCGTGATAACAGACAGAAGACCTTCGCTCCCCTTGCCGATGCCGTCCGCCTTGTCGGCGAGCAGCTCGAGGCGCTGACCGTCGCCCTTTACGAGAAGGCGAGTGCCAACCGTGCCGCCCGCACCTATACGGCGACGACGATGGAGGAGCTTTGCGCCATTGCCGCCGAGAAGAGCGGCTACATCCGTGCCATGTGGTGCGGCGACGTGGCCTGCGAGGAGAAGCTGAAGGAGGTTGCCGACGTGACCTCGCGCTGCATGCCCTTCGGTGATACCGAGGAGGTGGCCCCCACCTGCGTATGCTGCGGCCGCCCTGCCAAGTCGCTTGTGTATTGGGGCAAGGCGTACTGATAACCACTATGAAAGGAGCGCCCGATGGCATCGAGAATCACGACCGCCCGTTCTCCCGGCGGCAGACTTCTGACCATTGAAGCGATCGACGACCTCCCGTCCACCGGCGCTTTGCTTGAGAAGATCGCGCGGCGCGGCGGTCACGACGGGTACATCGTGCTTTCCGAGACTGCGGCGAGCGGCGAGGCGCCAAAGAAAAAGGAGGGCGAGCGGCGGCTGCTTGTGAGCATCCTGCTCCGCCCGGCGCTCCCCCCCTCGCGCGTTGCCATGCTCACCGTCCTCGGTGCGCTGGCGCTTGTCCGCACGATCCGCCGCCATTCCTCTCTCGACCCTAAGATCCGTTGGGTCGGCAACGTATATGCCGATAAGAAGCCGATCGCCGAGGCCACGACGCGCGGCATGCTCCTGCCCGGCGGTGGCGGCTTCCGCTATGTGATCGTCAATTTCCTGCTCTGCCTTGAGGGCAACTTCTCAAAGACCCTCCCCGAGGTCGTCAGGAGCGTCTTCTCGCCTCGGCGCGAATCCTTGGCCGAGCGCATCTCGGAGACCCTGATCAACGAATTTTTTGCCCTCTACGAGGGGATGATGGCGGGGGAATCGACCGCCTTCCTTGACGAATACCGCGACCTTTCGCTCCTGCGCGGCAAGCGCATCCGCGTGGCGAAGAACGGCCGCTACGTCCGCGCCTCGGTCCTCGGTATTGACGACGATGCCGGGCTGGTGGTTGCCCTGCGGCGCGGCGGCAGCACCGTCCTCCACTCGGTCTCCGAGCTTTACGACCCCCGACACTCGCACCGATCGGCGCTCGGTGAATAAAAAGAAAAACGGAAGCAGCAGCTTCCGTTTTTCTTTTTAAAGCTCGTTCCGCAGTAGGTCCTCAAAGCTCTCGCGGCGGACGATCAGGCGATCCTCCCCCTCGGTAATCAGGACGATCGGAGGTCTTGGGATGCGATTGTAATTCGAGGCCATCGCGTAGTTGTACGCCCCCGTTGTCAGGACGGCGAGCAGATCGCCGCGCACGGGGCGCGGGAGGACGACGCCCTCCTGGATCAGGTCGCCGCTTTCACAGCAGCGCCCGGCGATGCTGCAAACGAAATCGCGAGGATCGTTCATGCGGCCCGCAGGCTCAACGGTATAGGGCGATTCGTAGAGGGCAAAGCGCGGATTGTCCGGCATACCGCCGTCCACCGACACGTAATTCTTAAAGCCCGGGATGGTCTTGACGCTCCCGACGGTATAGAGGGTCATGCCGGCATCGGCCACGATGCTCCGCCCGGGCTCCATACGGAAGGCCGGCATGGGGATACCGAGCTCGGCCACAAGGCTTTTGGCCGTCTCCCCGATTTCGGCAATGCAGGCCGCATAGTCGAGCGCCGGATGCTCGGCAAGATAGCGCACGCCGAGGCCGCCGCCGAGGTTGATCTCGGGGGCAAGGAAGCCGAGGACAGACTGCATACGCGCCGAGAAGGTCAGCATGATGCGGAGGGCATCCTCAAAGGGCTCGGTCTCAAAGATCTGCGAGCCGATGTGGCAATGGTACCCGAAAAGGGCGACGTGCTCCCGTGCGAGCGCCTCACGGCAGAGAGCCTCGGCCTGGCCGGTCTCAATGGCCGCACCGAACTTGGAATCGACACGCCCCGTCGAGATCGCGCGGTGCGTGTGCGGATCGATGCCGGGGGTCAGGCGCAGAAGCACCTTCTGACGGATGCCGCGCAGGGCGGCCTCGCGCTCAATGGCATCCAGCTCGTCCACCGAATCGCAGACAAAGCACCCGACGCCGCAGTCCATCGCGTACGCAATGTCGGCATCGGTCTTGTTATTGCCGTGGAAATAAGCACGCTCCATCGGGAAGCCGGCCGCATTGGCCGTATAGATCTCCCCCGAGGAGACAACGTCGATCCCCATCCCCTCCTCGCGCATGATCCGATAGATGTCCTTGACACACAGCGCCTTGCCGGCATAGAGCGGCAGGGCGGCATCGCCAAAGGCCTCGGTCATCGCGCGGCGATAGAGGCGGCAACGCTCGCGGATGCGTCCCTCGTCCAGAAGATAGAGGGGGGTGCCGTAGCGCTCTGCCAGAGTGGTGACATCCACACCGGCAAAGCAAAGATGTGATGTTTCGTTTACACTAAGGTTGCTTGCAATCATATCTGTGTCCTATTTTTATTCTGCGCCGGAGGTGCCGAGCAGGTCGCGGACGTTGTACATCCCCGCCCCCTGACCGGCAAGATATTCGGCGGCGCGCAGGGCCCCCTCGGCAAAGAGCGCACGGCTGTGCGCCTCGTGGCCGAGGACGATGGTCTGCGTTCCCGTGTCGATGCGCACCTCATGGCGCCCGACGATGTTACCGAGGCGGAGCGAGTGGATGCCGATCTCACCGCGCTTGCGGGGGCTGTGACCGCTCCGGCCAACAACGATATCACCCGCCTCGCGGACCTCGCGGATCCCCTCGGCCAGCATCAGCGCGGTGCCCGAGGGGGCATCCAGCTTTTTGTTGTGGTGCACCTCCACGATCTCAACATCGGCCTCGGGGAAGATGGCGGCCGCCTGCCGTGCCAGCGAGACGAGGAGTGCGATCCCGATCGACATATTCCCGGAATAGAAGACGGGAAGGGTCGCGGCCGCGGCCTCGATCGCGGCGCGCTCCTCCTCGGTCTGCCCCGTGGTCGCAATGACAAGGGGCATCGCGCGGCGCGCGGCGAAGGCAAGGAGGTCGGCGGTGGCCGCGTGGTGCGAGAAGTCGACAAGCACATCGGCCTCCTCGGTCACATCAGAGAGCCGAGTGTACATAGGAATGCCGGGGATGGCCTTGCCGCTGATATCGACAGCGGCGGCCACGGTAAAGCGCCCCTCGGAGGCGGCAATGGCGGCAAGCAGCTCCTGCCCCATGCGCCCGCAAGCGCCCGTAACGATCAGCTTCATAGCGGCCTCCGTCAACCGATGAGCCCCTCTTTACGCATCAGGGCGTAAAGCGTCTCACGGTGGGCATCCTCAAGGTTCGTGAGCGGGAGGCGGAGGGTATCCTCGCAGAAGCCCATGGCGGCCATGGCGGCCTTGACGGGGATCGGATTGCACTCCGAGAAGAGGGCGTTCACGAGGGGGAGGTAATGGGTCTGCATCTGCATGCTCTTCTTAACGTCGCCGCGGAAGAAGGCACGGCACAGCTCGGAGGTCTCACCCGGCACGAGGTTCGAGAGCACCGAAATGACACCGCGGCCGCCGCAGGCGAGGATTGGCACGATCTGGTCGTCGTTGCCCGAATAGAGGTCGAGCTTATCGCCGACGAGCGCCACCGTCTCCACGATCTTCGAGATATTCCCGCTCGCCTCCTTGATGGCGGCGATGTTGGGATGATCGGCCAGGGCCGCGTAGGTCGCAGGCTCGATGTTGACACCGGTGCGCGAGGGGACGTTATACAGGATCATCGGGAGCTGACAGGCATCGGCGATCGTCTCGTACATCTTGATAAGCCCCTTCTGGGTCGCCTTATTGTAGTAGGGGGTCACGACGAGATGGGCATCGGCACCGACCTCCTCCGAGAAACGCGCAAGCTCGACGGCGTAGGCCGTATCGTTCGAGCCCGTGCCGGCAATCACGGGGCAACGCCCTGCCACACGGTCAACGGCGAAGCGGATGGCCTCGCGGTGCTCTTCATCGGTCAGGGTGGAGGATTCACCCGTGGTGCCGCAGACGACAAGAGCATCAATGCCCGACTCGATCTGCCAATCGATCAGGCGGCCGAAGGCGGCGTAATCCACCCCCTCGGCGGTAAGCGGTGTGACGAGCGCGGTCGCGGCGCCCTCAAAGATGGGTTTCTTAGTCATGGTCGTTCTTCCTTTATTTTGAAAATTTTATTATGCAAAAAAATAGGCCTATCCTTGCGGACGGCCACCAAAGAGCATAGAAAGCCACGCTCTCAAACGTCGATAGCACTCCGCCAAGGCGACAGTAAACAGGATGTTGTTCCCTTTACCAGGACGACCCTCGCAAGGCCGCCTTCGGCGCAGTCCCCTTTCCCGACGGCAACCCCTTGCGAAGGGTATCCCACCGACGGTACTCTTGTCGTGCGCGCCTCTATCTTTGCTTTTATTATACCCTGCCCCCTACGGTTTGTCAATAGGAGGAGGGGAGTTTTCAAAAAAACTTTTCTCCCTCCCGTACCACGAAAGGCGCGAGGCGGTTTTCGGCTCATATTTTGGAAAAAGGGCGCATACAATGGTAGCGGAAGGGAGGGAGCTTTATGCCGTTTGATAAGAACCGCTTGCCCGAGGGCGAGGGAGGGCGCGCCGCCGTTGCCGCCTTCGTTTCCGCGCTGCTCGTATCGCTTTCGCTCGTGCTCGGCGGTATTGCCGGGATGCATCTTGAGGGGCGAGAGGAGGCGACCCCCTCGGTCGTTGAGCGCGCAATGGAAAACGATGCCGTTGTGGCCTTTCTCGGTCTCGATGAATAGCCTCCGCAGGGCACTCCCCATGCTGGTGTGGGGGGTGCCCCTTTTGCTTTTTGCCGGCCCTGCCGAGCTCCTGATGCTTGCCTCGGCGGTGCTCCTCCACGAGGGGGGCCATCTCTTTGCCTTCGCTCTCCTCGGCGAGGGGGTCCCCCGCCTTTCGGCGGTGGCCCTCGGTCTCACGCTGGATCCGCGCCATCCCCTCTCCTACCGTCACGAGGCCATCATTGCCCTCGCAGGCCCCCTCTTTAACCTTCTCCTGGCGCTCCCGCTCCTTTTGGCCGATCCCCTCCCCCCTCCGCTGAAGGCGCTGGGGGCTGTGCATCTTTTTTCGGCGCTTATGAATCTCGTCCCTCTCGGCGGCAACGACGGCGACCTCGTCCTCTTCGATACCGCCGCTCTCCTCTTTCCTCTTCCGATCGCCGAAGCGATCCGCCGTGCGGCGCGCCTCACGGCCTCCCTCCTTTTGCTCTTTTTCGCCCTGAGACTCCTTCTCTTTCCCGGGGGCTTTGCGGCGCTCTTCCTCCTCGCTTCCCTCCTTTTCCGCGCCTTACCGGGCAAAAGTCGGTAGAAAATAAGGAAAAACTGCATAAGGCACCATACACCCCCATATATAGTAGGAAAAGTTTTGCGATTATTTTCTCAAAAATCATTGCTTTTTGTCGGTCGATTTGCTATAATTCTATTCGATTTCCCATTACGGGAAGATCTCATGGACCGAAAGGAGTCATTGACGGGCAAAAAATGAAAAGGATCATTGAGTTAAGAGGAATTACCAAGGAGTTCGACGGGGAGCGTGTGCTCAACTCGATCGACCTCTATATCAGGGACAATGAGTTTGTCACTCTTCTTGGTCCCTCGGGCTGTGGTAAGACCACGACCCTGCGTATCATCGGCGGGTTCGTCACCCCTGATGAAGGCGAGGTTTACTTTGACGGCGAGCGGATCAACGATCTGCCTCCCTACAAGCGTCAGGTAAACACTGTATTCCAGAAGTACGCCTTGTTCCCTCATCTTAATGTGTATGAGAATATTGCCTTTGCCCTGCGCCTCAAGAAGGTGCCGGAGGCAGAGATCTCGGAGCGTGTCAAGGAGATGCTTGAGCTTGTGGCGCTCCGCGGCTTTGAAAAGAGGAACGTGACCCTCCTCTCGGGCGGTCAGCAGCAGCGCGTGGCCATTGCGCGCGCCCTCATCAGCAAGCCGCGTGTCCTCCTCCTTGACGAGCCCCTCGGTGCTCTCGATCTGAAGCTCCGCAAGGACATGCAGAATGAGCTGAAGAAGATCCAGAAGCAGACGGGGATCGCCTTTATCTACGTTACGCATGACCAGGAGGAGGCCCTCTCGATGTCGGATACCGTCGTCGTTATGGCCAACGGTGTCATTCAGCAGATCGGCACCCCCACCGATATCTATAACGGGCCGAAGAATGCCTTTGTGGCCGACTTCATCGGCGAGAGTAACATCATCGACGGCGTGATGCGCGAGGACCGCAAGGTCTATTTTGCGCACCACCTCTTTGACTGCGTTGACGGCGGCTTCGGCAAGGACGAGCCTGTCGATGTTGTCGTGCGCCCCGAGGACGTCGACGTGGTTCCCGTCGAGCGCGGTATGCTCTCGGGCACGGTCTCGTCGGTCACCTTCAAGGGCGTGCATTACGAGATCATCGTTGACATCCAGGGCTTCAAGTGGATGATCCAATCGACCGACTTTGTCGACGTTGGCGCCGAGATCGGCCTCTATATCGAGCCCGATGCCATCCACATCATGAAAAAGTCGGAGTTTTCCGGCATGTTCGGGGATTACAGCACCTTCAGCGACGAGATGGACGAGCTGTCGAACCCCGATCCCGAGGAGAGCTGACATGCAGGGCGCACGCTCTCTGCGGCGCACGGCGGCCGCCGCCCCGCACATCGTGTGGAGTGTCCTTTTTATCGTGGCACCTCTTATCTTCGTCCTGTATTTTGCCTTCACCGACAAGGACGGGGCCTTTTCCTTCACGAATATCGCCGATCTCTTTACGGCCGACTATCTGACGATCTTTCTGCGCTCGCTCTGCTTCGCGGTGATCGCCACCTTCCTCTGCCTGCTCATCGGCTATCCCCTTGCCTACTTTATCTCGCGGATGAAGAAGCATACCCAGGGCATCCTCATTATGCTTGTGATGCTCCCCCAATGGATGAATCTGCTGATCCGCACCTACTGCTGGATGAACCTGCTCGAGACGAACGGCCTCATCAACACCCTCCTCGGCACCGAATGGCAGATGCTCGGCACGAGCGGTGCCGTCATCCTCGGTATGGTCTATAACTTCCTGCCCTATATGGTCCTGCCCCTCTGCACCGTGATGCAGAAGATCGACGCATCGCTCCTCGAGGCCTCGGGGGATCTCGGGTGCAACCCCTTCCTCTCGGTCTTCAAGGTCGTGATGCCCCTTTCGCTCCCCGGCATTATCTCGGGAGTCACGATGGTCTTTGTGCCCTCGGTCTCCACCTTCTACATCTCGCAGAAGATGGGCGGCGGCAGCTTTGACCTCATCGGCGACACCATCGAGCGGCAGTTTATGGCCAACACCAACTACAACATGGGGGCCGCGCTGTCTCTTGTGCTGATGGTCCTCGTTCTGCTTTCGATGGCGGTGATGAACCGCTTCGGCGATGATGAAGGGGGGATCGTGGTATGAGCAAGGCCGTTTCGCGCATCTATACGGGGCTTGTCCTCGTCTTTCTCTACGCCCCGATCGCCATTATGGTCTTTTTCTCCTTCAACGAGGGAAAGAGCCTGTCGGTCTTCTCGGGCTTCTCGCTTGACTGGTACCGTGAGCTCTTCGGCCGCGACGAGGTCATGGATGCCCTCAAGAACACGCTGATCCTGGCGCTCCTCTCCTCGCTGATCGCTACCGTCATCGGGACGGCGGCGGCCGTTGGCATCTCCAAGATGAAGAATCGGTACGTGAAGGCGAGCGTTATGTCGGTCTCGAACATCCCGATGATGAACCCCGATATCGTCACGGGTATCTCGCTGGCCCTTCTCTTCACCTTTGTGATGACGGTGCTTGGCCTCAAGAGCGTTTTCGGCTTCTGGACCGTCTTGATCGCGCACGTGACCTTCAATATCCCCTACGTGCTCCTTTCGGTCCTCCCGAAGATCCGCCAGATGGACAAGAGCCTGCCCGAGGCCGCCCTTGACCTCGGCTGCACGCCGCTCCAATCCTTCTTCCGTGTCGAGCTCCCCGCCATCATGCCCGGGATCCTTTCGGGCTTTATCATGGCGATCACGCTCTCGCTTGACGACTTTGTGATCAGCTACTTTAACTCGGAGGACTTCCAGACCCTGCCGATCGTCATCTACGGCATGACCAAGCGTACCGTCACCCCCGATATGTACGCCCTCTCGACGATCATCTTCGGCTCGGTGCTGCTTCTCCTTGTGCTTTCGAACCTTCTGCAGGCGCGCTCCGAGAACAAGCAGGTGCGTGCCGCCCGTAAGAAGAGAAAGGAGGTCGGCCGATGAAAAAGCGCATCCTTTCGCTCCTTTTGCTCACGGTTCTTTTGGTAACGCCCGTCCTCGGGCTCTCCTCCTGCGGAGAAAAGACAACAAAACTTTATATTTACAACTGGGGCGAATATATGCCCCTCGGGGCCGACGACTCCGAGAACGTCCTTGAGCTTTTCGAGGCGTATTACGAGGAGACCTACGGCGAGCCGCTTGAGGTGGTGTACTCGATCTTCTCGTCGAACGAGGAGATGTACGCCAAGCTGAAGAACGGCTCGTCGAAGATCGACCTGATCATCCCCTCCGACTATATGGTCGAGCGACTGATCGCCGAGGAGAAGCTGGCCCCCCTGGATTTTACGAACATCCCGAACTTCAAGGAAAACATCAGCCCCCACTTCCAGAATCCCGACTACGACAAAACCGAAACCACAAGCCGCTATTCGGTCCCCTACACCTACGGTCTTGTCGGGCTCATCTACAACACCGAAAGCCCGAAGCTCCGCCCCGAGGATTTTGAGGGTGAGGTCTCCTGGAACATCCTGTGGGATGAGCACTACAAGGGGCAGATCCTCTCCTTCAACAACTCGCGTGATGCCTTTGGTATTCCGCAGTATATCCTTTCCTACGAGAAGGGGCATACGACCGAGGACGACAACTACGTGAACACCGCCGAGGGAGCGCGCTGGGACGAGGCCCTCGCCATGCTGAAGAAGCAAAAGCCCCTTGTGCAGGCCTACGTCATGGACGAGGTCTTCAACAAGATGGAGAGCGGTGCCGCTACGCTGGCCCCCTACTATGCCGGTGACTTCTACACCATGCAGGAGGAGAATCCCGCCCTCGCCCTCGTCTACCCGAAGGAGGGCACCAACATCTTCGTCGATGCCTTCTGCATTCCGAAGGACACGCCCCCCGAGCGCAAGCTCGCCGCCGAGCGCTTCATCAACTTCGCCCTCTCGACCTCGATCACGGTCGGCGGTGAGGAATACAACGTCGCCAAGGAGATCGCCGAGTACATCTGCTATGCGACGCCGAACGACAAGGTGGCGCTTGACCCCGAGTACGACTTCTTCGAGGATGAGATCCTGTATCCCGACCTTGAGGGCTATAACACCTACTACTTCCGCAACCTCGACCAAAAGACGCTGGAATATTCCAACTCGCTCTGGGAGGAGCTGAAGATCGGTGGCGGGGGGGATCTCGGCATCTACATTTTTGCCGGGGCGATCCTCGCCTCGCTCGCGGGCTTTATGCTCTTCCTCTATTTCCGCAAAAGGGCGCGAGCCAAATATTATTAAAAAAGCGCGGTATCGGCACTGACACGCCGGTACTGCGTTTTATATGCAAGAACGCTTTTGTCTTGCGTTACGCCGACATTTCTGCTACAATGGAATTACTACCCCCAAAGGAGGACACCCTATGAAACAGCTGCGTTGGGGCATCGTCGGCCCCGGGAATATTGCGCGCAAATTCGCTACTGCCTGCAAGAGCCTTTCCGCCTGTGAGCTGTACGGCGTGGCATCGCGCTCCTACGATAAGGGATGCGCCTTCGCCGAGGCCTACGACATTCCCGCTGTTTTCGGAAGCTACGAGGAGATGGCGGCCTCGCCCCTCATTGACTGCGTATACATCGCAACACCGCATCCCTTCCACAAGCCCTGCGCCGAGATCTTTCTGCGCGCAGGAAAGCACGTTCTTTCGGAAAAGCCACTCTGCGTCAATGCCGCCGAGGCGACCGAGCTTGCGGCCGTTGCCAAGGAGTGTGGGTGCTTCCTGATGGAAGCCATATGGACGCGCTTTCTGCCGGCCGTCAATGCCGCGATCGACGAGGCAAGGAGCGGCGCGATCGGGCGGCTTATGGGGCTTTCCGCCGATTTTTCGTATTATCTTGATCCCGCCTCGGGCCATGCCATCTTTGATCCCGCCATGGCGGGCGGCGGACTCCTTGATGTCGGCGTCTACTGCCTGCACCTCGCGGCGATGCTCTTCGGTACCTCGCCGCGCACGATCGACGCCAAAGCCACCCTGTATAACGGCACCGACTGTCATACGCAAATGACGCTCGCCTATGAGGGCGGCGAGATCGCCTCGCTGTCCTCGGGTACACTCGTCGTCAAGCCCCCGAGTGCTTACATCTACGGCACGAACGGGTATATTCATCTACCGACCTTCTACGGTGCCGACCGTTACTCGGTCACAGTGAGCGGCAGAACGCGCGAGGTGCTCCTTCCCTTCCTCGGCAACGGATTTGAGGAGGAGATCCTCGAGGTCGTGCGCTGTGTCGAGGCGGGGATGACCGAAAGCGACCGCCATCCCCTCTCGGAAAGCATCGCCGTTCTTCGGGAAATGGACGAGATCCGCAGGAAGATCGGCGTCCGCTTCCCCTTTGACGCCGAGGATTTTTAAAAAAGACCGTAGGGGACACGAAAAGTTTTCTGTAAGGACTTGACAACCGAGGGACATTGGCGTATAATAAATGAGTATGAATACGCGAGGACAAGTCCCGAACGTTTATATAACTTGATTATATAAATCAAACCCTTATCCTAAAGAAGGAGGTGCCGCCATGAAGAGAACCTACCAGCCCAAGAAGAGACAGAGAAAAGTTGAGCACGGTTTCAGAAAGAGAATGGCAACCGCTAACGGCAGAAAAGTTCTGAAGAGAAGACGCGCAAAAGGCAGAGCTCAGCTTACCTATTGATCATGCCGACAAAAAACTCCGATAAGCCTTTGCCTTTATCGGAGTTTTTGTTTATCAAGGAGGGATTTTCTTGAAATTCTCCGCGATTACCGAAAACCATCTGTTCCAGAAAGCGTATTCAAAGGGCAAGCGCTATGTGACCGAGCGCCTTGCCGTCTATGTCCTGCCCGATTATGCCGCCGGCCGCCTTGCCAAGGCGCATCCCGAAAAGAAGCGGGTCAATCGCATCGGGCTCACGGTCTCAAAAAAGCTCGGCGGAGCGGTCGAGCGCAACCGCACCAAGCGCATCCTGCGTGAGGGGTATCGCGCCGCCATCTCCGAGCAACCCATCAAGGTGGGCTTCCTTATCGTGATCGCCGCACGGGATGCGGCCGTCACCGCCAAAGCCCAGCACATTGCGCGTGATCTTGCACGCGCCTTCCGCAAGCTGGGGCTGTACGAAGCATGAAGCACCTGTGCATCTGGCTTGTACGCCTCTATCAAAAATTCATCTCCCCCATAAAACCGTCCTGCTGCAGGTTCACTCCGACCTGTTCTGCCTATGCGATCGAAGCATTTGAAAAACGTGGCTTTTTTGTAGGGCTTTTCCTGACGGTGTGGCGCCTTTTGCGCTGTAACCCCTTCTGTCGGGCGGGCTATGACCCCGTACCGCTTCACGGAATTCGCCCCTTTAGCAGACAAGTGGAGGATGATGAGGAACTATCCGAAACGGAGGACTAACCATGGATTTTATTTACCAGGGCCTTGGATATGTCATACGCTTTTGCTACTACACCATCGGGTTTGAGAGCTATGCGCTGGCACTCCTTTGGTTCGCGCTGATCGTGAAGCTCCTTCTGCTTCCCTTCGGCATCAAGCAACAGAAAAATCAGATCAAAATGGCCAAGCTTCGCCCGAAGATGTACGCCATTGAGAAGAAGTACGCCGGCCGTACCGACCAGGTCACCCTGCGCAAAAAGCAACAGGAGATCATGGACATGCAGCAGAAGGAGGGGTATTCCCCCTTTGCCGGGTGCCTTCCGATGCTCATTCAGCTCCCTCTGATCTTTATCCTCTACCGCATCATTCAGCGTCCCCTTTCCTATATCTGCATGCTGGACAGCGAGAAGATCAAATCGCTGGCTGCGGCGCTTGAGATGGATGTCAAGAACGAGATCGGGATCATCGGCAAGGTGATCCACGACAGCAGCAGCTATGCCGAGCTTTCGGGCGTGGATCTGCCGAACTTCAACCTTTTCGGCATCATTGATCTCTCGGCAAACCCCGAGATCCTCTCCTGGGCCGTCATCCTGCCGATCCTCGTCTTTGCCTCGCAGTTCTTCAGCATGAAGCTGACGCGCTGGCTCAATCCCGCGATGGCGGCGCAGACGCAGACCCCCGATGCCGCCATGTCGATGAAGATCATGGACTTTGCGATGCCTGCCATGACCCTCTTTCTCGCCTTCCGCCTGCCGGCGGCCCTTGGCCTTTACTGGATCTATCAGTCGATCCTCTCGATCGGTCAGATGCTCCTGCTCGCTAAGTTTATGCCCCTGCCTACCTTCACCGAGGAGGAGCTGAAGGCGGCTGAGCGCGAGCTCCGCGGTAAGAAGAAGCGCGTGATCGGCTCGGGCAGCGGTTCTACCGCTACCTACACCGAGGAGGACGCCCCGGCTGAAGACAAGCCCCGCCCCCGCTCGCTCCATCACATTGATGATGACGATTACGACATCCCTGCCCCTCCCCCGAGCCGACCGGCACAGAAGAAGCCCGCGCCGAAGGGGATCGCTCAGGCTCCTATGAAGGAAGACAAAAACGACGCCGACAAGTAAAAGAAAGAAGGAAACGACCATGATAAAGGAAATTACCGCGACCGGTAAGGATTATAACATTGCAAAGGAAAATGCCATCGCCGCCCTCGGCGCTTCGCCCGAGGATGACGTCAAGTTTGAGCTGATCGACCTTGGCACCAAGGGCATCTTCGGCATTGGCGCCCGCCCTGCGAAGGTGCGCGCCTATATCGAGCTCCCCGATGCCCCCGAGCGCCGCTCGCGCGGTGGCGAGGAGAAGGCGACCGAGGAGAAGCACGAGAGCCGCGAGGGCCGTGACGGTGGGCGCCGCGGGAACCGCAGCCGCAACCGCCGCTCGGGTAACCGCCAAAGAAGTGACGAGGCCGCCAGCCGCCGCCGTGCCGAGATCGAGGAGGCCGTGCGCGATGCCAAGACCAAGAGCACCGCGATGCGCAGCGTTGTCATCCCCGAGAGTGAGCTGACCTTTGAGAAGCTGGAGGTTGCCGAGGGCGAGAACCGCACGCTCGACTTCATCCGTACTCTGCTTGCCAACATGGGCATTGATGCCGAGGCTACCCTCTACTCCTCGAGCGACGGGACCCTCCGCATCTCGATCACGGGCGAGGCCGCCTCGGTGCTGATCGGCCATCACGGCGATACGCTGGATGCCCTGCAGTACCTTGCCAACCTTGCCGCCGCCCAGAAGAACATCAACGGCGAAAAGAGCAAGCTCCGCGTGACTGTGGACATCGAGGGCTACCGTGCCAAGCGCGAGGAGACCCTCCGCGCCCTCGCACGCCGCAAGGCCGCGCAGGCGCTGAAGAACAACCGCAGCGTAATGCTCGAGCCGATGAGCGCCTACGAGCGCCGCATCATCCACTCCGAGGTCCAGGGCATCGAGGGTGTTTCCACGAACTCCGTGGGAAGCGACTCGAACCGTAAGATCGTGATCTACCTCACCGACAAGAAGGCCGAAGCCGCCGAGGCCGAGATCGAGGCTGACGAGCTTGACACCGTTGAGACGGTGGACGAGGCCGCGGTCGAGAGCGATATCGAGATCGAGGTCGTAGAGACCCCCGCCACGTCGGACGATGAGTGAATACAACACCACCATAGCCGCTATTTCGACCCCGCCCGGTAAGGGCGGGGTTGCCCTTATCCGCCTCTCGGGCCCCGAGGCCTTCGGGATCGCCGCGCGCGTTTTTCGCCCCCGTGGGGGGAAGCTCCCCTGGGAGGCACCACGCCTTGCGGTATACGGCGACTTCCTTGCCGAGGAGGTATGCGTCGATGACGGGCTGGCCACCGCCTTCCCCGCCCCCCACTCCTATACGGGCGAGGATACTGTAGAGTTTTGTTGTCATGGCGGCCTTTTGATCACACGCACTATCCTCGAATCTCTCTTCGTGGCCGGTGCGACCCCGGCCTCAGCCGGTGAGTTCACACGCCGTGCCTTTCTTTCGGGACGGCTCGGGCTCACCGAGGCCGAGGCGATCGCTACCCTGCTTGACGCGAGAAGCGAGGCGCAGGTGCGCCTCTCGGCGGCGCGCGGCCTGCTCGCCGATCGCCTGCGCGAATGCTATGCCGAGCTCCTTGCCCTCACAAGCGCGGCCGAGGCTGTTATCGACTTTCCCGAGGAGGATCTCTCCGAGATCCCGGCCGAGGAATTTACGGCGCGCCTGACCGCCCTTAGCGAGCGCATCCGCGCGCTGACCTCCAGCTATCGCACGGGGCGCGCCGTTGCCGAAGGCATCCGAACCGTCATCGTCGGGCGGCCGAACGTTGGAAAAAGCAGCCTCTATAACCTTCTCCTTGGCGAGGAGGCCGCCATTGTCAGCGATATCCCCGGCACAACGCGCGACGTCCTTGAGCGCACGGTTCCCCTCGGCGACGTGCTTCTCCGCCTTTTTGACACCGCAGGCCTCCGTGACTCGGACGATCCCATTGAAAGGATCGGCGTGAATCGCGCCAAGGAGGCGCTCAGCGAGGCCGACCTTATCCTTTGCGTTTTTGATGCGTCGCTTCCCCTCACCTCCGAGGACCGCGCGCTCTTTGACCTCCCCACAAGGGAGGGGGTGACACGCATCGCCGTCCTGAACAAGGCAGACCTCCCCTCGCGCATCGAGCAGCCTGAGATCGAGCCGCATTTTGACCGTGTCATCGACATTTCGGCCAAGAACGATACCACCGAGTCGCTCTCGGCCCTCATCGGGAGCGTGTATAACGCCGGTGAGCTTACGATCGGCGAGGATGCCATCGTCTCCTCGGCACGGCAATACGCCGCCCTTGCGAAGACCCACGAGGCCCTGCGTTCGGCCCTTTCGGCCCTGCTTTGCGGTCAACCCGCCGATATGTATACCGCCGATCTTTGCGCGGCGCTTGCGGCGCTTGGTGAGGTGGACGGGCGCACGGTCAACGAGGAGATCGTGGACGAGATCTTCCGTCACTTCTGCGTAGGAAAATAAAACACGGAGGCATTGCCTCCGTGCCCCTTATCGGTTCCCCTTGCGCATCTTGGGAATGAAGATCACAGCAAGTGCCACGACCGCCGCGGCAATGATGGCCGCGATCACGATCCCGAGCACGCTCCCGCTATCATCGGCGGCATCCCCTGCCGTGGTGATGGGCGACGTGGTCACAGGGGCCGTGGTCGTCCCGGGGACGGTCGTCGTCGTGGGAGCTGTGGTCGTCCCGGGAGCCGTTGTCGTCGTGGGAGCCGTGGTCGTCACATCTCGCAAAAGTCCCGTATCCTCTCCCTCGGTCACAACGCCATTATCGTCTCCCACATTCCCGTCCATGGGCGCGGCAAGCGCCGAGATGGCGGTCATCGAGAGAAGCAGGCAGACACCGAGAAGGAGAGCAAGCATCTGTTTTTTCATCAATGGTATCCTCCAACAGCCTTGGCTGTGCGTATAGTATGGGCGCCGACGGGCGCTTTTATCAAGAAAAGGGCTGACACTATATGGAAAGTAAACGGTTTTCAAAAAATGATGCGGGCTTTGTTTGTGCCCATTGCGGCCGCGAGGTGGCGCCGCTCGGCTACACCTCACGCAATCATTGCCCCTTTTGCCTCTATTCCCTCCACGTGGACGTGATGCCCGGCGATCGCAAAAACCCCTGCCGCGGCACGATGCGCCCCCTGTTTGCTGAGCCGGACCCCCGCCGCGGTTATATCATCACGCATGAGTGCGAGGTATGCGGCGCACGCGGCCGCAACCGTGCAACGCAGCATCCGGGCGATGCGCAGGAGGACAACCTTGACCTACTCATTGCGCTGACGGCGATGCGCGACTGAGAATAAGATCCCCCCAAAGAACCGATACTACTCGGAAAAAGGGGGGATCTTTTTTGTACGCTATCGTATTCCGCACGCTATTCCTTTATATTCTCGTCACCGTCGTCATCCGCGCGATGGGCAAGCGGCAGGTGGGGGAGCTTGAGATGTCCGAGCTTGTGACGACCCTCCTGCTCTCCCAGCTGGCCTCGCTCCCGATCGAGGATCCCGAGATCCCCATCTTCCATGTTGTGCTCCCGGTCCTCCTTATCGTCTCGTTCGAGATCGTCATCACCTTTGCCAAGAGTCGCGTGAATTTCCTCAAAAGGATCTTTGAGCAAAAGCCCTCGATCCTCGTTGATCGCGGCGAGATCGACCAGGCGGAGATGGGGCGGATGCGGATCACGATCGGCGAGCTTTTGAGCGAGGTGCGCCAGCAGGGCTACCGCGATCTTGACGATATCTACTATGCGATCCTCGAGGAGAACGGGAAGTTCTCGCTCATTCCGAAAAGCGCCAAGGAGCCGCTCAGCACCGGGGATGCCGGCAAGGCAAAGGGGGAGGCGGGCTGTGCCTTCCCCCTGATCTCGGATGGGGTGGTGGATACCGACACGCTCCGCCGCTTCAAAAAAAGCGAGGACTGGCTCCGGGCGCTGTGCAAAAAGCGCGGCACGACCCCCGAGGAGGTCTTCCTCCTGACGATCGACGAGGAGGGTAAGACCTCCCTTATCCCGAAGGAGGCGAAAAAATGAAGGCCTTTCTCTCTGCCGTTACCGTTATCGTCTTCCTTATCGCAGGGGTCATTACCGTATCGGTGGCGGGCATTCATCGGATCGACGACTATCTCGCCGCCCTCCCCGGGGAAACGGCGCCGCTCCCCGAGGCCGCCGAGGAGCTCTTGGCGCTTGGTGAGCGCGTGATCGATGAGATCCACCTCTTGAACTTCGTCTTTCCGCACGACCGCATCGATACCCTGAACGCCGGCATCGCCCGTGCCGCGGCGGCGGCACGCTGTGGGGATCGTGTCGAATACAGCATCGGACGCGCCGAGCTTGAAAGCTTCCTCCTCGATATGAAGCGTGATCTTCGGCTTGATCTTTGCGAGATCATATAAAAGAGGCTTGCCAAAGGCAAGCCTCTTTTCACTCCAAAACATAGCGACAAAGCTCATCGGGTGTCATAAACACGCGGTCGGCCCCTGCCGCCGTCAGCTCGGCCTGCGTGCGGAAGCCCCATCCTACCGAAAGGCAGGGGAGGCCGGCGTTCCTTGCCGTTTCAATATCCACCTCGGAGTCGCCGATGAAGGCCGCCCCCTCGGCACCGACACCGAGCTCGGACAGCGCAAGATAGACGGCATCAGGTGCCGGCTTTCTGGCCACCGTCGCGCTCTCCCCCACGGCGACAGTAATGGTATCGCCGAAAAAGCGCGCCGCCAGGGCCTTGACGGCCGGGCC
The DNA here is from genome assembly GCA_045532575.1 of Eubacteriales bacterium. Classification (GTDB taxonomy): domain Bacteria; phylum Bacillota; class Clostridia; order Oscillospirales; family CAG-272; genus UBA1740. The sequence continues at coordinate 5,352 of JAZSGE010000019.1, read as the reverse complement.
GTACTTATTCGAGACGATCGCAAGGGGAAGGCCGGCGGCCTTGAAGGCCGACAGCATCGGAAGGATGCCCGCATACGGGGCGGTGGCATCCTCCTTATGGATGTCGTAATAGGCGCGGAAGGTGGCGTGCACGGCGGAAAAATCGGGGTTCTCCTTGCCACCGAGGAGGGCGCGCACCAGCAGCATTTCGATGCCGTTGCCCACCATGCGGAAATAGTCCGCCTCGGCATGTGTCGGATACCCATGCTCCCTGAGCGCGTGGTTTACGCTGTTCGCAAGATCGGTAATGGTATCAAGAAGGGTACCGTCAAGATCAAAGATCAGAGTCTTGAATTTCATGTTATACCTCGTCATGGAAGATCTCGCCCGCCTCATTGGCCAGAGAGACGCGGAGAATGCGGCAGGATTCGGTCATCGGATCGGTCGAGAGGACACCGAGGTCGCGGCGGAGGGCCGTCACGAGATAGTCGGGGTTCAGGAAGGCCGAGCCCTCGGCGGCGAGGGTCACGGTCAGGCGGATCTCGCCGTCACGGAAGGCAGCCTCGGCCGCAAGGATGCTCCCCGAAATATCGGTATCGCGGTCACCGGCCTTCGAGCGCTTGAAGACGATCAGCGGGCGGGACGAGAGGAGGGCGGCACAGCGTGCGGCCAGGGCCTCGTCGGCCCCTTTCGTCCTCAGGGTGATCTCGTAGGTCGAGCGGGCGATCGCCGCAAATTTGCAGGCGGGATAGCCGGCGGCCGTCACGCGGATCCCCGCGGGGAGGGTGGCGTTCAGCGCCTGCATCGCGGCCCGAGGATCGTAGTCCTCCGCAAGGCGGACATCAAGGTACTCGCAAACGCTCTCCTGCCCAAGCGACAGGGGGGTGGCAAAGACGAGCTTCGGATGGGGAGAAAAGCCCTCGCTGTAATAGAGGGGGAGGTCGGCACGCTTCAGCGCCTTGATCATCGTACGGAGAACGTCAAGATGCGAGATGTAGGCAAGCGGCCCCCGTTTTTCAAGGCGGAAGCGAAGGGTGATGTGCACCGCCTCCTCGGGCTTATGCGGTTGGATCAGGGACACCATTGCGTTTTACCTCCCAGCTTGGATGCCCCACAGCCCGAGCAATGCTCGGCGCAGGAGGGGGTGGTCTTTCCGGCGTAGGCGCGGTCGCGCTCACGGCGCAAAAAGGCCTTGCTGACGCCGCAGTCGATCATATCCCACGGCAGGACCTCGTCAAGACCAAAGGCGCGGTTGGCGTAAAAGGCGGGATCGATCCCGGCACGCTCGAAGATGTCGCACCACGCCTCATAGGAAAAGCATTCATCCCAGGCATCGAAGGTGCGGTCCTCCTCGGCGGCCAGAAGGAGGGCACGCGAGAGGCGGCGGTCACCGCGAGCGAAGACGGCCTCAATGCGCGAGACCTTAGCCTCATGATAATTGTAGGTAATGCGGCGATCGGTCACGCAGGACCCAAGATACTCCTGCTTCTCGCGCAGCTCCTCAAGGGTGGCCTGCGCCTCCCATTGGAAGGGCGTGAAGGGCTTCGGAATGAAGCAGGCCACGCTCAGCGTGACGCTCACGCCACGGCCGCCGCGCTTCGGCTTCGGCACCTCGAAGTAGCGGTGGATAACGCTCGAGCCGAGCGCGGCAATGCCGGCAAGATCCTCGGGCGTTTCGGTCGGCAGGCCAAGCATGAAGTAGAGCTTCACATTGCTCTTCCCCGCCTCAAAGGCGATGCCCGTGGCGCGCAGAAGATCCTCTTCACATACGTTCTTGTTGATGACGTCGCGCAGGCGCTGCGTGCCGGCCTCGGGGGCGAAGGTGATCCCCCCCATGCGGACGGTGGAGATCTTGTCCATCAGCTCCCGGGTGAAGCTATCGACACGAAGAGACGGTAAAGAAAGATTTACCTTTTTGTCATTCGTCCAGGACAGCAGGCGGTCTGTCAGCTCATCGACGTGCGAATAGTCGCTGATGCTGAGCGCGATGAGGGAGATCTCCTCGTAGCCGGTGTTGGCGACAAGGGCCGCGGCCTGCTCGCACAGCGTATCGACCGAGCGCTCACGCACGGGGCGGTAGACCATCCCCGCCTGGCAGAAGCGACAGCCGCGGATACAGCCACGGTAGGTCTCAAGCATCACGCGGTCATGCACCGTCTCGATATAGGGGAGCACGGGGCGGAGGGGGATGCGTGCCTTATCAAGGTCGGCCACGATGCGCTTTTTCACCTTGGCCGGTACATCGTCATGCTTCGGCGTGATGGCCGCGATCGTGCCGTCCTCATGGTAGGTGACCTCGTAAAGCGACGGGACATAAAAGCCCTCAAGATGCGAGGCCTCACGCAAAAAGGCCGCCTTGGTATAGGTGCCGTCACGCTTCATACGGCGGAGGAGACGGGCAAGCTCGGGCAGGGCCTCCTCGCCCTCGCCGATCGAGAAGATATCAAAGAAATCGGCGAGGGGCTCGGGGTTGTAGGCGCAGGGGCCGCCACCGAGAAGGATGGGGGCCTCCTCCCCACGATCGGAGGCGAGGAGGGGGATGCCCGCAAGCTTCATCATATGCAGGGCGGTGGTATAGCAGAGCTCATATTGCAGGGTAAAGGCCACAACGTCAAAGTCGCCGACGGGATCGCCGCTCTCCGAGGCGGTGAGCGGAAGGCCGTGAAGGCGCATCCTCTCGTCCATGTCCCCCCAGGGGGCATAGACACGCTCGCAGGCGACCCCCTCCTCGGCGTTCAGGCATTCGTAGAGAATGCGCATCCCGAGGTTCGACATCCCGATCTCGTAAATGTCGGGAAAGCAGAAGGCCACGCGGACGTCGGTCACGGCCTTGTCCTTTTTGATCTCATAGAGCTCTCCGCCGGTATAGCGACCCGGCTTTTCGACCGAGCGGAGGATCTCGGGGTAGTCACGAAAATTCATAGTGTTATCTTTCTTTCTTCAGGAAAATGCCCGTGACGATCGACACAGGGAGCAGCCAGACGAGTGAGATCGCCACCCCGTACACCGAGTGGTAGGCGCCCCCCGTCCATAGGAAGGAGAGGAGGAGGCTGCCGAGCAGGGAGACGGGAAGGGCGATCGCCTTGATCACGCGCAGGATGCGCGTTGCCTTGCGATAGCTCCGGCACATAAAGAGCGTCTCGAGAAGATCGCGCGAGCCGGCACCCGTCAGGAGGCCGCTGTCAACGCGCGACTCAGCAAAGTCGTACATCTGCTCGGGCTTCTTTTTGACGGCACGCAGGCGGGCATCGCAGCTGTGGGCGGTGGCCGCCAGGAGCTTGTCGCCGATGTTCGGGTCAAAGCTGCGGACCAGCGTTTGCACACCGTTCTTGCGGAGGCGGTGGACGGCGCGCTCAAAGCTGTCCTTGATGTTGTATTCGATATAGAATTTGGCATTGATGACACCGTCCACCGCGGCAAACATAATGCTGATGTTCCCCTCGCTCTCGGTGGCGATGTCCTCGGTATCGTGGTAGGGAGAGACCGTGGCCGTGGGGAAATAGCCCCACTTACCGACACGGACGGGAACACCGTCAACCCGTGCCTCGAAGCCCTCGTTGCCGCTCTCGATGAGTGTCACGTCGTCCGAGATCCCAAGCTCGGAGGCCGATACACGGAAGACCCCGTCAAGCGGACCACCCAGCACCGAGAAGACACTGGCCATGTAATAAAGGACCTCGTCAAGATGACTGTCACCGTACATCTTGATCTTGCGCACGTGCACCTTTCTTGCGGGATAGGCCTCCACGTCCTCAAAGGCAATGGCGTCCACATCCGCATAATCCTCCGCCGAGCTTTCCCCGATGACGGCACTCGCGTGGGCATCGGCGTTCTCAACAAGGCGGTGATAGGGGAGGCGACGGGCGGCATAGAAGAGCGAGAGCGAGAGCGGCACCGCAAGCCACGCCGAAAGCGACAGGATCTCGGCAGAGCCGAGGGCGGGGGCGGCGATCGCCGTGATCCCCGTCCCGAGGAAGAAGACCCCGAGGGCGATGGCGGAGAGGATAGTATGCAGGCGAAAATCCTCGCGCTTTTGGTTCATACGGGCAAAATAGCCCGTGATGAAGCCGACCTTTTTGATATGCACCACATCCCGCACGCGGCGGCCGAGGATGTTCGCCTCCTCGGGGACGTAGATGGCAGGAATGTCCTCAGCGGCCAGCTTATCGCCCGACTCACACAAATGGCCGAAGGTCTTCTCCGCATCCTTGACCTCAAGGCGGGCAAAGCCGAGCAAGAGTGTCACGGCAAAGACACCGGGCAGGGCGCACAAAACGCCATCCTCGCCAAGCGAGAGCGCCACGACCGAAAGGGCAAAGGAGACGATAAGTGAAAGGAGGGTGACGGCATTCGCCCCATATTGCCATGCAAAGATCTCGTTCACGGCCGCGCGGAGGCGGTCGGTAACAAGAAGAGCGGCGGCGAGAAGGAGACCGAGATCCAGCGCTACCGCAACACGCGGCGCAAGGCCGAAGAGCGAGGCGAGCGTGATCCCGAAGATCGGGAGGTTCTCATAAACGAGAACGAAGACCGAAAGGAAGACGGCCAGTGCAAAGCGCCAGGTGAGCGAACGCCGCTCATCGGCGTAGGCTGTGGCGATCGATTCGATCTGATTTCTTGAAATGTATTCTCCGCTCGCCGAGGAGGCAAGCTCCTCGCGGCGCAGATCGGCAATGAAAAAATCCTGGGGGCGCAGGGTGCCGACCCCTTCCTCATCGCGCATCTCGCGACCGGGGGTGACCGGCTGCTCCTCAATGAGCGGGATCGCCTCCCCGACATCGGTCACGGTGGGAGGCGTCACCTCCTCGCCGGCGCGGCGGATCAGGCGGATGCGGAAGCGGCGGCGCTTGGCCTTTTTCTTCCTTGCCATTTCCTCGGCGGCTACCGAGGCCATCGCCCATATCCCGTCGGGCGGCGTGGGGTCACTCGGGGCGGAGGTCGTCTCGGCGGCCGCAGGGACGGCGGGCGCCTCCTCCGACTCCTCGGTGGGGGCCGGGGGCACATCCGGGGTGGGGGCCTCCGCCTCGGGGGCCGTCGGCCCCTCGGCCGACTCCTCGGTCGGCTCCTCCATAGCGGTGGGCACGGTGAAAAGCTCGCCCGTCACCTCCTCGGCACGGCGGCTCTCCCGCGGCGGCTGCTCGCGCTCGGCACGCGCCGCACGGTTTTCGGCGATCAGCGTGTCGATCATGCTGTCAAGCGTAAAGGGCTCCCAATCCTCGGAAGCCGGCTCGTCCTCGACGGCGGGCTTGTCCTCGACGACGGGCTCGTCCTCGACGGCAGACTCGTCCTCGGCGGCGGGCTCATCCTCGACGGCGGGCTCATCCTCGGCGGCAGGCTCGTCCTCGACGGCAGACTCGTCCTCGGCGGCAGGCT
>JAZSGE010000005.1:0-1986 GCA_045532575.1 Eubacteriales bacterium | reverse complement strand
TACCGCGGCATGGACATCGGCACCGCCAAGGCGACCGCCGCCGAGCAGGCGGCGGCGCCCCCTCATCTGATCGACCTCCTGCCCCCGCATGCGCCGTACAGCGCCGCCGACTATGCACGGGATGCCCGTGCGGCCGTCCGCGACATTGCCTCGCGCGGCCGCCTGCCCATCCTGTGCGGCGGCACGGGCCTCTACCTTGAGGCCGCACGGTGTGACCGCCATGATGATCTCCCCGCCGTCCCCGAGGAGGTGCGCCGGGCGCTCCTTCGCGAGGCCGAGGAGCGCGGTCCGCTCAAAATGCACGCGGCCCTTGCCGAGGTCGATCCTGCCGCGGCGGCGGCCATCCATCCGAACAACCTGCGCCGCACCCTGCGCGCGCTTGAGATCTACCGCACCACCGGGCGCAGGAAGAGCGCCCTGGACGAAGAGAGCCGCCACCGTCCCCCGGCGCTCTCTCTCCTCGTCTTCGGCCTTTTCCCGGCCGACCGCACCGTCCTCTACGACCGCATCGACCGCCGTGTGGATGCCATGATCGCCGAGGGGCTGGTGGAGGAGGCGCGCGCCCTCTACGAGGGGGGCGCTCTCACCGAGGGGACGACGGCCTCCCAGGCCATCGGCTACAAGGAGCTTGCCGCCGCCTTTCGCGGTGAATGCAGCCTTGCCGAGGCGATCGGGGCCATCAAGCAGGCGAGCCGCCACTACGCGCGCCGCCAGTTGACCTGGTTCCGCTCTACCGAGGGGCTGATCCCCCTCCTGACCGACGAGGGGGGCGTAACTCCCGCCTCGCGCTGTGAGGCACTTGACCGTATATCCGAATTTTTAAAACTATACTGAGACGGAGATAACATCCATGAAAACTACCGAATGGCTGAATGCAATCGAGACCGGCACCTCGGCGGACTTTACCCGCCTTTACGCGAACGACCCCACCGCCAAGGAGCGCTTTACCCGCGCCATCCGCGCCTTCCAGAAGCAGTACGGCGCCGACCGTGACATCGAGATCTTCTCGGTGCCGGGGCGCAGTGAGATCGTCGGTAACCATACCGACCACAACCGCGGTGCCGTCATCGCCGGCGCGATCGACCGCGATATCATCGCCATTGCCGCCAGGAATACCGACGGCATCGTGCGTGTCCAGAGCGAGGGCTACCGCGAGAACCGCGTGAGCGTGGAGGCGGCGGACGACCCCCAAAATTTTGACCGCTTCTGCTCGGAGGCGCTGGTCGCCGGCGTTGTCGGCGGCTTCCGGAAGCGCGGCCTTGCGGTCGGCGGCTTTGATGCCTACACCACGACCCGTGTTCTGAAGGGGTCGGGCCTTTCCTCCTCGGCCGCCTTTGAGGTCATGGTCGGCACGATCCTGAACCACTTCTATAACGGCGGCACGGTCGCCGCCCCCGAGATCGCCAAGGTCGCCCAGTATTCCGAGAATGTCTACTTCGGCAAGCCGAGCGGTCTTATGGACCAGATGGCCTGCGCCGTCGGCGGCTTTGTCTTCATCGACTTCAAGGAGCCCGAGCACCCGGTCATTGAGCCGCTCGGCTTCTCGTTGACCGAGGCGGGCTATGCCCTTGCCATCGTCAATACGGGCGGCAGCCATTCCGATCTGAACGATGACTACGCCTCGGTCACCGCCGAGATGCGCGCCGTGGCCTCTTATTTCGGCCGTGAGGTGCTCCGCGGCACCACCGAGGAGGAGCTGCTTGCGAATGCCGCCGTCCTCCGCCGTGCCGTTGGCGACCGCGCCCTTCTGCGCGCTCTGCACTTCGTCCGTGAAAACGACCGCGTCTTCGCTCAGGCGGCGGCCCTCCGCCGCGGCGACCTCCCCGCCTTCCTTGAGGGGGAGCTGGCCTCGGGGCGCTCAAGCTTCCAATACCTCCAGAACGTCTATACCACCAAGAACGTTGCCGAGCAGGGGCTGTCGCTGGCGCTCTCGGTGACCGAGGGGGCCCTCGGCGGCCGCGACTGCGCCTGGCGCGTCCACGGCGG
>JAZSGE010000085.1:0-6083 GCA_045532575.1 Eubacteriales bacterium | reverse complement strand
GGTGTTCAGATCGTCGGTCGTGCCCACAGGGACGTACTTCGGCGTAGGAACGATCGAGGCAGGCGAATCCATATCCAGGATGTTCGCACCCTCAAAGGAGAGGATCATCTGGTTCATGGCAAAGACGGCGCCGCCGTTGATGAAGGTCTTCGCGACCGTGTCCTTGTTCGAGTTCAGCTGGCGGTTCAGATCCCAGCCGTGCTCAAAGTAGGCCTCGCGCTGCATCGCCAGCATCTGGTCGAGCCAGGCCGAGATGGGGGTCGCATCCGAAATGTACGAGGACACGCCGTTGGCATCTCTCGTGAAGACGTCAAGCCCCGAGGAGGCGAAGAAGGTACGTGCCACCCACGAGGACTCACCGATGGCACCCATCACCAGGTTCTCACCGGTCGTGCCGGGCGTGTAGCCGAGCTCGGCAATGCGCTTGAACTCATCGTAGTTCCAGCGGCCGGTATTGACGATCTCGTAAAGGCCCTCCATACCATCGTCAAAGCGGAGGATCTGATCGATCATCGAGGTATTGACGAGAACGCCGTAGGCAAAGCGGAATTGGTCGATGAAGTAGTCACCCATCAGCATGTAGATCTCGTTCTTGTCGAGGGTGTTCTCCTCCATCATGTCGAGGTACCAGCCCTCGTGCGTGAGATCAAAGTAGTTGGTGTACTCATCCTCGTAGGCGTTGTAGAACTCACCGAGGATACCGCCGCGCACCATACCGTAGTTCTGGTGAATGATGATGTTCGGCGCGTTGTCCATGTCCGAGCTGTTGTAGCCCTGGATGAGCTTCAGCGTCTCGTCGGTACCGCCCCAGCCGGTCTCAATGTAGGTGAGGTTCCCGTTCTTGCCCTGCGAAAGACCCAGCACATCGCAAACGAGCGCGTGGCGCTCGTAAGCGGCCTTGTAGTCGCCGCGGGAGTGGTCGCCATCCTCGTCCGGCCCGAGCAGATAGATCGCCGAGTTGCCGGCACCGGTATCGAGGACGGCCTGTGCAACCACCTCGTTATAGCCGATGTAAAGATGAACGTCGGAAAGATCGACGCTGTCCCACTTCGGGTCCACCGTAACGCCCTCGATGGGCTTTTTCGTGGTGGTCTCGTCGTCGTCATCGCCGCCGCAGGCCAGAAGCCCGACGGGGAGCAGACAGACAAGAAGCAGGAGCGTCAGAAGACGAAGTCCCTTTTTCATGGCATTCCTTTCTCCATAAGGTAATCGTTTCGAGGTAAACAGGACACTCTTACCCATCGCATATTATATTATAGCAGAAGGAAAGTGCGCTGTCAATAGCCTTCACGCGCTTTTCACCGAAAGCGCGGCGATCTTGCGCCCCCCTCTTGCAAAATTTGGAAAAGTGTGCTATACTAAGGGCATCCCCCCGCAAAACCGACAACCGACTAAGGTAGAAAGCGTGGAAGAATGAACCGGAAAACAGCCCTTGTCATCATGGCCGCCGGGATGGGGAGCCGCTTCGGCGGTCCCAAGCAGATGGCCCCTATGGGCCCGCACGGCGAGGCCATCATTGATTACTCGGTGTACGATGCCGTGCGCGCCGGCTTCGATAAGGTCGTCCTTGTCATCAAGCGCGAGACCGAGGCCGAGTTCCGCGAGGCCGTCGGCCGCCGCCTCGAGGCACAGACCGACGTCGAGTATGTCTTTCAGGATCCCCACGACCTGCCGGGCGGCTTCACTCTCCCCGCGGGGCGTGTCAAGCCCTGGGGCACCGGCCATGCCGTCCTCGCAGCGCGGAATGCCGTCACCACCCCCTTCGCCGTCATCAATGCCGACGATTACTACGGCGCCGATTCCTACCGTCTTATCCATGAGTGCCTGACGAGCGGCGCGCCCGAATGCATGGTCGGCTTCGAGCTCGGCAAGACCCTGACCGAAAGCGGCACCGTCAGCCGCGGCATCTGCAAGATCCGTGACGGGTATCTTGAGAGCGTCACCGAGCACACCGCCCTCGATAAGAACAGCGGCATCCCCCTCGATACCATCGTTTCGATGAACCTCTGGGGCTTCTCGCCCTCGATCTTCTCGTCGCTCGAGGCAGGCCTCTCGGCCTTCCTCTCGACCCTCCCCGACCCCCTGAAAAGCGAATACTATCTCCCCGCCCACGTCGATTCCCTCATCCGTGAGAAGGGCGCCCGCTACCGTGTCCTGAGGACGGGGGAGCGCTGGTACGGCGTCACCTACCGTGAGGATGCCGAGGCGGTGAAGGCCGCGATCCTCCGCATGACGGAGGAGGGGAAGTACCCATCAAAGCTCTGACCCGTATCTCCCCAAAACAATCATTTTGTAAACCAAACAATACAAAAAGCGCATCCCTCGCGGGATGCGCTTTTCTCTTTTTTGATCCTTATTCGCCGTCGGCGGGGGTCTCCTCGCCGGGCGCCTTCTTCGACACGATGCGGTCGATGATGTGCCGCAGATCGATCCCGGTCGACTCGCGCACCCCGGCCATGATCTGGTCGGTGCTCGTCATCACGTCGCGCACGATGCGGGTCGCATTCCCTTCACCGTACATCACGATCTTCTCGGTCTTCTCAAGCGGCGTCGCGGCGTTCTTCACGACCTCGGGGAGCGCCTGCAGATACATGTCGAGGACCGATGCCTCGCCCATCTTCTTCTGCGCCTCAGCCTTCTTCTCGATGACCTCGGCCTCGGCCTCACCCTTGGCGCGGATACCCTCGGCCTCCTCCTCCATCGCAAAGCGGAGGGCGGCGGCCTCGGCACGGCGGGCCTCGGCGGCCTGCATGGCCTCGTACTTCTTCGCCTCGGCCTCCTTCTGGCGGCGGATGAGCTCGGCCTCGGCCTCCTTCTCGGCCTTGTACTTCAGGGCATCGGCCTGCTTGCGGATCTCGGCATCCAGCTGCTTTTCGCGGATGGCGATCTCGGCGGCGGCCAGCTCGGCCTCCTTCTCGCGGCGGGCAAGATCGGCGGCCGCACGCGTGATCTCGATCGTCTTACGCTGGTTCTCCTGCTGGATCGAGTAAGCGGCGTCGGCCTCGGCCTTTTTGGAGTCGGCACGCACCTGCATCTCGGCCTGCTGGGCGGCAAGGGCCGCGTTCTGCTCGGCGATCTTCTTGTCAGCCTCGACCTTCACGGCGTTGGCCTCCTGCTGGGCATTCGAGGTGGCGATGGCGATGTCGCGCTGGGCGTTCGCCTTGGCGATCTGCGCGTTCTTGCGGATCTGCTCAACGTTGTCGATACCCATGTTCTCGATGGTACCGGCCCCGTCCTTGAAGTTCTGAATATTGAAGTTTACGACCTCAATGCCGAGCTTCTCCATATCGGGGACGACGTTCTCGGTGATCTTCTTGGCCACGCCCTGGCGGTCCTGGACCATCTCCTTCAGCCCCACCGAGCCGACGATCTCACGCATATTACCCTCAAGCACCTGGGTAATAAGGCTGATCAGCTCGGGCTGGCGCATACCGAGCAGAGTCTCGGCGGCGCGCATCAGAAGATCGGGCTTTGAGGAGATCTTGATGTTGGCCACGCCATCGACCGTCACGTTGATGAACTCGTTGGTCGGTACAGCCTCGCTCGTCTTGACGTCGACCTGCATCACCTTCAAGGACAGGCGGTCGACCCGTTCAAAGAAGGGCAGGCGCCATCCGGCGCGGCCGATCAGAATGCGCTTCTTCCCAAGACCCGAAATGATGTACGCGGTGTCGGGCGGCGCCTTCAGATAGCCCACCACAAAGAGCAGGGCGGCGAGTGCAAGAACGACAATGATAGCAATGATAAGTCCCGGCATAACAGTTCCTCCTAAAGGAATATAGTGTTCTGCCACTAGTATATCACACAGCCGACCCCTTGACAATAGGCAACACCGAAAAAAGGGAAGTTTTCGTAAACATTTGAAAACCCCCTTTTCTTTTTTCTCTCACTATGGTATACTATTATGATAGCAACTGTGCTGAAGGAGGATGTAGCCTTGAAAAAAGAACAGGAGAAAAATCCGCGCCTCGGTAAGGTCGGCGGCGGCGCCATGCTCGAGGGCGTGATGATGCGCGCCGGCGATCTCTGCGCTGTGACCTGCCGCCGCGAGGACGGCACCCTCGCCGTCCGCGAGAAGCGCTTCACCTCGCTCCGTCAGAGGTATAAATTCTTTAACCTGCCCATCCTGCGCGGCATCGTCTCGTTTATTGAGTCGCTGGCGCTCAGCTATTCCTGCCTCGCCATCTCGGCAGACGTGATGGGCGCGACCGAGGAGGAAACCAAGTTTGAAAAGTCCTTCAAAAAGCACCTCGGTGTCCGCCTTTTCGATATTCTGATGGTCGTCGCCGGCATCCTCGGCGTCGCCCTCGCCCTCTTCCTCTTTCTCGCCCTGCCGCGCCTCGTTGCCGGCTGGATCGAGCAGCTCGCAGGCATCGACTTCGGGCATTGGAAGAGCGCCATCGAGGGAGGCCTCAAGCTTCTCATCTTCTTTGCCTACCTCCTCCTCGTCTCGCTGATGAAGGAGATCCGCCGTACCTTCGAGTACCACGGCGCCGAGCATAAGAGCATCGCCTGCTACGAGGCCGGGGATGAGCTGACCCCCGCCGCCGCGCGCAAGTATACGCGCTTCCACCCCCGCTGCGGCACCTCCTTTATGTTCGTGATGATCCTCCTCGGCGTGCTTCTCGGCTTCGCCATCAACGCTATTTTCCCTGGCTTGAAAACAATACTTTACGTTGCGATCCGTCTTCTGCTCCTTCCCCTCGTCGTCGGGATCGGCTTTGAGTTCATCCGCTACGCCGGCGGCCACGATAACCTTATGACGCGCATCCTCTCGGCCCCCGGCATCTGGATGCAGCGCATCACGACCCGTGAGCCGGACGATGAGCAGCTCGAGGTCGCCCTGCTTTCCCTGCAGTATGCCCTTGTCGAGGATTTTCCCGACCTTGACCGTGCCGCCCTTCGGGATGACGCCCCCGTGACCGAAGCCTCTGCCCCCGCCGAGCCCACCGAGGCCACCACCGAGCCCACCGAGGCTCCCGAGGCCGAATGAAGCTCTCCGAGCTCCGCGCCGCTCTCGGGGCGGCCGGCATCGAGGAGGCCGACGTCGAGGCGCGCCTTCTGTTTTCCCACATAACGCGCCTCCCCCCGGCACGCCTCTTCGGTGATGACCCCGCCACCGACGATCCCGCCCTCGCGCGTGCCCTCGCGCGTCGTGTCGCCCGTGAGCCCCTCGCCTATATCCTCGGCGAGGCCCCCTTCTACCGCTCGGTCCTTGCCGTCGGGGAGGGCTGCCTCATCCCCCGCGCCGATACCGAGCGTCTTGTCGAGCTTGCCATCCGCGAGCTGCCCCCCGGAGCCCACTTTGCCGACCTTTGCACAGGGAGCGGCGCCATCGCCGTCACCGTCCTCGCCGAGCGGCCCGATACCACCGCCCTCGCCGTTGATATCTTGGAGGAGGCCCTCGCCTTCGCCGCCGAGAACGCCCGTCGCCTCGGCGTTACCGATCGCCTGACCCTGTGCCGTCTCGACCTCCTCGCCGAGGCGCCCGACGGCCCCTTTGATGCCATCCTCTCGAACCCCCCGTATATCCCGACAGCCGTCGTCCCGACCCTCTCCCCCGAGGTGGGCCACGAGCCCTTCCTCGCCCTCGACGGTGGGGAAGACGGGCTCGTTTTCTACCGCCGCCTCCTCTCGTTTTGTCCCTCCCTTCGCCCCGGCGGCTTTCTTCTCTTTGAATGCGGCTATGACCAAAAGGAGGCCATCGCCGCCCTCGCCGAGGCCCATGGCCTCACCAATACCCCCTTCTACGATTACGGAAAAAACTACCGCGGCTCGCTCCTCCGCCCCCTCGCGGGCTAAAATGCGCTCTTCGCCGCCGAGGAGGGCAACCATGGTCGCCGTAGGTTACTACGGCTTCCCAGCCCCCCTCGACGACAAAGTGCATCAATTTTCCCTCCACGAGGCCTCCTCGCGGGTGAACACGGCGCTCTTCCGCGGAGCCGAGCACGACCGTGCTCGCCGTACGCCTCTGTACGGCTTCGCAGTGCCCGTCTCCACGAAATAGCATCCGTTTTCCCTCCGCGAAAACTCAGTCACTTAAAGCCTTCCCCGGTGGGGGAAGGGGGACCGCGTTAGCGGTG
>JAZSGE010000068.1:0-15806 GCA_045532575.1 Eubacteriales bacterium | reverse complement strand
AGCGGCTAAGACATCGCCCTTTCACGGCGAAAACATGGGTTCGATTCCCGTACGGGTCACCAAAACAAAAGGACACTCCTTGCGAGTGTCCTTTTGTTTTGCTGATGCGCTCCGCGCACGAACCCACTCCGTGCGCAAAGCGCGCGGAATTGGGTTCGCATCCGCCACTCGGAGATCGGGGAGCTTGCTCACCAGGCGGAGAGTGTGCGGATATTCGCCGCAGGCGAATTTCCCGTAGCACTTCGGTGCTCCTGTTTTTTTGTGATTTAATGTGACCCGTACGGGAATCGAAGGGGAGCGGTATCAGGAAAGAGCCCCCTCCGAAACCGTCACCTCTGCAAGCTCTACGGTGTCGCGTGCCGAGGTGATCTCGAGCAAAAATTCTTTCGCCGTCACATCCACGGGGCAAATTTTACGGTTACCGACAGTCCTTCCCTCAAAGAAGGGCGTACCGCCCTCGGCCTCCAGCAGGCGGAAGGCCTCGATGCGCTGTCCCTTAGCAATATCCTCGCGCACCGTCACATACCGAAGATGCATCGGCCGCGCAAGCGTGACGCGGTAAAGCGTGCGGGCTTCGCTCCGCTCGGTGAGGGTAACGGTCGCAGGCTCCATTATAAGCTCGCGGCGGATGCGCTCACCAAGAGCCTTCAGAACGGCAATATCGCGCGGGTCAAAGCGGCCGCTCGGCATAGGCGGCACGTTCAGATTCAGGCAGCCGTTTGCGCCGACCGTGTTCAGGTATACCGAAAACAGCTCATCCACACGACGCGGCTCCTCCTCGGGGTGGTAGAACCAGCCACGGCGGATCGAGGTATCAAACTCCGCAGGGGCGAAGACGAGAGCCGAGGAGCGCGCGATATTGTCGCGCCTGCCGAGGGTCTCATCGGTCGAGCTGAGCGGCTTTTCGTACCCGCCCGCGATCACCGGCGTGATGGGGACGGGATTCTCGGCGCGCGAGCAAAGCTCGTAAGGAACGACCGCCCATTCCTCCTCGCGGTGTTTCCCTGCCTCGTTGCCGCACCAGCGCACATCCGGCCCGTAGCCATTGAAGATAAAGGCGTTCGGCTGATGCTTGCGGATCAGGGCATTGAATCGCTCAAAATCGTAGACCATCTTTCCCCTCACCTCGGGGGCGCAGGCATTATCCTGCCAAATGCAGAACAGCTCGCCGTACCCGGTCAAAAGCTCCTCAAGCTGGGCCGCATAGTAATCGTTATATGCGGGCGTACCGTAAACGGGAGAATTCCTGTCCCACGGCGAAAGATAGATACCGAATTTCATACCGTGGCGGTGGCAAGCCTCCGAAAGCTCACGGACGACGTCGCCCTTACCGTCGCGCCAGGGGCTGTTTTTGACGGAATGCTCGGTGTACTTGCTGGGCCACAGGCAAAAGCCGTCATGATGCTTGGCAGTAAGGATCACGCCGCGCATGCCGGCCTCCTGCATAGCAAGCACCCACTCGTCACAATCCAGATCGTAGGGGTTGAAAATGGCAGGCTCCTCGTCTCCCTCCCCCCATTCACGCCCCGTATAGGTGTTGACGGTAAAGTGAATGAAGCCGTAGAAGCCAAGCTCGAACCAGGCCAGCTGGCGTGCTGTCGGCGTCACGTGCGCCGCCGTTTTTAAAATTTCCTTCATACAGTAGAACCTCCTTGAGACTCATTTACTATCGTTTGTTTTATGTTGAAATTTGACAAAAGCCGGGTCAGATCTCGTCATCTCCGTGTTCTCGCATCCAGCGGACGGCACGGTCGTATCCCTCATAGCCGAGGTCGGCGACCGCATTGGTGTGGAGAATAAAGCCCTCGATCGTACCGGCGCGGAGAAGCTCACGGGCTCTTTCAAGCTCGCGCTCCACAAGATCGGGGTCGGCAGGACACTCTCTGCCGAAGTCATAGAGGTAGACTCCGAGCATACGGCGCTTTCCGGGCGTTTTTTCGAGGAAGGTCTTGAGCATTTTTTCGTATTCCTCGGGGGAGCGCTGGCTCCAGAACCAGAAGGTAAAGCCATCAAAGGCATCAAGATATTCGGTAATATCGCGTTCGATATGGCGCTCGTAATGCACGCACCAAAGCTCCATCCCGACCGCGTTCAGACGGCGGCGCTCCTCGCGCACGGCAGGGGCGGGATGCACCGTCCAGTTGTTGGCCGCCCACTCCTCGCAGAAGAAATCGTCGTAGGCCGCCACGGTCATATGGGGGAAAGTCGCACGCTCGGCAAGCACGGCTCCACGTTTTTCTGGGGGGTCAAGCGGTAGCCAAACCTTTGGCAGGCCGCCTCCATCTCGTCGGCGCTTTCCGCGAGATTTTCCGCCCCGCGACCGAAATGAATCCAGAAGACGTTCTCGGCATTCAGCTGCCGCATCCCCTGTACAGGGCCTGTCCGGTTGCCTGCGGGGATTCCTGCACAGCCCTCAAGGCTATTGGCAGGGTGACCCCAGATCCACGCTTTGCTTTTCAATTTGGGCATTGTGTTGTCTCCTTTATACCGCTTTGAGCAAGCTCTCATTCGCTTTCATTATAAGCTTTCGGGATGACGATGTCAATACGAAACAAGCACTTTTCACACAAAAAACGGAATATCCCAATAAAAAACGCGAAAAGCATATTGCAAATTGAAGGGGGGCGCGCTATAATTTTGGGTAGGAATATCTCGACTGGGGACGTTCCGCTTACGATGCGGTGTGGAGCGGTTGCTGCGTTTACCCTGCCGTGCTCCTTTCGCTTCTTTCGCATTTTTTCTGTGAGGCAAATTGATATGATGAAGTTCTTTAATACGTATCGCTCCAATACCTATGCGGGCACGTGCAATCAGCACTGCTTTTTCGGGGATCGCGAGGTGCGCCATACGGGGCGTGCCTATTATCGCATCTCCTACGGTGGCACGTACCGCTATTCCTTTTTATTCTCAAATATTCTTGACGGTACCTATTCGCACGGTGACATCAGCCATCGTAACATGGTTTGCGATCCCTATACGATCCATTCGATGCGCGTGGGGCGTTGCCCTGCCGATGCGGTCGGCACCGACTTTCACGAAGCGGGGAATGCGCTCGATGGGCTGACCTGCGACTGGCAGGATGTGACGTTTGACGGCAAGGGCGAAAAGCAGGTGGCGCCCGCGGAATTCTTCCACACCGATCCCGTGGAGATGAGCTTTGAGACGGAGGAATATCTGTGCGTTGAGATCACCTTCTCGGGCACAAAGATCCCGTATATGCAGGAGGCACAGATCCCTGCCTATCGCAAGGATAAGGACGGCTGGAGATACGAAAAGCGGATGCCCTACCCGAGCATGGTGGGATGCGACCGCCCCGTAAAGGCAAGGATCGGCTATCTCGGTGATTCGATCACACAGGGGATCGGCCCGGGTGAAAACAGCTATATGCATTGGAATGCACAGCTTTCGCGCCTCTTGGGGGATGAGTATTCCTATTGGAATCTCGGTATCGGGTGTGCCCGTGCCAATGATATCGCCACCGACAGCGCATGGCTCTATAAGGCAAAGCAGAACGATATCGTTTTCCTCTGCTGCGGCACAAACGATACCTGGCGCGGATACCCCGAGGGGCAGATCGTCCGCGATATTGAGCATGTCGTGGACATCCTGAATAAGGAGGGGATCAAGGTGATCCTTCAGACCATCCCTCCCTTCAATTACAGCGATCTCCATGTGGAGCGCTGGAAATGGATGAATGAGTATATTCGCACGGCTCTTTCCCGAAAGGTAGCGATGGTATTTGACGAGGGCGTGCATATGCAGGAAAGCGAGGAACGGACGCATTACAACCGCTATGGTGCTCACCCGAACGCCGAGGGGTGTACCGTCTGGGCAGAAGCCCTTTATCGTGCGATCAAGGAGAAGGGACTCCTCTAAAAAACGGGAGCCGACTTCATTAGGCGCATCCCGTTCAATGCGCGAGGTATACAGTATGACAAGAGAAGAATACGAAAAGCGCACCGCCGCCACCAGACGCGCACGCCTTGCCTGGTGGGAGGAGGCGAAATTTGGCCTTTTTATCCATTACGGGATCTACTCTGCCTACGGGCGGGGCGAATGGATCAAGCTGCGCGAGGGCATCTCACGCGAGGAATATCTCCGTACCGCCGAGGAGAAAATGACCTACAAGACGGGGACAGCCGAGGAATGGGTGAGGTGCGCCGCGGATGCAGGAATGCGGTACGCCATCCTGACGACCCAGCACCACGACGGCTTCTCGCTTTGGGATTCGGCCGTCAACCCCTACAACTCGGTGAACTTCGGGCCGAGGGTCGATATCGTCCGCGAATTTTGCGACGCCTGCCGGAAATACGGTCTGCGGATCGGGCTTTACTTCTCGCTCCTCAACTGGGAGCATCCCGACGGCGCCGTCTGTGCCACTGACGAAGCGGCGAGAGTGCGTTTTGTCTCGGATGTGCGTGAGCGGGTGCGCGAGCTGATGACGAATTACGGTAGGATCGACATGCTCTGGTATGATGTGCCGCTGCCGCTTGAGACGGCAGAGGCCTGGGACAGCGTTGAGCGCAACCGTATGGTCAGGGAGCTGCAGCCCGATATTCTGATCAACGAGCGCAGTCGCCTTCCCGAGGATTTTGCGATCGCGGAGGATAAGCTGATCTACCCGCCGAACGGCACTGAGTGGGAGGCCTGTATGCGCTTCAGCCAGACGGCCTTTGGCGGCCTTGACCACGAGCGCGGCCGCCCCTATGCCACGAATGCCCACGGCATTGTCAAGCTGATGGCGCAGTGCCAATTCGGCGGCGGCAACCTTGTGTTCAATATTTCACCGAACGCCGACGGGAGCATCGACTCCTACGAGCGCGAAACGCTGGCCACTGTCGGAAGGTGGGTGAAGCACCACGCCGAGGCGGTTTACGGTAAGGCCGATCGCGGCAACCACGGTGCAAACGGCATCTCCACCTCTGTCCGCAAGGGCAACCGCGTGTATCTTTGGAACTGGATCTGGGGTGGCACCTCGATGCGGATAGGCGGATACGGAAACTCCCCGAAATCGGTGAGATGCGTCACCACGGGCGAAGCGGTGGACTTCCGCTACGAGGGGGGCGTGCTCTATCTCGACAACCTCCCGTCGGAATCCCCCGACAGGATCCTTGATTTTGCCGTATTTGAGCTTGATTTCGGTGACGAGATGCCGCGCTACGCGCTGATCCCACCGAACCTTGCAGGCTTTATGAACATTTGAATGAGAGTACCATGACTCCGAAAGCGGAAGGTTCAATTTAGCGTCATGCTACTTCACCAAAAGAGAACAATACGAAACCTTGTTGTTCTCCTACAAACAAAAAACGGAACTACGAAAGTGGTTCCGTTTTTTGCGTGATACAACAAGAGAAGGCAAGGAGGAGTCTTAGCGATAGAGCTCGCGGCGCACCTCGCTAAGGTAGATCTCCTTATCGTTGCCACCGTTTTTGCCGAAGGATTTGTATTCGGACACGGGGCGGGCGTCGGGGTCGATGCGATAGGCGGCGTAGCCTTCTTCGCCCTCGCCGCGGGCGAGGAGGCGCCATTCAGCGGGGCCTGCCACGCAGCAGCGCTCGGGGAGGGGGTGGATGCTGACGAGATGGACGCCGGTATCGCGGGCACGGGTGAGCATCCGCTCCTCGTGATAGCCGCGGCTCGGCCAGAGGATGAGCTCGGCGCCCTTACGCGCCAGCGCCCTTGCGGTCTCGACGAAATACTGATCCCAGCAAATAAGGACTCCGACCTTAGCGAACGGAAGGTCGAATACGGGCAACTCCTCACCGGGGGCAATGCCGAGGCGAAGCTCGCCAAGCGTCGGCTGTACCTTGCGGTATTTTCCGACCGTTTTTCCCTCGGGGTCGATCAGGATGGCGGCGTTATAGCGGTAGGTATCCAGCTCATGGAAGGTGAAAAGGACATAGACCCCGGCTCTTTTGGCCGCCTCGCGGATCCGCGTGACCTCGGGATCGTCCTCGGTCATGTAGTGATATCCCTTCACGCCGAGATCGTAGGCGCATTCGGTGAAGGCGACGATGCAGGGCTTTTCCTCGGTGGCGCCTGCGCGCTCGATCAAGGAGAGCATCGCCTGCATATTGGCTTCATTGGTTCCCTCACGCTTGAAGTAAGCGGTTGCGACCGTGAAGCTCCTGTCCTTTGGCGGCTCGGCCTCGCAAAGCGTGGGAGAAGAAAAGACGACACGCCCCTCCGAAAAGCCGTAGGCGATCAGCTCAAGCGACGCACGGGCAGCTCCTGCGGGGACCTTGACACGGATGCTGTACCCCCCGTCACGGTCGGAAAGAACATCCGACTGGAGCTTGTTCCCCTCGGCATCGAAGAACATAAGAATCGCCACAGCACGTGTCCGTTCCCCCTCGACCGTGATGCCGACGCTTGCCGAAAGCCAGCGCCCTGCCGTATCCCCGAGCGGAGCCGAGGCAAAAAAGGCCCCGATAGAATAGGCACCGCGCACCTCGATCGTATAGCGGTCACCCTCTTTTTTGAAGCAGGGAGCCGCGGCATCGTGATAGATGCGCTCCTCAAAGTCGGTAAGACAGATCATACACACATACCTCCCTTTCCTGGCATCATCCTATCACGGCACCGTCCGAAAGTCAAGAGCGAGGGATGGACAAACAACAAAAACAGTCGTTTTGTGCTATCGCTCGTTGTTTTGTCGCTTGTCTTCTCTGCCTGTGCGCTTCTATAATTAGTTTAGAGGCAGGTCCTTTTATATTCGATCGGGGTCATGCCCATCTCGGCGCGGAAAATGCGCGAAAAGTAGTTGGCGTTCGGAAGACCGACAAGCTCGGCGACACGCCAGATCGGAAGATCCTCATGGAGGAGCGCCGAGGCACGCTCGATGCGCAGGCGGTTGATGTACCGCACCGGCGAAAGGCCGAGCTCCTTACAAAACAGCTGGCGCAGGTGCGAGGGACTGTAGCCTCCTATGCGCGAGAGGTGCGAGAGCGAGAGATCCTCGGCGTAGTGCTCTTTGATGTAAGCGATGAGAGTGGCAAGCCGTCGGCTGGCGCGGCTGCGCTCCTCCCCCGCCTGCTTGACAAGCAGGGTGGCGATCAGCTCGGTGACGGCGGCGCGGGCGCGGAGGCGGTAGCCGATGTCATGGGCAAGATACCCTTCATAGGCGGCGGCAAAGCGTGAGCGGAGGTCCTCCGCACGGGAAAGGACGGTCGGTAGCCCGAGCGTGCTCGGGTTGCGGTCGGCAAAGAAGCTGATCTGGTAGCTTGCCGAGACGGTCCCGCCGCGATTTTCAAGTGTCATCGGGATGCCGGCGTCGAAGATCCCCACATCCCCCTCGGTCAAGAGCTCCTCGCCATGGGGCGTGATCACCGTCAGCGCTCCCGACACAATATAGTAAAGGGCGCAGGAGGCACGGCACGCAAACCGGTACTGCCACCCGGGCTCATAGTGGCGCAAAAGAAGGTTGTTGATCCCCGTGACCGTCAGATCGGCCTCGGTATGTGCCGCAATACTCATGTCTTACCCCCCTTTTTTCTTCATTGTAGCAAAAGAGCACAGCAAAGTCAAGAGCCACCAAAAAAGTACGCCTTGGCCAAAGCCTTTTAAATGTAAATAATACTTTTCACGAAAGGAAAAGGATATGCATACCAGCAACTACCCCATGACCGCGCGCCCGTGGTCGCACACCGATCCGCTCCCCGCACATCAGTGGCTTTTTGAGACTCCGCTTGTTATTATCGAGGAGAATGAGCTACCGCAGTGGGGGGACGTTTCCGAGCTTGTGCGTGTTGTCCGTGAAATGGGAGGCACGCACGTGCGCTATCCTGCGATCTCGTGGGGGGCGCATTGGTACGGGGAGAGCGCCCATCTCCCTTCCTATTTTGATCTTCCCTCCTACCGTGCGGCGACAGAGCGGTGTGGCTATCCTGTGCACCGAGACCTCTTTGGCGAGGTCACCGAGGCGATGCACAAGGCGGGCATCCGCGTGATGGCGTATATGCACTTTGGCGGTGTCCTCTATCGGGATCTTGGCGAGCTTCACCCCGATTGGCTTGCCATTCTCGAGGACGGGGTAACACCCTATACCTGGAACGATATTCACTATAAGGGGTGCCTTACGAACGAGGGCTTTGTTTCGGCGATGCTCGGCGCGATGTGCGAGGTGATCGAGCGCTACCGCCCCGATGCGATCTATTTTGACGGGCCGATCTGGTACACCTATAACTGCCAATGCGCCGCCTGCCGAAAGAGGTATGAGGAGATGTTTGGCGCGCCCCTGCCGCAAAGGCTCTCCCAGGAGGACGGAACGCTCGCAAATTACTTCAAAATGCGCGACACCGTGCATCTTGATATCGTGCGCCGCGCCAAGGCATTGACCGACTCCTACGGTGTGCCGCTCCTGATGAACACCGAAACGCGCATCATCTATCCTGCGCGCAATACGGCAAGCTTTGAGAATGCCATTGCCGAGACCGATGGCGGTCTCACCACCGAGGTGCACCGCAATCTCCGCTTCTATACCATCCTTGAGTCGATCAAGGTGGGCGAGAGCCTGAAGCGCGTGTCCTACGGCTACTGCCCCCCGGGACCGTACGAGAGCTTTACCACCTACTCGGATGCCGAGTGTGAGATCTTCGGCTATACGCTGGCGGCGCACCGCGCCACCCCGATGCTTGAGCCCGGGGTCGGAATGCTCTACGACGGCACGGGCGGTGAGGCGCTCCGCCGTGTTTGTGCCAAGATCGAAAAAAACCGTGAGATCTTCTATCGCACTCAGCCGGTCAAGGAGCTTTGCGTGATGCAGAATAACCATCCGCGCACCGACCGCGACGTGAAGCCACAGCTTGCCTGTGCCTCGGGCTTTATCGAGGCGCTGGCCGAGAGCCATCGCCATTTTGACGTCGTGACCGATGCGCAGATCTCCTATGAGCGTCTGCGCGACTACCGTGCCATCATCATCCCCTCGATGCCGATGGTGGACGAATACCAGGAGCGTGAGATCCGCCGTTATGTCGAGGAGGGAGGCACCCTTCTTGTCGGGCGGGACTTCTCACGGCTGACCGAGGACGGGCAGGATACGGGCGATTTCCGGATGGCCGATCTCCTCGGCGTGCACCTTGTCAAGGAAGTGACGGGCGAGGGAGTACACATCCGCGAATACCGCGAGACCGCCGAGGTCTATCCTTATGCAAGGCTCCCCGAGGCCTATATCAAGCCGCTTTCCGATATCGCGGGCTACCGTCGTGAGGACGGTATGGTCATCACGACCTCCGCCGTGGTCGGGGACGGCGGTCGCCGCACGGTCGCTTATACCGTGGTCCGCGCGGATGACGATACCGAGACGCTTGCCGAGCTGTATCTGGCGGCGGGCGGTACCTTCGGTGCGCCCTTCGATTTTCCCGAGGGGCATCCCCCGGCGCTTGTCCGTCACACCTACGGCAAGGGGCAGGTCTATTACCTTGCCGCCGATCTTTCCGAGCGGTATCTTGCGCGCCATCTGCCGAAGCAGCGCCGCCTGCTCGGCGCGCTTGCCGATCTTGCCGTCGGCGCACCGCCGCTTGTCGATGCGCCCGGTGCCCCCGCAGGGCTCTACCTCTATATGACCGAGGACGAGAGGGGACGGTATCTGCATCTTCTCAACTACTGCGGCACTATGATGGAGACCGGCTGTCCCGTCGAGGATATCGTTCCGCTTTACGATATTACGCTGACCCTGCGCCCCGACCGTGCCTTTGGTAAGATCACGACCGAGAGCGGCGCTGACCTTACCGTCGAGCGTGACGGGAGGGGCTATACCCTCCGCCTCTCGCGGCTCGATATTCATGAGATCATCCTCCTGCCCTATGCGGACTGATCGAAGGGCAGGGCTCACCGAGGGGGCGCTGATGCCCGCCATTCTCCGCTTTGCGCTCCCTCTTTTGGCCACCTCGCTCCTCCAGCTCGTATTTAACACGGCGGACACCGTGATGGTCGGGCGGTGGGGCGGCGCGACCCCCGAGGCCTCGGCCGCCGAGATGGCGGCGGTCGGCTCCTGTACCTCGCTCATCAACCTGTTTGTGAACTTCTTCCTCGGTCTTTCGGTCGGGTGCGGTCTCTGCCTTGCCGAGGATCATGCCGCAGGGGAGACGGAGCGCGCCCGTGCTACTGTGCACACCGCCCTGACGGTCGGTGCGCTCCTCGGTCTTTCGGTCGCGCTTGTCGGGTGGGCGGCGGCCAAGCCGATCCTCCTTCTGATGGGGACCGATGCCTCGCTCCTTCCGTCGGCCACCGCTTATTTTCGCACCTATCTTCTCGGGATGCCTGCCCTTGTGGTCTATCATTTCTCGGCGGCCGCCCTCCGCTCACGGGGGGATACCCTCCGCCCGATGCTCTTCCTCTCGGTCGGTGGGATCGCGAATGTGCTCTTCAATGCCGTGGCGGTCATCGGCCTTCGGTGGGGGGCGATGGGGGTGGGGCTTGCGTCCGCCCTTTCGCAGTGGATATCGCTTGCGCTGATCCTCTCCTGCATGGCAAGGGAAAAGAGCCTTTCCTTCTCTCTGCTTGGCGTGAAAAAAGCCCCCCTTTTGCGGGTACTGCACGCAGGGTTGCCGGCAGGAATGCAAAGTATTCTTTTCAATGCATCGGCGCTCCTTCTGCAATCGGCCGTCAACGGCTTTGGCCCTGTTACGGTGGCGGGCAACACCGCCGCCATGAATGTGGAGGGCTATCTGTATACGACACAGAACGCGCTCTATCACACCGTGATGACCTTTGTGGCGGCAAACCGCGCGCGGGGTGACGGACGGCGTGTGCGCGGCGCGATCGGCGGCTCGGCACTCACGGTGGCAGTCATCGGTCTTTCGCTCGGTTTTGCCGTCTTTTTCCTCCGTGAGCCGATCCTTTCGCTCTATGCCCCCGATGCCAAAGAAGCCATCCACGCAGGAGCCATCCGCCTTCTTGCGGTGTGCCCCTTCTATTTCCTCTGTGGGCTTATGGAGGTGGGGACGGGGGCGCTCCGCGGGCTTGGCCGCTCGATCCTGCCGACCGTGACCTCTCTCCTCGGATGCTGTCTTTTCCGCATCCTCTGGATCCCGACGGCCTTTCGCTGGGCGGAGGGCGCACTCACGAGCGATCAGTCGCTCCTTGTGCTGTATCTCTGCTTCCCGCTCTCCTGGCTTCTGACGGCCGCCATCCAGCACGTTCTTACTGCCAAGGAGCTGCACGCGGCGCGCAGGAAGGGGCTGCTTTCGTAAGTTCCTATGCGGATTTTCGGCTCCTTGGCCCTCCCTTTTTTCGGAAAATACGATGGCCGGCATCAAGAAAAGGAAAAGAGCTTCCATCAATAAATGAAAAAAATGCATCAAGAAAATGCATTGACACCCCCGGGAGATCGCAGGTATACTAAAAGTAGTATGGTAATTTTTCATTAACACTATATGCTGATTCGTATCTCGGAGGACGTTTTATGGAAGTTAATGGACGGGAGATCCGGATCCCCCATCCCGACCGTGCGGTCGACGTCGGCGGGGATGAACACTCGCTTTCCGTTTCTGTCACGACAGCCGATACACCGCCGTGATCTGCCGTCGGCGTACGGCGGCCCTTTCCGACCGCTTTTACTCGCTTTTTGCCGAGACCCTTTCCGAGGGGCTTACCTACCGGTTCCTGTATATCTTCTACGATGCCGACGGGGTCTCGCTGGCGTCGGGGGATGATAAGACCTTTATCGCCACCAGCATCCCGACGGTCTGGCTCTGCGATAAGAAGTCCTTCCGTATTCTCCATACCGCTCTCGACACCGTCGATGTCTGCAACTTCCCCAAGATGGCCGATAGCGTCATCACCTGCTATGAGCCGGCGATGCGGCCTATGGAAGATTAATTTGTAAATAAAACTACTCAAATAAACAAGGAGATATGTCATGGCCAAAAAAATTAAAGTCGTTCTGATCGGCGCCGGCTCGCGCGGTATGGGATATGCCCGCGGCGCCAAGAGCTTCCCGGAGCTTTATGACATCATTGCCGTGGCTGACCCCATTGAATGCCGCCGCAACTACGTGCGCGATCTCTACAACATTCCCGAGGAGCGCGTGTACACCGATTACCGCGACCTTCTCGCCGAGGGCAAGATCGCCGATGCCGCCTTCATCTGCACGCTGGATAGGGATCACTTTGCCCCCACGATGGATGCCATCGCGCTTGGCTATGACATTATGCTGGAAAAGCCGATCGCCCCGACCCCCGAGGAGTGTGCCGCCATCACCAAGGCCGCAGGCGAGCGCGGCGTGAAGATCCTCATTTGCCACGTCCTTCGCTTTACTCCCTTCTACTGCCGTATGAAGCAGCTGATCCTTGACGGTATCATCGGTGATGTGCAGGTGGTCGAGCAGACCGAGCACGTTGGCCTTATCCACCAGTCGCACTCCTTCGTGCGCGGCAAATGGGGCAACTCTAAGCGCGCCTCCACGATGCTCCTCCAAAAGTCCTGCCACGACATTGACATTATGCAGTGGCTGATCGACAAGAAGTGCGAGCGTGTCTCCTCCTTCGGCTCGCGCCGTTACTTTACCGAGGAGAACGCCCCCGAGGGCGCGCCCGAGCGTTGTCTTGACGGCTGCCCCGTGGCCGACACCTGCCCCTTCCACGCCGGGAAGCTCTACATTGAAGGGAGCGCCCATACCAAGAGATGGTTCGATACCGCCGCGACCCAGCTTGTCGACCCCACCGACGATGACGTCCGCCGGGCGCTTGCCACCACCAATTACGGCCGCTGCGTCTTCCGCTGCGACAATGACGTGGTCGACCGCCAGGTCGTGAATATGGAGTTCGAGGACGGGATCGTTGCCAGCTTTACGATGGCCCCCTACAACAGCTGGAACGGTTGTGGCCGCTCGATCCGCGTGATGGGCACGAAGGGCACCATTTCCGCAAAAACGAGCGATAAGGAGATCCGTTTTGAAAATTCAGAAACGGGCGAGATCACGATGATCCCCGTCCTGGGCGGCGAGGGCGCGGCCACCGTGCTCGGCGGTCATGGCGGCGGAGATGCCGGTATTATGAGCGTGTTCAGCCTGCTTGTTTCGGGGGAGTATGAGGGGATCTCGGCCGCAACCATCGAGACCTCCTGCCAAAATCATATGATCGTTTTCGCCGCCGAGGAATCGCGCGAGAGCGGCAGGATCGTGGACGTGGCGGAGTATTCCTCCCGCTACGGGATGTAAGATTACCTCCGTTTCCCTGCAGGTGCAGATAAAAATAACAAAATAAGGAGAATCCTTATGAAGCCTGCTTTTTTTGATCTCTGCCGCGAGCCGGACTACGTTCTTTTTCAGTACGCCGACAGCTCGGTGCGCTTTGAAGAGCCCGACAGCCTTGAAGAGCGGCACGAGAAGATCGGCTTTGAGCGCGTGGGCGGTGCCCTCGCCGTGACCCTGTATCCGACCGAGCGCCCCTATCTGAGGGTCAAGCTCCGTTGGGACGGCGACCTCTCCTCGGGACTTTTATGTCTTGGTGACTCCTGGGAGCGCTCGGGGATCAATCCGAAAAGAGATCTTGAATGCCTGTGGACGGGCATTGAGCCACGCCGTCGTATGCCCTGGTATTTCCACCTCTTTGACGGCGCGGCGCTCCACTCCTTTGGCGTGAAGACGGGCGGCGCGGTCTTTGCCTGGTTTGAGTGTGACACCTCGGGCATCACGCTTTGGCTGGATGCCCGCTGCGGTGGACAGGCGACCGAGCTTTGCGAGCCCCTTCTCGCTTGTGAGATCGTCTGCCGAGAGGGGAGCGAGAGTGAGCTGCCCTTCCTCGCCGCCCGTGACTTCTGCCGCAGGATGTGCGAGAAGCCCAACCTGCCGAAGGAGCCGGTCTACGGTCTTAATAATTGGTATTGGGCTTACGGCAAGATCACACACGAAAGCGTGATGGAGGAATGCGACTATCTTTCGGAAATGACGACCGACGTTGCCGCGCGCCCGCATATGGTCATTGATGCCGGCTGGCAGCAGAATTACTGCTCTCACCGCTACGGCAGCTATATCGGCGGCCCGTGGGAGCATGGAAACAGCGGTTTTCCCGATATTGCGGGCACCGCCGAGGCGATCCATGCCCACGGCGCCCGTGCGGGCATCTGGATCCGCCCGCTGATCACCTGCGCCAATGTTCCGCCCGAGGCCGTCGGCATCCGCAAAAGCGACGGCGGCGGCGTTCCGCTTGACCCGTCGCACCCCTTTGTCCGCGAGATGATCGCCGCCGATATTTCGCGTCTCCGCTCCTTTGGATACGACCTCATCAAGCACGATTTCACCGCCTATGACACGGTGCGCTCGGTCACAGCGGCCGATGCCTCGCTCCCTGCCTTCTACGATAAGCACCACCCGACAGCGTATATTATGCGCGAGCTTTACCGCCTCATTGAGGAGGCCGCGGGTGGCGCCACCGTCCTCGGGTGCAGCACCTTCGGGCATCTCGCGGCAGGGATCCATGCCATCCAGCGCGTTGGCGCCGATACCTCGGGCCGAAACTTTGAGGTGACACGCGCCTGCGGGGTCGGAACGCTTGTCCGTCTGCCGCAGAACGGCACCTTCTTCGCGCATGATCCCGACTGTGCCGCCTTTACGGCCAAGGTATCGCACGCTCGCAACCTTGATTTCCTCGAGGCCGCCGCGATCTCGGGCGCGGTCACGATCGCCTCGGTCACGCCGGGCACCCTGACGGGCGAGGAGATGGCGCGGATGCGCCGCATCTTCAAGACCGCCTCGGAGGGCGGCCTTGGCGCTATCCCCGCCGACTGGCTCGGTCATCAGGAGCCCACGACCTTTGAGACGGCCGACGGACGCCGCTTCGTCTTTGATTGGTACAGCGATTACCGCGGCGTGCGCCAGTTCTATTCCTGGGGCAACTGATCCATCGAGATCTATACTTACAAAATGGCGCAAGGACAGCGTCTTGTAAGCGCCGACGAATCCATCGGTTACAGTCCCACCCCAAAGAGAGGTCTGTATCCGTCACGGCACCGATATTACCTCGGCATCCGCCCTGAAGACCGTGACGGTAAGGCTCGGAGAAACCGTGCGGCTTTGAGCCGCAGTGCCTTTCTAAAATTCTTGGAGGTCACCATGATGAAGAAGATAGTATTTCTTGTGCTTCTCGCAGTGTGTCTTTTGCTTGTCTCCTGCGATGCTCTGAATCTGTATTTATCCAATGAGCACGAGCATCACTTTGGCGAGTGGTCGGTAGAACGGGAGGCGACGTGTACCGAGGAGGGCGCCAAGGTGCGCACCTGCGACTGCGGCGAAACCGAGACCGAGGCGATGGCGGCGACCGGTCACTCGCCCTCGGACTGGATCACCGACAAGGCGGCCACCTGTAAGGAGGCCGGAGCGCGGCACAAGGAATGCACCGTGTGCAAGACGGTGCTTGAGACCGTAACCGTCGGTGCGACGGGTGCGCATACGCCCGCGACGGCGGTCAGGGAAAACGAGGTCGCTCCGACCTGTGAGACGAGCGGCTCGTACGATTCCGTCGTCTATTGCTCGGTCTGTGACCTCGAGCTTTCACGAGAGGGCAAGGAAATTGCCAGGAAGGAGCATATCCCCTCCGACTGGATCACCGATAAAGCGGCCACCTGTAAGGAGGCGGGCTCACGGCACACGGAATGCACCGTGTGTGAGGCGGTGCTGAAGACCGAGACCGTGGCAAAGCTTGCAACGCATACGCCGGAGACTGCCGTCACGGAAAACAGAGTCGATGCGACCTGCGAGACGAGCGGCTCGTACGATTCCGTCGTCTATTGTGCGGTCTGCGATGCCGAGATCTCGCGAGAGAGTAAGACGATCGCCAAGAAGGCGCACACTCCCTCGGATTGGATCA
>JAZSGE010000015.1:0-9150 GCA_045532575.1 Eubacteriales bacterium | reverse complement strand
GTGACCTACGACCTCGGCGGCGGTGAGAATGCCGCAGAGAACCCCGCGACCTTCGATATCGTGACAGGCAACGTCACCCTCGCCACCCCGAGCCGCCCGGGCTATGCCTTCCGCGGCTGGCTGCTTGACGGCGAGCCTGTCACCGAGATCGACGTCACCCTCTACCGTGACGTCACCCTCGTCGCCTCCTGGGAGGTCATTCTTTACGATATTACATACGAGCTTGGCGGCGGCGTGAACGCCACCGTCAACCCTCCCACCTTCGATGCCGCGACCGGTAACGTCACCCTCGGTGAGGCCACCCGTCCCGGCTACGCCTTCTCGGGCTGGCTGCTTGACGGTGAGCCTGTAACGGCGCTCTCGGCCACCCTCTACCGTGACGTCACCCTCGTTGCCACCTGGGAGGTCATCGTCTACGATATCACCTATGACCTCGGCGGCGGCGCGAACGCGACGCAAAACCCCGCGACCTTCGATGCCGTCACCGGCAACGTCACCCTCGCGGTGCCGGGGCGTGCGGGCTATGCCTTCGCGGGCTGGCTGCTTGACGGCGAGCCTGTCACCGAGATCCATGTGACCCTCTACCGCGACATCACCCTCGTCGCCACCTGGGAGGTCATTCTCTACGATATTACCTATGAGCTCGGCGGCGGCGCGAACGCCACCGTCAATCCCCCCACCTACGATGCCGAGACCGGCAACGTGATCCTTGGCGATGCCACCCGTCCGGGCTTTGCCTTCACGGGCTGGACGCTTGACGGGACACCCGTCACCGAGGTCGCGATCGACCTCTACCGTGATATTACCCTCAAAGCGACCTGGGAGGTCATTCTGTACGACATCACCTATGAGCTCGGCGAGGGCGGTGAGAATATCACGGCAAACCCCGCAACCTTCGATGCCGTGACGGGGAACGTCACCCTCGGCGATGCCACCCGCCCGGGCTTTGCCTTCGCGGGCTGGACGCTTGACGGTGAGCCCATCACCGTGATCGACATCACCCTCTACCGCGATATCACCCTCGTCGCCACCTGGAATGTCATCTATTATGATGTCACCTACGAGCTCGGCGGCGGTGAGAATGTCACGGCAAACCCCGCGACCTTCGATGCCGAGACGGGCAACGTCACGCTCGGCGATGCCATCCGCCCGGGCTACGACTTCTCGGGCTGGCTGCTGGACGGTGAGCCCGTCACCGAGATCAATGTCACCCTCTACCGCGATATTACCCTCGTCGCCTCGTGGAAGGCCACCGTCTACAAGATCAGTTATGAGCTGGATGGCGGCACGAATCCCGACGGCACGCGCCTTTCCTTCACCGTCGAGGAGGGAAATGTCCTTCTCGATAGCGTAATCCCCACCCGTCCCGGCTACACCTTCTCGGGCTGGTACCGCGATGAGGCGTGCACCGAGGCGATCACCGTCATCAACGTTACGATCCTTGAGGACATCACGATCTACGCCGATTGGAGCGTTGTCAAATACAAGGTCTCCTACGAGCTCGGCGGCGGCGAAAATGTCACGCTGAACCCCGATACCTTCGATGCCGACACCGGCAATGTCACGCTCGGCGATGCCATCCGCCCGGGCTATGACTTCTCGGGCTGGATGCTGGACGGTGAGCTCGTCACCGAGATCAATGTCACTCTCTACCGCGATATTACCCTCGTCGCCTCGTGGAAGGCCACCGTCTACGAGATCACCTATGAGCTCGGTACCGGCGGCACGACCCCCGACGGCACGCGCCTTTCCTTCACCATTGAGGAGGAGAATGTCCTTCTTGACAGCGTGATCCCCACCCGTCCCGGCTATAATTTCAAGGGCTGGTACGCCGATGCCGCCAGAACGCAGCCCATCACGGTCATCAATGTCACGATCCTTGAGAACATCACGATCTACGCGAATTGGGAGCTTGTGAAGTTTGAGATCCGGTATGATCTTGGTGACAACAGCGATAATGCCACGAACGAGAACCCCATCACCTTCGACGTCGAGACGGGTAACGTCACCCTCTCCTCCCCCTCGAAGGGCGGCTACAGCTTCACGGGCTGGTACTCGGATCCCGAGTTCACCCAGCCCATCACCGAGATCAATATCACCCACCTCCAGAACATCACGGTCTACGCCAAGTGGCAGGTCACGGACTATTTGATCACCTATGTTCTGAACGGCGGCAACGCCCACCCGAACAAGGAGGAATACAATATTGAGGGCGCTCCCATCATCCTCCGGCCGGCCACCCGTGCGGGCTATACCTTCGTCGCCTGGCACTACGCCGAGGACCTCTCGGATGACCCCGTGATGACGGTCGATCTTACGCAGTGCAAGGACATCCGCCTCTATGCCGAATGGCGCCCGAACACCTATACGATCGTCTATGACCTTGCGGGCGGTACGGCCGTCGATAACCCCACGACCTACACCTCGACCGACGGCACGATCCTTCTCCTCGCTCCCGAGAAGAGCGGCTACATCTTCGGCGGCTTCTATCCGCTTCCTCAGCAGTCGACCAACCGCATCCTGACGATCGAGGCCTCGCGCTTTGCGAATCTTGAGGACGGGGCCACCCTTCACCTGTACGCGTATTGGCTGACCGAAAAGGAAGCCTATGACGTTGAGTCCGTCGATACCGGCTGCAAGATCACGCAGTATCGCGGAGCGGAGAATCACGTCGTGGTCCCTGCCTCCCTCTTTGGCTCCCCCGTGGTGACCATCGGTGCCGAGGCCTTTCGTGACCGCGACAGCATCCTCTCGGTCGCGCTTCCCGACAGCGTCAAGACGATCGAGAATAACGCCTTCTATTCCTGCTCGAATATGAAGGAGATCCACCTTGGCAGCAAGCTGGAAAAAATCGGCGGCGCCGCCTTCGGTCATTGTGCCTCGCTGACGTCGCTCGCCCTTCCCTCGACGGTCGAAAGCATCACCAACGCGGCCTTCGGCGGATGCTCCTCGCTCGAAAGCCTGACGCTCCCCTTCCTTGGCAAGACTCTCGGTTATATCTTTGGCGATGACTTCTACACGGGCGGTGTATCGGTCAGCCAGAAAAACGGCACCTCGACCGCTACCTACTACATCCCCGCGACCCTGACCTCGGTCACGCTCACGAATGCCGAATATCTCAATGCTGCCGCCTTCCAGAACTGCACGATGCTCAAGGAGGTCTCACTCGACGGCAGCTTCACCGCCCTCTCGTCGCGCATTTTTGAAGGCTGCGCGTCGCTCGAGTCCGTCACCTTCCCCTCGGGCGTTACCCTCATTTCCGACTACGCCTTCTCGGGCTGCTCGTCGCTCAAGGAGATCGCTCTCCCTGCGGGCCTTACCGAGATCCGCGAGTACGCTTTTAAGAATTGTGTCCTGTTCGAAGAGATGGAGATCCCCTCGGGCGTGACCGTGCTTGGCCTCGGCGCTCTCTCGGGCTGTGCTTCGCTCAAGAGCTTGACGGTGCCCTTCGTCGGCGTCACTCAGACCCCGACCAACAAAAACTCCTCGCTCCTCTTCGGCTCTCTCTTAGGCTCGGCCTCCTATGAGGGCGGCGTTCAAGTGGTGCAGAAGTCCTCGGCGACAAGCTCGAGCACCATGACCTACTATTTCCCGGCCGGCCTTACCTCGGTCACCGTGACGGGCGGCACGATCGGCTCCTGCGCCTTCTCGGGGTGCAAGGGCCTTACGGAGATCACTCTCCCTGCCGACCTCACCGAGCTCGGTAAGTACGCCTTCTCGGGGTGCACCGGCCTTACCGAGATCGTGATTCCCGTCGGTGTGAAGGTAATCCCCGATTACGCCTTCTATGAGTGTGAAACTCTTGTGACGGTCTCGTACGCCGACGATATTACCGCGATCGGTCAGAACGCCTTCCGTTACTGCGCAGGGCTGACCTCGCTCAAGCTCCCCGCGACCCTGACCTCGCTCGGCGCCGGCGCCCTCAGCAGCACTTCTCTGACGGCGGTGACCCTCCCTGCGGGGATCACAGCGCTCTCCGGCTCGCTCTTCTACGAGTGCGCCTCTCTCACCTCGGTCACCCTCCTCGGGGATGTTACCTCGATCGGGAATATGGCCTTCTATAACTGCAAAAAGCTCACCGGCTTCACGCTCCCCGCAACCGTCACCTCGATCGGCAGCAACGCCTTCTCGAGCTGTGAGCTTTTGGTTACGGTGACCCTCCCCGAGGGACTTGAGACGATCGGTAACGGTGCCTTTGCGAATTGCCGTGCCATCACCTCGGTGACGCTCCCTGTGAGCCTGACCTCGCTCGGCGAGGCCGCATTTGCAGGCTGCTCGTCGCTCACGGAGATCAATCTCAACAGCCGCTCTCTCGCCGATTTCGCCTCGTCCTCCAATTCTAACCCCGTCTTCTATGGCGTCGGCGTGCGTGACGGACAAAGGCAGGATGTCCGGGTTGCGGTCGGCCCTCTGGTTGAGCGTTTGCCGGCGTATCTCTTCTACAACAGAGTCAAGCAGGAACAGATGCCTAAGGTCGTGTCGCTGACCTTTGCGGACGGTAGCGTCCTCCGCGAGATCGGTGCACATGCCCTCCGCGGCATCGCGGTGACCTCCCTCACGATCCCCGCGACCGTCGAGTCGATCGGCTCCGGGGCGATGTCCGAGTGCACCTCGCTCAAGACCCTCTCGCTTCCTCTGCCCACGGGGGTCAGCCTTTCAAGCGTTGTGTCGCTTGTCACGGGCTCGGTCCTCGAGGAGCTGACCGTCCTTCGCGGCACGATCGTTGACAGCCAATTCTGGAAGAACGAGACCCTCAAGCACGTCACTCTCGGTGCCGGAGTGACCTCGATCGGTAAATACAGCTTCCGCGATTGCAAGAGCCTTGAAGCGGTCGCGATCCTCGGCCCGATCGCCGAAATCCCCGACTATGCCTTCTGGAATTCGGCAAAGCTTGTGAGCGTCACCCTCCCGGATTCCGTGATCTCGATCGGCTATCAGGCCTTTGACGGCTGTACCTCGCTCACAGCCATCACGCTTCCCAAGGGCCTTACCTCGCTCGGCGCTCAAGCCTTCCGGAATACCGCGATCACGTCGATCGTCATCCCCTCCGGCGTGACCTCGATCGGTAGCGAGGCCTTCCGCGGCTGTACCGCCCTTGCCTCGGTCACCCTCTCGGATGCTCTGACCGAGCTGGCCTCCAAGACCTTCGCGGGGTGTACCTCGTTGAAGACCCTGGCCATCCCCGCGAAGATCACCACACTCGGCGATTCTATCTTCGACGGTGCCGGCCTTACCTCGATCACCCTCCCTACGGGCATCACGGTTCTTCCTAAGTACGCCTTTGCCGGCTGCGCCTCGCTGACCGATATTTCTCTTGGCTCGGTCCAGAAGATCTCGAAGTACGCCTTCGGGGGCTGCACCTCGCTGAAGACCCTCGAGATTCCCACGACTGTCACCGAGATCGAGACCGGCGCTCTTTACGGATGCTCGGCTCTTGAAACCCTCGTTCTGCCCTTCGTCGGCCCGACCAAGGATTACGCCAAGGCCGACAAGTACGCTCCCCTCGGTGCGCTCTTCACCGATATGAGCCTGACCTCGCCGAAGACCTTTGACGGGGCCATCACTGTCAAGCAGCTGTATAACGTCAACTGGACCACGAGCTATTATCTCCCCGAGAGCCTTAAAACGGTGACCGTGCTTTCGGGCAGCCTCCCCTACGGTGCCTTCTCAAAGTGCACGATGCTCGAGGAGGTTGTCCTTATGGACGGTGTCACCGTGATCGGCGGCGCGGCCTTCTCGGGCTGCACAGGCCTTACCTCGGTCACCCTGCCCGAGGGGCTCACCTCGATCGGCGACTCCGGCTTTGCCTCTTGCCAAGCGCTCGCCTCGCTGACGCTCCCCACCTCGCTCGTATCGATCGGGCAGCAGGCCTTCTCGGGCTGCACTTCGCTCACCGAGTTGACGGTTCCCGACGGTGTCACCTCGCTGGGGGTGGCGTTCCTTGGCGAATGCACGGGCCTTAAAACTCTGACCCTGCCCTTTATCGGTCGCTCGCCCTCGGATCCCGTTCTCTTCGGCGCCCTCTTCACGCAAGGCTCGGGCAGCGGCAGTACAACGCAGTATTCCTCGATCACCTCCTCCGGCACGGGCGATAGCTCGAGCTATTACAAGATTCCCGCATCGCTTGAGACGGTCACCGTTAAGGGCGGCAAGCTTGCTACCGGCGTCTTCTCGGGAATTGCTACCCTCAGGACGGTCATCCTCGGCGAGGGGATTACGGAGCTCTCCGCCGGTGCCTTCTTCAAGAACGGCGGCATCGAGAGCCTCGTCCTTCACGAGGGCTTCACGGTGATCCCTCTCGCTTGCTTCTCCTCCTGCACGGGCCTTACGACGATTTCCGTCCTCGGCACTCTGACCGCGGTCGGCGACTATGCCTTCCAGACCTGCTCGGCGCTCGAGGAGCTTCCCGACCTCTCGTCGGTCACCTCGATCGGGAAAAGCGCCTTCTCCGGCTGTAAGAGCGCCAAGACCGCACCGGTATTTTCAAAGCAGCTTTCGGCCATCGGCGAAAACGCCTTTGGCGGGTGCCAGTCGATGAGCGGCGCTATCGTTCTCCCCGAGGGGATGACCGCGATCCCCGCCTCGCTCTTTGTGGATTGCCGAGCGATCACCTCGGTGACCGTTCCCTCGACCGTGACCTCGATCGGGAAGTACGCTTTCCGCTATTGCTATGCTCTTGAAAGCGTGTACTATAACGCCGTGAACGTTGCCGGCCTCCTGGCGACCGAATACGTCTTCGGGAACGCCGGCACTTCGGGTGCCGGGATCGCCTTCACGGTGGGAGCCGGTGTCCGTGAGATCCCCGCGAACCTTGCCGGCAATATGACGGCCAACATTGCATCCCTCACCTTTGCCGAGGGGAGCGAGCTCCGTACCATCGGCACAAGGGCCTTCTACGGCATCGGCATCGCCTCGCTTGCCTTGCCCGAGGGGCTCGAGACCATTGGTGAGGAGGCCTTCCGCAACTGTGCGAACCTTACGACCCTTGTGATCCCCGAGAGTGTTACCTCGATCGGGAAATTCGCCTTCTCCGGCTGCAGTCTTACCGAGGTCGAGACTCCCTTCATCGGTCTTTCGCGCACCGAGCCCGGATATTTCAGCACTCACTTCGGCGCGACCGCCGGCCTTAAGGTGACTGTCACGGGTGGTGCGATCGCCCAGAACGCCTTTAGCAATCATAAGACGCTTACAACTCTTGTTCTTGGCGACGGCGTCACCTCGATCGGCGAGGGCGCCTTTGCCGACTGCGTCTCTCTTTCCAACGTGACGCTTGGGCGCGGAATCACCGAGATCCCCGCCAAGTGCTTTGCTATGCTGAGCACCAGTAGTCTCTCGTCGCTCAAGAAGGTTACGATCCTCGGCGATGTCAAGGTCATTGGGGCGACCGCCTTCGGGAATTGCTGGAACCTGACCGAGATCGCTCTCCCCGCTACGGTCGAGACCGTGGGCAGCTCCGCCTTCTTCTACACCGCCATTACCTCGGTGAGCCTGCCTGCCGCCACCTCGATCGGCAACAGTGCCTTTGCCAGTTGCCAAAGCCTTGAGAGCCTCTCGATCCCTGCTGTTGTCACGATCGGCGAGGAAGCCTTTGCTCGCTGCACGGCGCTCAAGGAGGTTGTGATTCCCGATACCTGCACCTCGATTGGCGAGGATGCCTTCTCCGGTTGCTCGTCTCTTACCTCGCTGACGGTTGGCAGCGGTGTGGAACGCATCGCCGAAAGCGCCTTCTCGGGCTGCTCCGCCCTTACCTCGCTGACCCTCAAGGAGGGGATCGGGGCGATCGACAGCTACGCCTTCTATGCTTGCCGTAATCTTACGACCCTCGTGATTCCCAACAGTGTGACATACATTGGGGCGGGTGCCTTCAAGGGCTGCGTCGGTGTGACCTCCTTGACCACCCCCTTCGTCGGTGAGACCGAGGAGGGCGTCGGCTCCACGGGATGTCTTGGGCATCTTTTCACCGTGGGCTACAGCTCCGAGGGGACCACGGTGATGCAGGGTGGTAGTCAGAAGTATCTGCCGCCCTCCCTGACCTCGGTCACCGTGACGAAGGATACCGCCATTGCTGATTACGCCTTCCAGAACAGCACCATGCTCAAGACGGTTGTGATCACCTCGGAGTGCCGCACGATTGGCGAGGTGGCCTTCAAGAATTGCACCGCTCTTGAGAGCATCACGCTGCCCTCGACCCTCGAGACGATCGGGCGCAATGCCTTTGAGGGATGCACCTCGCTCGGTAGCGTTGCGCTGCCTGAGTCCCTGATCGAGATCGGCGATTATGCCTTTATGGGCGACACGGCCCTTGTGACGGTCACCTTCCCGTCGTCGGGATTGACAAGGATCGGCGCCTACGCCTTCCAGAACTGTAACGCCCTGACCTCTGCCGTTCTCGGCGAGGGATTGACCGAGATCGGTGACTTCGCCTTTGCGGCCTCTTGGGCTCTCTCGGAGCTTACGCTTCCCGAGGGGCTCACCTCGATCGGCGAGTCTGCCTTTGCCGGCTGCCGCTCGCTCACCGCGCTCACGCTGCCCGAAAGCCTTACGGAGATTGGCGTCCGCGCGTTCTACGGTACGGTCATGCTGACCGAGCTGAATTACAATACCAACGCGATCGCACAGTTTGAGGTAACGGGCGATGTCTTTGGCAACGCCGGTATTGATGGGGACGGCATCCGTGTCACCTTTGGCGCGGCGGTTACCGAGATCCCCGTGAGAGCCTTCTATGTCCGTGGCGACTCCACCTCCTATTCCGCCGTCTCGCCGAAGATCGTCTCGATCGCCTTCCTTGGGGAGGTGACCTCGATCGGCGCCAACGCCTTTTACGGTCTTGCCGACCTTGCTTCGATCACTCTTCCCGAGACCGTCACCGCGATCGGCAGCTACGCCTTTGCCAATTGCTTCTCGCTCACCGAGCTCGTGATTCCCGCGAGCGTAGTGACGATCGATAACGGCTGCTTCACTCGTTGCACGTCCCTTTCCTCGCTCGTCTTCCGGCAGCCCGAGAACTGGTATGCCGCCCCAACGACGGGCTCCACGACCCTTCCCATTGATTGCCTCGGCGATCCTGCGGAAGCCGCGAAAATGGCGGTAGAGGGGACATTTGCTTACCACTACAACTGGTACTCGCAGGCATAACCTCGTGGGCTAAAA
>JAZSGE010000058.1:0-17803 GCA_045532575.1 Eubacteriales bacterium | reverse complement strand
GCCCCTACGGGCCGTTTATAGCCGCATCTGAACTATAAAAACAAAGCAAAGCGGTGCTTGCGATAGAGCAGCAACAAATCGAACAACAAGTCGGATCGTAGCCATGTCGTTCTGTGAGCCAAGGAGTTGGTCCTGAGTATTGTCTTCCTAAGACCGCTTGGCCTCCGACTTGCCCCTACGGGCCGTTTATAGCCGCATCTGAACTATAAAAACAAAGCAAAGCGGTGCTTGCGATAGAGCAGCAACAAATCGAACAACACCCAAAAACAGGAAAAGGACGAAGAATTTTTGCAATTCTTCGTCCTTTTTTCCTGACAAGCACTGCCTTTGAGGGCACAAATGCATATAGTGAAATATTTTGCTCCGCAAAATGTGAAATAATGTTCTGTCGAACATTGTGAAATATCTCGCTCTGCTCAATGTGAAATGAAATACATCCCCTCACGCCCGCAGGCATTTCACTCGCTGAAAGCGAATTTCACGCACAAAGTGCATTTCACAAATCCCGCAAGGGATTTATTTCGTTGCGCGGTGTCCTTAAGGGCACTGCGCATACGGGTGGATCTTTATTTTCTCTGAGCGGCTCACTCGGTCAGCATAGCCGCGATCTCCTCGGAGAGCGTATCCCTTTGGATCGGAACCCTGACCTCGTTCGAGGCCTCGTTGGTCTTCAGGTGCATCACAACACCGGCGATCCCGTGCTTTTCCCGGAGGGGGGTGGTCACCCTCTCTACGGCAACCAGATGTCGCGCAAAAAACACGGTCACGGTTTTGGTAAAGCCGCCGCTGTATGCGGTCAGCTTATCACCGCAAACGGCAAGGCCGGCGGTGCGGTAGCCAAGGACGGCGCCGAGAGCCTTGATGGCGATCACGGTCAGTGCGGCACCAAGGGTGGCAAGCACCACCGCCGCGATCGCCCGTGGGGGCGCGCTCAGCACCGCCATGACCGCCACAGCTCCCGCAAGGGTGATGCCGGTAATCCCGCAAAAGAAGAGGAGGAACCACGACAAGAACGGGAAAAAGGCGACCGATGACGTTTGCTTCTCGCTCGGAGCATACTCGGGCAGCACCGCCTCGAGTATCGGTCCGATCTCCTCGTATTTGCAAAAGGGCACGAGCACGCCAAGGTCGGCGTTGCCGTTATCGTCACCGCTCTGACTCATATACCCGATGACCTCCAGCTTAATGGAGGCAAAGCCGAGGAGCCGTTGGACAAGCCCCTGGGATATCTTGACCGCCTTGATCCTGTCGTAGCGGAAGGTATTCGTGTGCTTTTCGAGGAGCCCATAGGAGATCCGGAGGCTGCCCTCGTGCTTCTTGATGGTGAAATTATAATACCCAAGGAAGGAATGGAGGATGCTCCCAAGGAGCGAGATCAGCGAAATGAGGAGCATACCTCCCACCGTGATCAGGGCGGCGTAGAGGAAATACTGCCCCCATGTGCCAAGGGCATCCAGCTTCAGCATGGCCTTGCATACACCGAGGACGGTGCCGGCCGCCAGGGCAAAAAACGCGGTGCCGCCGGCGGCGGACGCCATATTGATGAGGGTATACAGCAGCTTCTTGCCCGAGGTGAAGCGGTAGAGGCTGTCCTTGTCGGTGAGGAGCACCTCCTCCCGAAAAGATGCGAAAGCCTCCCTTGGGCCGGTCTCCTTCAGGGAATTCAATTCATCGAGGAGCGCATCGACGACCGTTGCTTTTTCGATGATCGTGATCTCCGCCCGGTGGGCGGTATTGGCAGAGCCGCTGTCGACGGTCAGCACGGCAATACCAAAGAGCCTTTGGATGATATTTTGCTTTTTATTGATGGCGTGCACCCTGGTGTAATCGAGCACCGAGCGCTTTCTGAAAAGCACGCCCCGTTGGCATCGGATCTCCTTTTCCGCAAGCTCGTAGCCCGAGGTCTTGTAATACAGGATCCGATACCCCAAAAAGCAGAGATAGAGGACAAGAAATAAAATGGCCGAAAGGAGAAGCGCCCCCAAAAGAACCGCCGCATCGGCCTCCTCGTCAAAGAACACATCCTTAAGGAGGGCAAACACGATGAGGAGACAGTAGAAAAGATCGGTCAAAAGGCTCGCATAGATATATCCCTTATCAAATCTCTTCATTTTTCAGCTCCTCGACTCTGGCCTCCAGCATCCCCTCCAGCGCATCGATCAGGCGATCGGCCTCCTCCTCCGTGAGGGTGGAGATCGTGAAGTTGGAGCCGGCGGTGGAAATGGTAACACCGCCGAGCCTCAGGAGCATCATGAAGGGCCCCTGCGTCCTGTGGAGATCCTGGATCTGGCACACGGGGATCACCACCCTTTCGCGGAAGATCACGCCCCGTTTTACTATGATCCGCCGCTCATCGTACCCCCATCTGTACATTTTATAGCACAAAAGGGGCAAAATCAGGATGGCAGAAAGCGCCAAAAGGACGGGGATCCCCATACCGAGCGAAACGGCGAGGATGACATGGCCGTCGGCGCCCGTCGCCCAAAGAATGACCAGAGTGCTGATGGCGGCAGCGGCAAGGGCCGCCGCACCGAGGCCTGCCCGGAGGTACCATAAGCCAAGGACGCGTTTATCCAGCATATTCATTTTCATTTTCGTATATCTTCTCCATTATGTCAACTATATGTCAACGTACGGTGCCGCGCCCGACGGTGGGAGCGGCGATAAGGCCTCCCCTTATTTTTCGGGGATGCCGATCGACTCCATGATCCGCTTATTGAATTCCGCGGCGGTGTTGTAGCCCATCTTCTTCTGGCGGTTGTTCATGGCGGCGACCTCAATGATGATCGAGAGGTTGCGGCCGGGGCGGACGGGGATCGTGATCGAGGGGATCGAGATCCCGAGGATCTCGGTGCGCTCCTCGTCAATGCCGAGGCGGTCGTACATCTTCCCCTGCACCCAGGGCTCGAGGTTGACGACAAGGTCGATCTTCTCGGAATTCTTGACAGCCCCCATACCGAAGAGGCGCCGCACGTCCACTACACCGACGCCGCGCAGCTCCACGTAGTGGCGGATGATCTCGGGTGCCTGCCCGACCAGGGTCTTGGCCGACACGCGCTTGATCTCAACGGCATCGTCGGCAATGAGACGGTGGCCGCGCTTGACAAGCTCAATGGCGGTCTCGCTCTTACCGACACCGCTGTCACCAAGCAGAAGCACGCCCTCGCCATAGACCTCGACGAGAACGCCGTGGCGCGTCATGCGCGGGGCAAGGCGCAGGTTCAAGAAGGCGATGAGCGCCGCCATAAACTCGCTCGTCCGCTCCTCGGTCGAAAGGACGGGAACGCCGTGCCTCTCGGCAATGGCAAGGTCGGCCTCGGTGAGCGAGAGCCCCGAGGTCACGACCGTGGCCACGGGCTTTGTCGCAAAAAAGGCCTCAAGGCTCTTTTTGCGGAGCTCCTCCTCCATGCACTCGAGATAGTGCATCTCGGTCTTGCCGAAGATCTGCACGCGCTCGGCCTCATAATAATCGTAAAAGAAGGTCAGCTGGAGGCCCGGGCGGTTGATGCGCGGCACCGAAAGCTGTACCTCCTCGGCAGGGGTCGGCAAAAGGACGGGCAAAAGCCCGAGCTCCTTGATGGCCTCGGCCAGCGATACGGTATAGATCTCCTCGTTGCGGAAGTCTTCCATCCTTATCTCTCACTTTCCATAGGTTTTCTTCAGTATAGCACATTCCGGCACGCTTTGCAAGGAAAATCACGGCGCCCTTTGCGACTTCCTTCGGTTTTATTCATATAAAATTAACAAACGTATGCTATACTGTAATTTGGATATATGTGTGCGCGTGCGCGAATACTGAAGATAAGGATGCATTGTATGAAAAAGAGCTTGCGACGTCTTGTGGCGCTGATTTTGACATTCCTTTTGTCGCTTTCCCTGCTGACGGGGTGCGGTGACGGATACTATGACCCCGTGGAATCGAGCGAGAAGGAGGCGACCCCCGTCCTCCGCTTTGGGGAGCATACCGTCAATTTCGAGGTGCTCAGGGCCTTCTTTTACAGCCAATGCCGGAATACGCCCGGCTACTCCGATACCTACTTCACGGGCGAAGAGGGCGAGGCGCGCTTCTTTGCCGTGAAGGCGGCGGCGATCCGCGATATTGCCGAGATCTACGCCCTCCTTTCGCTCTGCACCGAGAAGGGGATCGACACCGAGAGCGAGGAGATCATGACGACGGTCGATGAAAACATCAAGACCAGCGTTGACGGCGGCACCTTCGGCGGCTACGAGATCCGCGGCTTTGACTCCTATCGCGACTATCTTGCGTATCTTGAGCGCGAATTTCATATGAACGACGCGGTCAACCGCCTGATGGTGCGCTACGCGGCCTGCGAGGATGCCCTCGCGGCATACTATAAGCAGGGTCACCCCTACACCGAGGCCGATGTGCGCGCCTTCCTTGAGAGCGAGGACTGCATCCGCCTTCTGTGGGTCAGCCGCTTTGAGAACTCGAGCGGGCTTGACCGTGGGGAGAACCTTTCGCTGATGGCCTCGGCCAAGCAGAAGCTCGCCGGCGCCGACCCCTACAAGGCGCTCCAATATTCGCTTGAGCCGACCACCGACTTCTACCTTGGCCGCTATACGCTCGATGCGGCCTACTACGCTCCCCTGCTCGAGGCGGTGTACGCACTGCCCGTCGGCGGTGTCAGCGAGGTGATCGACCTCGGCTCGGAGGGGCTTTTCGTCGCACGGCGGATGGAGAAGGTCCCCTCGCACCTTGGGAGCCGCTATGACGAGCTCACCCGTGTCTACCTCGGCGACGTGATGTACGGCGAGATCGACCGCATTGCCGACGCCTTCATGGAAAGTATTGTTTACGAAGATATCTACACTACCCTGACTCCTACTGAAATTTTGAACAAACCATGACAAAAGTTCCTTATTTTTACAGCCGTGAGGCCGCGCAGGAGCCTACACCCCGGCGCGCACTCCCCGGTGACAGCTTGGCAAAGGGGCCTCTCTTTGTGGCGGCCGGCAATGTCTTCACTCCCGAGATGCGCGATTATCTTTCCGCCCTGCCGATCGAGGAGATCCTCGACGATGTGTGCGCCCCTGCCGAGCGCACGCGACTGCGCCACACCGCGCAGTATTTCCCGAGCCTTTATGAGCTCCTTTCCGACTATGCCGCCGAGTATCCGCGCGTCACGGTCAGGGAGCACGCCATTCCGAGGAATGGCGGCACGGTGGCGATCACCGCGCATTGCCTCTTCTTCTGTGTGGGTGCCGTGCTCCGCGCGGCGGATGCCGCCCTTGTGCCCTGCACGCTGTCGGCCGAGGGGGATCTTGAGGAGATCTCGCTTTGTGTCACGGCGCCCTCCGCGGCCACCTCGCCCGAGGAGGTCGCCGCCGTCTTCCACCTCTCGGAACGCGAGACCGAGATCATGCACGCCTTAGCGGCGGCCGCCGGCTTTTCGATCGCACTTCGCCCCGGGGATGAGGCGGCGATCGACTTCACGATCCCGACGAGGATCCCCGACCGTGGGAGCATGGCCGCGCCGTCCGATCCCTCTCTGTATCGCGCCTTTTTCCTCCCTCGCATGTATTTTTTCTGAGCATTTGTGGCAGAGCTGCCTTTGGCAATTCTGCCACTTTATTTTGAAGTGTGGGCGCACATAAACGCCCTGTGCCGCGTACAAATTAAAAGGGAAAGCATGAAAGGCGGCACACAGAATGAAACGATTCCAACAATTTTTTTCCGGTGTCTCGCTCCTCCTTCTCCTCGCGCTGATACTTATCGCGGGAGTGGCGGGAGCGGCAGACTTCAGTATTCCCGATTCGCTCTCGGTCCTGCGCGGCGAGACCCCCTGCCTTGGGCGGCACATCTCGCTTGATATCGAGGAGGAGACTCCCCTTGGGGCGCATGCGACAAGGGCCAGCGCCACGGCGCGCCTTTTCGGTGTCCTCCCTCTCAAGGAGGTCGAGGTCACGACCTTTGAGGCGCTCTCGCTCTGCCCCGGCGGTGATGTGTTCGGCATCCGCGTCTTCCTTGGGGGAGCGATGGTCACCTCGCTTACGAAGGTTGCCGATGAAGGCGGCAACGAGGCGTGCCCCGCCCGCGAGGCGGGGCTTTTGCCGGGGGGTCTCATCACCGCCGTCGGCGGCAAGGAGATCCGTGATGCCGCGGCGCTCGCGGCGGCGATCGCGGCCTCGGAGGGGAGGGCGATCACGCTTACGGTGCTCCGCGAGGGGCGCTCGCGCACCCTGCGGCTCGTGCCTCGTTATTCGGCCTCGGCAG
This sequence comes from Eubacteriales bacterium, assembly GCA_045532575.1. GTDB lineage: Bacteria > Bacillota > Clostridia > Oscillospirales > CAG-272 > UBA1740. Next base: position 11,568 of record JAZSGE010000058.1, on the reverse strand, counting down.
GTGCGTACCGCGCAGGGATCTTAGTCAAGGATCAGGCGGCAGGCATCGGGACCATGACCTTTATCGATCCGCGCACGGGCGCCTTCGGTGGGCTCGGCCATGGGATCTACGGCGCCGAGGCGCCCGTCCTTCTCCCTGTTGAGCGCGGCATCGTGAGTGATGTCAAGCTCTCGGGGGTGGTCCCCGGCACTCCGGGCGACCCCGGTGAGCTGCGCGGCCGCCTCGGCGAAGACAAGCGCGGTACCCTGCTCTCGAATACCGAATGCGGCGTGTTTGGCGTCCTCGGCGATACCGAGGGGCTACACGAGCCGATCCCGATCGGCCTTTCCTCCTCGGTGCATGTGGGGGATGCCGAGATCCTCTGCACACTAAGGGATGGCGAATGCCGCTCCTATCGCATCGAGATCACCGAGCTGCGTGCCCCTAAGGCCGACACCAAATGCTTCACCATCCGCGTGACCGACCCCGCGCTCCTTTCGGTGACGGGCGGGATCGTGCAGGGGATGTCGGGCAGCCCGATCATCCAGGACGGGCATCTTATCGGTGCTGTGACACACGTAATGATCAACGACCCGACGGCGGGGTACGGGATCTTTATTGAGAATATGTTAAATGCGGCACAGATGCCGATGCCAAAGGCGGCGTAACCATAAAATTGTAGGAACCGGCGTCCCTGACGGTTCGTAGATCAATAAAAATCGTCCTTATGCAAACGCACCGCGCGGGTGAGTTGGTATAAGGACGATTGCTTTTGTCAGAGGATTTTTTATTTTGCGGACTTGCATTTCTTGATAAATTGGGTAGGGGTGATGCCAACGTATTCCTTAAACTGCTTGCTGAAATAATAAATGTCCGAAAAATGGCAAAGCTCGGCGATCTCGGTTACCGAAATTCCTCCTGCGGAGAGCAGATCCTTTGCTTGCTCTATCTTTTTTGCCGTGATATATTTGCTCGGCGTTATGCCAAAGGATTGCTTATACAGATCCCGGAACCTTCGTTCACCCAGCCCGCTTTTTGCAACGGCTTCTAAAAGACAGTCATCTCTTGTGAAGTTGAGATCAATATGCTTTTTTGCCTCGATCAATCTCGGATCCTGATGGAAATATTGCTTTGTATGTGCCGTTTCAAGGATGGCGCAAAAATCGTAAACGGTCGAAAAAAGCTTTAATTCATTCCCCACCGCCTTGAAGGCCCCGGCCTTGTTTAACAACGATATTGCCTCGGATACGTTTGCGATCGGGAGGCAAAAGCTTTCGGTTTCGATCTCTTCATCGGTGGTGAAATGGATCGAGAGAGCTTCTCCCGGCTCATACGTGCTGACTCTGTAATCGTCTTTTTGGTTCAGAAAGTAGACGCACCCTTCGTTCATGACGAAGCTTTTTTTCTCCATAATGTGCAAAGCGCTGCCAAAGATCTTGATGCCGATAATATGATTCTTTCGGTTTGAATTGGTCCATTCCGCAATGGTGGAGCGGTATTTAATAACGCTTATGACGTCTTTGATCCGAATGTTGTTCAATTCCAAAGCAAGCTCACCTCGTTTTCCGATTTGATTTTACCACATTTTTGCTCCGTTGTAAATGCAGGGCGCAAAAAATATTTCCGTTTTTTACAAAATCTCATTATTCTGCATTGCAATCACGGGGGATACGGCCTATAATAAAACAAAATGAAAGGAAAGGCAGGGAGCTTTATGAACGAAACTCAGCTGCGGAAGGAGCTGTACGACTTTTATTTGCAAGGAGATGCCGAACGCGCTCGCGCCTTTGCCCAAAAGTGCTTCCCGAAGATGGATGCACGGTTTTTTGAGGGCATGAGCGTCGCTTCTCAAAAGTGCCTGCAATACGACGTCATCTGCGAGGAGTTTGAGCCCGTTATTTTTCGCCACTGTCCGTATTTTTTTGAAACGGGTGTTCTTACGTCCCTCTCCGACGGCGCATTTCGTGCAAAGGGGCACAACTTTCATCAGGCGAACGCGTGGGTATATGCGCGCAACCAGCATCTTTTTAAAGACCAGGATCCCGAGCTGCATCGCATCACGCAGGTGCAAAAGGAGGAAAAGCTGTACCTGATCTGCGGCCCGTATAACGACATCAACCAGCATTTCAATTTCAATTCCCGCCCGTTTTTGGAAATCGGTGCAAAGGGGATCTACGAGCTGGCAAAGGCAGAGCTTGCCAATGCGAAAAATGAGGGAGAAGCGGAATTTTTGCGCTCGGTCTGCCACGGCATGACGGTTTTGCGCAAAATGGCAGAGAAATTTGCCGCAAAGGCGGAGCGCATCCTTGAAACCGAGAGCGATGCGGATTGCCGTAAAAATCTTGCCCTTATTGCCAGCACCGCAAGGCGCATCCCGTGGGAAGCCCCGCAAACGTTTTACGAGACATTGGCCTCGCTTGCCTTCCTGCGCACCGCCATGGGCTCTTTGGAGGGGGTGGGCCCCAACACCTTCGGCCGCCTTGATAAGGATCTGATCTCCTTTTACCGCGCCGACCTCGCGTGCGGCCGCCTGACGCAAGAGGAGGCGTACGCGCTGATCTGCCGCTTCCTCTTGATCTGGGACTGCCATTACGACCATGACATGATCATGGCAGGGTATGCCGATCACGAGCTTGAAAATACCTATACGCTGGGGGGCTGTGACGATAACGGCGAGCCGCTTTGCAACGAGCTGACGCTGGCTTTTTTGAGAGCAACAAGAGAAGAAAGGATCATTTTCCCGAAGATCAAGTGCCGTTACTCAAAAAATTCCCCCGATGCCTATCTTGAAGAGCTTTGCCGCGCGATCGTGGCGGGAACGACCACCGTCCTTATCCAGAATGACGATGCCACCGTCCCCGCGATCCTGCGCTCGGGCAGACCTCTTGAGGAAGCGAGAGATTATTACGTTGCAGGGTGCTGGGGAATGGCCACCAATCAGGAAAAGTTCGACCACGGCAGCTATCTCAATCTGCTCAAGCCCTTTGAATTCTCGATCCACGGCCTGCGGGAAAAGGCCAAATTGGTGGAGATCGATTTCGAGATGATCGAGGGGGACGAGGATTTTGAGGAGCTTTACCGCAAAACCCTGCGCAACTGTGAGCTTGTGCTGGATGCCAAGCTTGACAAAACGCGCCGCGGCGGTCAGATCTTCAGCAAGGTCAGCGTATTCCCCATCTTCTCCTCCACCCTTGAGGATTGCATCCGAAACCGTGCTGATTTTACGATGGGCGGGGCGCGCTATCAGGACGATTATCAGCTCCTGTTCGGGCTTCCCAATATCGTCGATTCGCTTATGGCGATCAAGACCTTGGTGTTTGACGAGAAAAAATACACGCTCTTTGACTATCTCACCGCCGTCCGCGCAAATTGGGAGGGGCATGAGGAAATGCGCCTTCAGGCGGTTCGCTGTCACGGCTGGGGGGATGGCGAGGAGGATTCCTGTGCGCTTGCCAACCGCCTGAACAACGATCTTTTTGCCATCTTCCAAAAAAAGGTGGGAACCTATGGCGGCAAGGTGCATATGGGACATCTTACCTACACCGAGATCCGCTTCTGGGGAGAGGCAACGCTGGCAACCCCAGACGGGCGAAAAAACGGAGAATATTTCGCACAGGGGCTCACGCCGTCCCGCCTCAAGCGCATCCCCTGCGTCAACGACGTGATCAACAGTCTTGCCTGCCTTGATCCCTCCACGATGGCGGGAAATTCGGTGGTCAACATCATTCTGCCCCCCAAGATCCCGCTTGACAGATGTGTGGCATTTCTGCGCGCGTGTGCCGGCACCGCAATGCAGGCGCTCCAGCTCAACTGCACGTCAAGGGAGGAGCTTTTGGATGCGCAAAAGCACCCTGAGAAATACCCCGATCTGATCGTTCGCGTTACGGGCTTTTCCGCAAAATTCACAAGCCTGTCGAGAGAGTGGCAGAACGAGGTCATCACAAGGAATTTTTATGAGTAATACGACTGCGAATCTATTTGATATACAGAGGAATTCCTTTGTGGACGGTCCCGGGATACGAACTACTGTGTTTTTCAAGGGTTGTAATCTGCATTGCACTTGGTGTCACAATCCTGAAAGTCAAAGCGCGAAGCCCGAAATGATGTTTTACAAAAACAAATGTGGAAATTGCGGGAAATGCAAAGAAAAATGTCCCAACAGTCTGGAATCATGTGAGCTTTGCGGTAAATGTACGTTTTATTGTCCAAACGACGCAAGAGAGATATGTGGCAAAGACTACACGGTTGACGAGGTTTTGAGGGAAATACTAAAGGATAAAACATTCTACAAAACCTCAGGCGGCGGTGTGACCTTTTCGGGCGGCGAGTGCTTGCTCCAAATAGATTTTCTTGAAGCGATCCTTAAGGAATGCAAGAGGAACGGGATACACACTGCCGTAGATACGGCGGGGAACGTGCCCTTTGTGTGCTTTGAAAGAATACTCCCCTACACAGATCTGTTTCTCTACGATATAAAATGTTATGATAGTGAAAAACACAAGAAATATACGGGGACTTCAAACGAGTTAATTCTCTCGAACCTCAAAAGACTTTTGCAATCGGGAAAAGCCATATGGATACGAATACCGATCATTCCCGATGTTACTGACAATGAAGAGGAGTTGCTGACCATCAAAGCATTTCTTTCCTCATACGGATGTCCCGAAAAGGTCGAGTTACTTCCTTATCACGACATGGGCGAGCATAAATATGCGGCCCTTGGAAAGATGGCTCAAACTTTTTCTGTGCCAAGTGAAGAAAAAATGATACAACTAAAAAAGATTTTTTTATGAATTTTGTTGTCCTTTATTGACCACACTCGTGAGCGGCTCGCCGATCATCCAGGACGGGCATCTTATCGGTGCTGTGACGCACGTAATGATCAACGACCCGACGGCGGGGTACGGGATCTTTATTGAGAATATGCTGGCGGCCGCCGAACGGGAGGGGCGGGCGGGGTAAAAAAAGGCAATGCCGATGGCATTGCCTTTTCTTTTGTATTCACGCCTCATTCTCCAAAATCCAATCAAGAAGCTCTTCGTATTTCATCTCCCCTGCCGCGATAGCAAGGCCGACACGGGCAACTTCGGCATTGGTGGGACGGAGCTTGATGCCGTTGGTTTCAAGGAACGTGAGAAGAACATACATTCCAATTCGCTTGTTTCCGTCAACAAATGCATGATTTGAGATCAAGGCAAAGCCAAGTCTTGCTCCCTTTTCTTGCTTTGTGGGATACAGTTCTTTTCCGTCAAAGGTAGCGAAAGCCGATTCGAGTGCGCTGTTAAGGAGGGCGATATCGCGCACGTTTGGATCTCCGCCTGTTTCCTCGGTAATGAGCTTGTGCAATAAAAGCACCTTTTCCTGACTAAACTTGATCATTTCGCAAGCTCCTCGAACGCGGGGCGATAGAGCTTCAGGATTCGCGCCGCCACAAAGTCGATCTTCTCATCGTCGGTCATTTCGATCGTGGTATCGTGCTCAATATCCACCAATTTATATTTGGCTTGTTGTTCTTGAAAATATACAGCTCGCCGTGCTTGTCGGTCATTCTCGCCACGCGCGAAAAATTTTGATTTGCCTCGGAGATCGAAACAATCTGGTTGGTATTCAAGTTCATATCCATACCTCCTTTTTTGATCGCACTATTATTATACACAAATTTTAGGATATTGTCAACCTAAATAAAATATTCTATAATAGTCCGTAGAAACTCAACTAACGAAAATCTGCTCTTGCGGTTGTTTTTTGAAATTTCGCATGCCCTTACACAGGGGAGGCTAGGGTTAGCAGAGGAGACGGACATGGCATCTTTGTGAAGGTGGATGCCGCGGTCTCCTTCTGCCGGCTGCGCCGCCACCTCCCTCGTGGAGGGAGGCTAAGCCCTCTCCGTCGGCTGCGCCGCCACCTCCCCCGCAGGGGGAGGCGAATTTTTCTCCTCATCGGTAAACCTCTCCCCCACTACGCTCCTTGCGCGTGGTTTTCGTTTGCCAAGAAAAAGGCAATGCCATCGGCATTCCCTTTTCTTTTACATCATGATGTAGTAGAGGACCTCGCCGCCGTTGCCTTCCATGTAAAGGCTACTTTTCATAATATCGCGCGCGGCGGAGAGGGAGCGGCGCTCTCTGATCTCGGTGATGCCATGCGAGCGGACATCGTCGAAGAAGGCGTCGATGGCGGCATCGCGGCCGGGGGCATCGAGAGGCGTGCGGGCGAGGCGGAGGAAGCGGATCGAGAGGTATTCCCTCTCGACGCGCCGCTTGCAGGTCTCGTTCTCGGCAAGGCGCAGAGCCTCAAGGAAGAGCTGCTCGGCACCGTGGATGAAGTCCTCGGTGAGATACGCGGCATCGGGATTCATATAGAGGCCGAGGGGAGAAGCCTCGCAGGCGTCCATCGCGAGGTGGACATACTCCTCGAGTTTGGCACCGGCGGCATCGCCGTAGACGGCACGGCAGAAGTCGTGGATCGCCCGGTCGATGTCGGTCTCGGTATCAAAGAGGAGACGGCTGATGATGTAGGACTTCAGATCGTCCATGGCGGCGCCGCCGCCAAAGGCGAAGTTGCCCTCCTCCAGCACGCCGCGGACACCGACCCGCTTGAAATAGCGGAGATTTTCCTGCAGAGTGCGGAGGTGCAGGAAGGGCTGGAGGTAGTTGCGGAAGTTGACGGCGTAATCCCAGACGTAGAGGCGGCTTGCATGGCTCTGCCACTCCGAAAGGGCACGGACGAAGACACCCTCCTGACCGCCGCGGGTCTCGGCCAGCTCAGTGAGGGGACGGTGAAACTGACAGGTGATGGTGCAAAGGCGGACGATGACATTGTCACGCGCCACCACGTGACGGGGAGCGGGGAGCGAATACTGGTAGGCGAAGGTGTGGAGGAGGATCCCGGGGTGATCGTCACGGATGGCATCGGCGAGGCGGTTCACGAAGTGAATGACGGGGCCTGCGGGGCTCCCCTCGGCCTCTTCAAGCGCGCGGCATTTCTCGCAGGTGCAGCGGCGGTTGTTGTCGTTCTGCGCGACCGAGAAGACACGGCATTCGGGATTCTCGCGGATCCAGCGGCGGAGGGTCGCCTCGGCCACGGCGGCGACCTCAGGGTTTGTGAGACAGAGCTGCCCGTCACGGACGCGCTCGCCGTCGATCTCGGAGAAGTATTCGGGGTGCTCGGCAAAGTAGACGGTATCCGGTACAAGATCGTTATAGGAGTGGTGGAAGTTGTACCACTTCATGCGGCCACCCTTGGCGCGCGAGACGTCACCGAGGCTGGTGTTCGAGCGGTTTTTGGCGCAGAAGTCGCCGTCAAAGGCAAAGCGGAAATAGGTATCGCGGAACTCGAAGTCGGGCGTGACGGTGATCTCGTCAAGCTCGATCCTGAGGACGGGATGCGCCTCGATCGTCTCGACCTCCTTGGTGTACGCGGCGAAGCCGCAGAATGTTTCAAGGAAGTAGTAGACACCGTAGACGACACCGCGCGGCGTATTGCCGAGGATCAGGATGTCCTCGCCGCGCCCCACGATGCGGAAGCCCTCCTCGGGGAGGTCATCGGCCGTTTCCGTGCCGCCGCGGACGGCGGGGCCCACGCGGATCTCGGGGCCGAGCGAGGGGCAACGGTCGGAGAAATAGCTGACGACGGCGCCCGTCGATCTCCAGAGATATTTCTGGAGCTCGGAGGCGGCGTAGCGCACCGCCTCATCGGCGTACTGGCTCGCAACGATGTGATAGCGGCTTTCGCCGTTTTCGGCGATCGTGTAGATTCCCATGCGGTCATCCTCTCCTTTCGTTGGGCTCGACCGCGCGACGGATGCTCCAATCGGCGGCATCAAGACGGGCAATCGCCTCCTCCTCCCCACAGCCGAGGATCTCGCGCACGATGCGGATGACGCGGCGGCGGAGCTTCTCATTCGAGGGGGCGAGGTTGATCATCATATTCTCGTAGACCTTGCCGGTCTTGGCCATGGCGCAGGTGGTGATCGCGTTCAGGACGATCTTCTGCGCGGTGCCCGCCTTCAGACGGGTCGAGCCTGTCAGGATCTCGGCTCCGGTATCGGTGAAGATCGGGATATCGGCCGCGCGGAGGACGGCGGTATCGGGATTCGAGGAGAGGCCGACGGTCACGGCGCCGCGCGCGTGCGCTTCGCCAAGGGCACCGACGACAAAGGCGGCGTTCCCTGCCGCCGAGATGCCGACGACGACATCCCCCTCTCCGACGCCGCTTTCGCGGATGGCGGCGATCCCGCGCTCCTCGTTGTCCTCCTCGTTCTCCCCGGCGCGGAACATCCGCTCGGGGCCGCCGGCGATGATGCCGGTCACAAGGTCATAGGGGACACCGAAGGTCGGGGGGCATTCGGCGGCATCCATCACGCCGAGGCGCCCCGAGGTGCCGGCACCGACGTAGACTAAGCGGTGCCCGGCTAGGAAGGCTGCGGCCACGGCGTCGATCGCGCGGGCGATGGCCGGGGCGGCCTGCTCGGCGGCGGCGACGGCGGCGTGGTTTTCACTGATGACAAGGCGCGCCATCTCCTCGGTATCCATCCGATCGAGATGCATCGAGCGCGGATGGCGCTGTTCGGTTTTCGCTAGACTCATGTGGGGGTACCTCCCAGGCTTTCCTTAAAGTTTGTGTAAAAATCGGCAGGTGGCTCGCTCCCTGTGAGGCGGTGGGCGCTACGGCACGCACCGAAGACGGGGGGCAGGCCGGTCAGGGCGACCTCGACCTTTGAATAGCGCGAAAGAAGGGGCAACAGCACGTCGGCCCGATGCTCGAGGATGCCGCCGCCCGCCACGGCGCGCGGACGGGCGCCGTACTGCGAGACGGCGAGGTTGAGAAGCTCGGCAAGGCGGCGGGCGGTGCGGTCGAGGATCGCGGCGGCATCGGCATCGCCCTCGTCATAGGCGCGGAAGACGACGTCGGCAAGCGAGGCAATGAAGGGCTTACCGCCGTCATAGAGGCGGTTGATGGCCCCCCACACGGTGGGGGTCTCGAGGCGCTCGGTCAGGTGACGGGCGATCGCCCCCGGCGCGCGGCGCTCATCCTCCTCGCGGAGGGCGAGGCAGACGGCATCGCGGCCGATGTCATAGGCGCTCCCGGCGCTGTCAAAGAGGTGACCCCAGCCGCCGAGGCGGTGGTAGTCTTCCCCGCTTTTGACGAAGACGACCGAGCCTGTGCCGCTGATAACGGCGATGTCAGCGCCATCGTCCATCCCGAAGAGGTTGGCCGAGTCGCTGCGGACCTCAAAGAGGAGCGAGGGGTACTTGCCCTTCAACTGAGAGGTAAGGCGCTCGGTATAGGTGGCCGAGGAGATGCCGGCGATCCCCAGGGAGACGGCCGAAAGCGAGGGATGGGCAATGAGGGCATCGTTGATCCCCTCGCAAAGGAGGGCGTACATTTTGTCAAAGCCGATGTCGTTCGGGTTGCTTCCTTTTTTTATATAACGCGAGAGGACGCGGCCGTCCATCGACGTGACGACAAGCTCGGTCTTGGTGCCGCCACCGTCCACACCGAGGAGCAGGCGCTCGGGCGAGGGGCGCAGAAGATCGTCCACAAGGACATGAAAAAACGAGGCGATGCGGAAGAGAGTCTCAAGCTCGGGCGGTGCGATCCCGCGTTCCCAATTGGAAACCGCCTGAAAGCTGACGTGAAGCTCACGGGCAAAGGCCTCCTGCGTGAGGCCCTTCTGCTTACGGAGCTCGCGGATCCTCGTTCCAAGCAGCGTGATATCGAGCAAGGGGAGTACCTCCTTTTGGGGTTTTACATCCCCATTATACATCACACGGTGGGAAAAATCAAACAATCTCCGCTTGATTTTAGGAGAAAATTCAATTTATGATTGAATTTTGAGCCGAGGGGCACGCGTCGCAGGCGAAGGGAGACAAAGAAAAAGCCGCCCCGGGGGGCGGCTTTTTCTGTTATGCCGTTCCGGCGCGGCCTCACGAGGCAGAAATCGAGCAGAAATCGGCGATCCTCGACCGCAGGCGTACGAGCGTGTACGTCAAGGGCGAGGAGCGGCGATAGAAAAAGCCGCCCGAAGGCGGCTTTTTCGGTTATGCCGATTTCTGCCCGTGAGGATTAGAGCTCGGCGAAATACTTGATAGTACGAACCATCTGGCTGGTGTAGGAGTTCTCGTTGTCGTACCACGAAACGACCTGAACCTGGTAGGTGTCGTCGTCGATCTTGGCGACCATGGTCTGGGTGGCATCGAAGAGCGAGCCGTAGGTCATGCCGATAACGTCGGACGAGACGATCTCATCGGTGTTGTAGCCGAAGGAGGCCGAGGCCTGAGCCTTCATGGCGGCGTTGATGGCGTCAACGGTAACGTCCTTACCCTTAACGACAGCCACGAGGATGGTGGTCGAGCCGGTGCAGGTGGGAACGCGCTGGGCCGAGCCGATGAGCTTGCCGTTCAGCTCGGGGATAACGAGGCCGATCGCCTTGGCGGCACCGGTGGAGTTCGGAACGATGTTCTGAGCGCCGGCGCGGGCACGGCGGAGGTCACCCTTGCGGTGCGGGCCGTCAAGGATCATCTGGTCGCCGGTGTAGGCGTGAACGGTGGTCATGATACCGCTCTGGATCGGGAAGGTATCGTTGAGGGCCTTGGCCATGGGAGCCAGGCAGTTGGTGGTGCAGGAGGCAGCCGAAATGATCTTGTCATCGGCGGTCAGGGTCTTCTCATTGACGCTGTAAACGATGGTCTTGAGGTCCTTACCGGCAGGAGCCGAGATAACGACCTTCTTCGCGCCGGCGTTGATGTGAGCCATCGACTTCTCGGTCGAGCAGTAGAAGCCGGTGCACTCGAGCACAACGTCAACACCAAGCTCGCCCCAGGGGCAATCGTTGGCATCCTTGCAGGCGTAGATCTTGATGGTCTTGCCATCGACAGTGATGCTGTCCTCACCCGCGACAACGGTATCGGCGAGAGCGTATCTGCCCTGAGCGGTGTCGTACTTCAGAAGATGGGCGAGCATCTTGGGGTCGGTCAGGTCGTTGATGGCAACAACCTCGTAGCCCTCAGCACCGAACATCTGACGGAAGGCGAGACGACCGATACGGCCAAAGCCGTTAATAGCAACTTTTACGGACATTTTTTGTTTCTCCTTCAAAAAAATATTTATTTATTGAATTTCACCAACTTATTGTAGCACAACCTATCACATTTTACAAGAGGATTTTTCATTTTTTCAAAATTTCGTCAAACTTATCATATTTCGGGGGTGGGGGCGCGGCTTTCTTCCTTGTTTTGCCACACGCACGCGCGTTTGAAAAAAAGAAGGCATTTTCAAAAAAGGACTTGCTTTTTCCTAAAAGCTATGCTATAATACCTCTGTTACCGACGGCCCGTTGGTCAAGCGGCTAAGACATCGCCCTTTCACGGCGAAAACATGGGTTCGATTCCCGTACGGGTCACCACAAAAAACAGGAAAGTCGGAGGCCAAGCGGTCTTAGGAAGACAATACTCAGGAACAACTCCTTGGCTCACAGAACGACATGGCTACGATCCGACTTACGGCCCGTTGGTCAAGCGGCTAAGACATCGCCCTTTCACGGCGAAAACATGGGTTCGATTCCCGTACGGGTCACCACAAAAAACAGGA
>JAZSGE010000048.1:0-18134 GCA_045532575.1 Eubacteriales bacterium | reverse complement strand
CCCCCTACTACACCAACTCCAGCCACCTGCCGGTGGGCTACACCGAGGACATCTTCACCGCACTGGACGTGCAGGGCGAGCTGCAGACCCGCTACACCTCCGGCACCGTGTTCCACGCCTTCCTGGGCGAGAAGTTGCCGGATTGGCAGGCCGCCGCTTCTCTGGTGCGTAAGATTGCGGAGAACTACAAACTGCGCTACTACACCATGTCTGCCACCTACTCGGTGTGCGCCGAGCACGGCTATCTGCCGGGTGAGAATTATATCTGTCCCCATTGTGGCAAAGAAGCGGAAGTGTACAGCCGCATCACCGGCTACTACCGTCCTGTCAAGAACTGGAATGACGGTAAGGCCCAGGAGTACCGTGATCGCCGCACCTACAACGCGGCCGCCTCGATGGCGCGCCGTGCCGCCGATAAGCCTGCCGCAGCCAAGGCCGAGGCCTGCGCCTGCGAGACGGCGGCTGCCGAGGATACCCTCATCCTCTTTGCTACCACCACCTGCCCGAACTGCAAGATGGCCAAGAAGTTCCTTGACGATGCCGGCCTTGCCTACGAGGTGATCCTGGCCGACAAGGAGCCCGCGGTGGCCAAGCGCTACGGTGTGGAGGCGGCCCCCACGCTCATCGTGGAACGCGACGGCAAGCCGGTCGCGACCATCTCGAACGTGTCGAACATCCGCAAGTTCATCGAAGAGAACGCCAAGGCCTGATATGCACGATATTGTGATCGTCGGTGCGGGTCCTGCCGGGCTGACGGCGGCCATTTACGGCCGCCGCGCCGGCAAGAGCGTGCTGATTCTGGAAAAGGAAAACTTCGGCGGACAGATCACCCATTCGCCGAAGGTCGAAAATTATCCCGGCTTCCGTGTCCTCTCGGGCATGGAGCTTGGGGAGAAGCTGGTGGAGCAGGCCATGGACCTCGGTGCCGAGGTCGAGATGGACACGGTGACCGGTCTTCGCGTTGAGGGCGACCTCCGCGTGGTCGTCGGGGAGAGCCGTGACTATCCCGCAAGGAGCGTGATCCTTGCCGCCGGCTCGCATCACCGTACGCTGGGGCTCCCCGGCGAGGAGGCGCTTGTCGGTCATGGCATCTCCTACTGTGCCATCTGTGACGGTGCCTTCCACGCAGGCGAGGACGTTGCCGTGATAGGCGGCGGAAACTCGGCGCTCCAGGAGGCGGTGATGCTCTCCGACATCTGCCGCTCGGTGACCGTCATTCAGAACCTTGCCTTCCTGACGGGCGAGGGCAGTCTCATCGAGGACGTCACGAGCCGTGAGAACATTAAGGTCATCTATTCCACCGTTCTTGAGAGCCTTGTGGGCGACGGTAAGCTGACCGCCCTCGGCCTCCGCCATACCGGGACGGGCGAGGTGACCACCCTTCCGATCGATGCCGCCTTTGTGGCGATCGGACAGGTTCCCGAGAACGAGCCCTTTGCCTCGCTTTGCGAGCTTGACGAGCGTGGCTATCTGGCGTCGGGTGAGGACTGTCTCACAAGGACCCCCGGTGTCTTTGCTGCCGGCGATTGCCGTCAGAAGGCGATCCGCCAGGTGACGACAGCCACGGGTGACGGTGCAGTGGCGGCGATCGCCGCTTGCAAGTACGTCGACAGCTTGCGCTGAAAAGCAAAAAAGAGAGCAACTGTGTTGCTCTCTTTTTTCGTCAAAACGCGCCACTTATCTTTGAAAAAGAAGGGGTTTGTAAAGAACACTTATCAAAATTCAAAGGCTTGCCGCAAGGCTAAGCATCTCGCCCTCGCTCATGCTTGGCGCTGCAAGGAGCGCCTCGGCAAAGCGCGCGATCGAGGTGAGGGTGGTCATGCGGCGCATAATGGAGGCGATCGCAGAGGGGGTGGCCTTCGTGCTGTGAAGGCAATCGGCAAGCTGGGCACGGAGAGAGGCGGTCGAGATGGTCATGGTGGGATCCTCGCTTTCTTGTTCTTACGAGGACAGTATAGCATGGGGCGTGTACCAAAAATGGGACATTGGGAATTTTGCCTGCGGCGAATATAGTTGCTCGCACCGAGAGTCAGCAAGCTACTCTCGGTTAAGCTCGCAATATGCGAACCCGCTCGCGCTACGCGCGACGGCTTCGCGTACTGTTCCAAAAAGAAAGCCTCCCGTGTGGGAGGCTTTCTTTTTGGAGCAGATGACGGGAATCGAACCCGCGTGTTCGGCTTGGGAAGCGGACGCTCTGCCATTGAGCTACATCTGCAAGTCATTGCTTGCTTATTATAGCGCAAAAGTGTCCGATTGTCAATGCCTTTTTGGAAAAATTTTGTGTTTTTAGTTCTTGAGGCTGTGGATAGGGGCAGGGATGCGGCCACCGCGGTGAATGAATTTCGCGGGGGAGTAGGGCCGGAGGGGCATAATGGGGGCGGAGCCGAGAAGGCCGCCGAAGTCAACGCTATCGCCGACGCCCTTACCGTAGGCAGGGATGAGACGGACAGCGGTCGTCTTGGTGTTGGCGACGCCGATCGAGATCTCGTCGGCGATCACGCCGCAGATGACCTCCTCGGTCGTGTCGCCCGGGACGGCGATCATATCAAGGCCGACCGAGCAGACGGCGGTCATGGCCTCGAGCTTTTCGATCGAGAGCGCGCCGCGCTCGACGGCGGCAATCATGCCCTCGTCCTCCGAGACCGGGATGAAGGCGCCCGAGAGGCCACCGACGTGCCCCGAGGCCATGACACCGCCCTTTTTGACGGCATCGTTGAGCATGGCGAGGGCGGCGGTGGTGCCGTGGGCACCGCAGGATTCAAGGCCCATGTTCTCGAGGATGCGCGCCACCGAGTCACCGATGGCGGGGGTGGGGGCGAGAGAGAGGTCGATGATCCCGAAGGGGACGCCGAGGCGCTTTGAGGCCTCGGTGGCGACCAGCTGACCGACACGCGTGATCTTGAAGGCGGTGCGCTTGATCAGCTCGGCAAGGCTTGAGAGGTCGCAATCACCGGCGCGTGCAATGGCTGACGAGACGACGCCGGGGCCGGAAACGCCGACGTTGATGACGGTCTCGGCCTCGCCGACACCGTGGAAGGCGCCTGCCATAAAGGGGTTATCCTCGGGAACGTTGGCAAAGACCACGAGCTTGGCACAGCCGATCGAGTTGTTGTCGCGCGTCAGGTACGCGGCGCGCTTGATGGTGCTGCCCATCAGGCGGATGGCATCCATGTTGATGCCGGCCTTGGTCGAGGCCACATTGACCGACGAGCAGACGAGCTGTGTTTCGGCCAGTGCCTCGGGGATGATCGAGATCATGGCCTCGGCGCCCTTGGTCATGCCCTTCTGCACGAGGGCAGAGAAGCCGCCGATGAAGTTGATGCCCACCTCGTCCGCCGCGCGCTGCAGGGTGTGGGCGATCTTCAGGTAGGTGTCCGGCGTGGCATCACCGCCGATGAGCGAGATGGGGGTGACCGACACGCGCTTATTGACGATCGGGATGCCGTAGTCCTTTTCGATATCACAACCGGTCTTGACAAGGTGCTCGGCGGTTTTTGTGATCTTATCGTAGATCCTCGTCGTCAGGCGATCGGGGTCGTCACTCACGCAGTCGTAGAGCGAGATGCCCATGGTGATGGTCCGGATGTCGAGGTTCTCCTCGCGGATCATCTGTATGGTTTCAAGGATGTCCTGGGTGTTCAGCATGTGGGCCTCCTCAGATGCGGTGCACCGCGTCGAAGATCTCCGTGTGGACGGCGCGGATATCGAGGCTGCGCGCCCGGCCGAGTGCCTCGAGCTTGTCCCCGAAATCGGCAAAGGGGAGAGTGAGATGGTCGATGTCGACCAGCATGATCATGGCGAAGTATTCCGAGAGGACGCTCTGCGTGATCTCGAGGATGTTGGCGCCGGCCTCGGCACAGACGGCCGAAACATCGGCAATGATACCGACGGTATCCTTACCCGTGACGGTGATAACAGCTTTCATGGGGATTCCTCCTAACGATATACTAACGGTCTTATTATACAGGAAGCGAAGGAAAAAAGCAAGGAAAAACAGAAAAAAGCCCCGGGGAGGGGCTTTTTTCTCAGCACTGCTTGAGCAAATGCAGGTAGAACTCGACCGAGCGGCCGATCGCCTCGAGGCGGATGCGCTCGTCGTGCCCGTGGATCGTGCGGCGCTCCTCGGCCGTGAGGTCCATCGCCGAGAAGCGGTAGACACGGTCGGAGAGGACGCCCCAATGGCGGCTGTCCGAGCATTGCACCATCAGGTAGGGGGTGACGATAACGCCCTCCCAGGTGGCGTTGACGGCGTTCCGGACGCGCTCCCAGCCGTCACCCTCGGCGAGCGAGACACGGCTCGGCTCATGGCTCCCGAGGGGGCGGAGCTCAACGCGGTCATTGTCGATCACGCGGCGCAGGTAGGCGATCGTATCGTTGACGTTATCGGCGGGGTTCAGGCGGATGTTCGAGACCATCGTGGCGGTGGGGGGCAGGACGTTGTTGGCATCGCTCCCCTGCATCCGGGTGAAGGCGACCGTGGTGCGGACCAGGGCGTTCAGCTCACCGCCCGTCTTTTTGGCGACAAGGCTGAGGAGGGGGCGGAAGCACCAGAGGTTTGCAAAGAGGAGACGGACAGGGAAGGAGGCGTGGCGGCCGATCGTGTTGAACATCTCGGCCACCGGGCGCGAGATGTGCATTTTCGGCGGCTTGGCCTCGATCGCCGTGCAGGCTTGGGCAAGCTCGCCGATGGGGGTGCGGGGCTTGGGTGCCGAGGCGTGACCGCCGAGCGAGCGCACGCGATACTCGAGGTCGATCATCCCCTTTTCGGCAATGCCGATCATGGCGGCGGGTGCTGTGACACCGGGGAAGACATCGTGGACGACGGCACCGCCCTCGTCAAGGACAAGGCCGACGTCGATGCCCTCCGAGCGGAAGTGCTCGACGATATGGACGGCGCCGGGGCCGTTGACCTCCTCGCCGCCCGAGAAGGCGAAATAGACGTCATGCTCGGGAACAAAGCCCGCCTTACACAGGGTATCGGCGGCGAAGAGGGCGGCGTTCATCGTTGCCTTGGTGTCGAGCGTGCCGCGCCCCCAAAGGACACCGTTTTCGATGACACCCTCGAACGGCGGTCTCTGCCAATGCTCCTCGGCCGCGGGGACCACATCGTAGTGCGACATTAAGACCGTTGCGTGGGTCCGATCCTTCCCCTCCCAACGGAAGAGGAGGGCGCGCCCCGGGAAGCGCGTGAGCGTTGCGGCGGCCATGATGCTCGGATAGAGGGTCGGCAGGAGGGCGACGAGCCTTTCAAATTCGGCATCGTCCTCCTCGGCCTCCTCATAGCGCGAGACGGTGCGGCAACGCACAAGCTCGCGGAGAGCTGCGACGGCGGCCTTACGGTCAAAGTCGCAGGGGGTGACCTCCGCCGCGACGGGAGTCTTCGGGCGGAAGGCGGCGGCGCGGATCAGGATAACGGCAAGAAAGAGAACGAACAGTCCGGCAAGGACCCAAAGTGCGTAAATCACGGAAATCCTCCTACGGGTTAATCAAGCAGATGCTTTTTGTAAAGAATACGCGACACTCCGATCGTGAAGAGCGCGCTAACGGGGACCATGATGCCGACGGTGCCGGCGTTGAGCGCGGGGATCGAGATGAAGAGGATCAGCATCAGCGCGATGGGCGCGATGGCGATCTTCCAGCTCTTTGAAACGAAGGCGACACCGAGCGAGCCGAAGAGGGCGGGCAGGATCTGCGCGAAGGCGGGATCGAGGACGGGTGCCGTGAGGACGGGGGTCAGGGGAATGGCGAGGATGACACCGAGGATGACGATCAGGGTCGTCACGATGCTCGAGGTGGCGATGGCGATGGTCGAGATGACCTCGCCCTCCTCGGAGTTGGCCTTGACCTCGGCCTGGTCGAGCGCCGCGAGGGCGCAGGGGAGCTTGAGGTTCGAGATGTTACCGGTGACGAAGGAGAGGTAGGTGCCGCCCGAGCCGAGCATCGGCAGGTAGGTGATGGTCTCGACGATGCCGACCGCCCAATACATCGGGGCTACGGCGACAAGGCCGAGGAGGAAGCCGTTCCAATCGGGGACGGCCGAGAAGGCGAGTGCCACGGCGATCGGGAAGAGGAGAAGAATGGCGGTAACGCTGAAGTTCCACACCTTACCGTCGCGGTGGACGCTGTCCATGTACGAAAGCTCACTGTATTTTTTCATTTCCGTATCCTCCTTATGCCACGGGGGCTGTGCCGAGCCATGCCGTCAGCGGGATGGCGGCGGCCATTGCCAGGACAAGGCTCAGGGGCAGGGCGTAATCGGCGATCCAGCGCCAGCCCGTCTTTTTCATGATGAGACCGCAAAGGAGCGTGATCAGCGCCGAGACGGCCATCACGCAGATCGGCACAAGGCCATAGGTGAGACCCTGGAAGACCGAGGAGAAATCGCAGAAGACGAAGCCGAGGAAGGCCGAGATCATGCCGATGAAGAGAGAGCTTTGGAAGATGTCGGCCCATTTTTTGTCGCGCTTTTCGAGCGTGAGCATGCCCGACTGCATCTTCTTGCCGAGCAGGGGAGCGAGCCAGATGCCGACGAGGATGCTGATCGTCATGACAAGGGTGATGGTCACGTACTGTGAGGCGGTGAGCCCGCCCTCGGCAATGTCGAAATTGGCGATGGTCTGCTCGGAGGCGTAGGTCTCATAGGAGAGCGAGCCGATGACGCTGAGGCGCAGCCAGGGGAGCGCAACACCGAGCTTCTTTGACAGGACAATGACACCGACGACGATCGAGACGGCGGGAGCGACCGTGAAGATCGCCGACGAGCGTACGATCTTTTTGAGCTTATCCTTCGAGATCCCGAGGGCCAGGGCACGGCGCCAGGCACGGACCAGGAACCAGACCGACTGAGCGATGACGACGGCGATGATGACCGCCACCATCACGAAAAGGAGTGGGTGATTGACAGAGAAATTCAAGTGATGTGACCTCCATTTCTTGGCGTATTTTTGAAATACAGCTGTTATTTCTTGGTGTATTTTTGAAATACAGCTGTTATTATAGCATAAACGCGCGCGTTTGAAAAGAGGAAAGCACCAAAAAAGAGCGAAAGGCGAAAAAAGCCGCCCTCCGACTTGACAAAGAGGGGGGGCGGCGGTACAATAGGAAACGGAAACCTTCAGGATACTATCAGGAGCCGCGTATGACAACCACCCTTCTTCTTGTCCGCCACGGGCAGAGCCTCGGCAATCTTGCCGAGACCTTCCTTGGGCATACCGACCTCGGCCTTACCGAGCTTGGCGACCGCCAGGCCGCCGCCCTCGCCGAGCGCCTTGAGGACGTCCGCCTCGATGCCGTATATTCGAGCGATCTTGCCCGTGCCATGAACACCGTCCTTCCGACGGCCAGGCGCCACGGGCTCACCGTCACCCCCGACGAGCGCCTGCGCGAGATCTTTGCGGGCGAATGGGAGGGTGTGAGCTTTGATGAGATCGCGCGTCGCTTTCCTGCCGACCGCGCCCTTTGGAAGACGAGCATCGGCCTTGCCTGCCCGACGGGGGGCGAGAGCGTGGCGGCGCTTGGTGTGAGGGTCGGGGCGGCACTCGACGAGATCGCCGCCCGTCACCCGGGCGAGACCGTGCTGATCGGCACCCACGCGACACCTGTCCGCAGTACGATGGCACACCTCCTCGGCTATCCGCCCGAGCGCATGCATGAGATCCCCTGGGCGCCCAACGCCTCAATCGTCACGGTGGTCTATGAGGACGGGGAGGCGCGCCTTGTCGGCGAGCCCGATGCCTCGCACCTTGACGGGATCGTGACTCTTGTGCCCGGGAAGATATAACCTTATGAAAAAAAGCATCCTCCGCGTGCGGAGGATGCTTTTTTCTTTACAGCTTCATATAGTAGGTGACCGACTCGGTCCTTTGCGAGAAGCCCGCCTTTTCGTAGGCGCGGCGCGCCGGGGCGTGGGCTTCGTCAAGCCCTGTTGTCACGCGAACGCCCTTGGCGCCGAGCGAGCGCAAAAGCCCGAAGACAAATTCGTACTGGCGCGGGCCGATGCCGTGACCGCGATGGGCGCCGGAGACGGCGTTGTTCGAGATCGTGCCGAGGCGCGTCCTTTCGTCATAGACGAAGTGGATGAAGCCGGCGATCTCACCGTCAAGCTCCGTCAGATAGCAGGTGCCGCTTGCTACGTTGTGGCGGATCTGCGCCTCCTTTGCGGCGCCGGGATCGGGGTAGAAGAGCGAGAAGATCTCCTCTCCGAGCTGATCCGAATAGCCACGATAGATCGCATCCCACTCTGCCCGCGCGATGGCGATGAGCGCATCGGCGTCCTCGGCAGTGGCGCGACGGATGGAAAGATCACTCATGCCTCCACCTCCTCGGGGCGCTCGTAGGCGACACCGTTTTCGAAATAGACCCAGCCGAAGCAGCCGGGCGAGAGGGTGTACTTGCCGAGCGTGCCGACGCGGATCGGCTCATCCTCCCATACGCCGCCGGCAAAATCGTAAAGGCGGAGCTTGAAGGGGGCGGTGCCGCGGAGATTTGTATTTTTCTTTGCAATGCGGAGACGGGCGCGGAGGAAGCCGTCCTCGGGCTCGAGGGTCTCGAGCTTCCATTTTTTGAGCTCGGCGGCCTTGGCCTCCTTCTTGTAGTAGGGCCAATGCTCGCCCCAATAGGCACCGTCAAGCCGATGCTTGCCCTCAGCGTTGAACTGCACCAAAACGCCTGCCGACACCGTGAAGAGGCGGAACTCGGGCTGGACGATCCAGGTGGTGGCGCTCTTCGAGCGGAGGTCAAAGATAAGATCACGCTCGTCCTCGCTCATGCGGAAGTCGGAAATGCCGTTTGAAAGCGGTTCCCAAGCGGCATCCTCGATGCTTTGACGCTTAATTGTATAGGAATGTTTACAATCCTCCTCGATGCCGAGGTAGTATTCGAGGGGCGGGAGCCCGGCCTCGATGCGCGCCTCGACCTCCGGGAATTCGGTCTCAAGCAGGGTCTTCAGCGTTTCGATGCGGTGGCGGAGCTTCTCGGGGAAGAACTTGAAGCCCTCGGCCTCCGAGTGGTAGCCGAGGCGGCTGTCGTTCTCGCAGAGGGCGATCATCTTGGTCGATTCGTGGATCTCGTTCTCGACAAAGGTGCGCATCTTGGCAAGGGTCGCATGCGGCTCACCCTCGCCCGTGCCGAGCATATCACGGAGACGGTAGAAGTGCAGGATGTTGTAGGTGCTCTTACAGAGTACGAGGAAGGCTGCCGACACCGAGAGGAGGTCGTTCAGCTCCTCGCCTGCGTATGCCGCAATGGTGCCGAGCTCGGCCATCGCACGGGTGTAGTAATTCTTCATCGAGGTGATGAGCGTGATCGCCTCGTCGTGCGTGTGGCCCGTGAGGAGCGCATCACAGATGCGGTCGCCGTCCGGCTTATCGAGCAGGAGCCAGGTGCGCGCCGGCGAGAAGTTCTTCGGCTTGAGCGCGAGCTCCCACACGACACCGTCGTGCGCCGGGGAATAGTAGCTGAACATGATGTTGAGCGGGTAGAGGCGGTAGCCCTTCTCGAAGAGGCGCCAGGCGCGCACGATCGGCTCGGCGACGCCGCGGCCGTAGGTGATCGAGGCCAGACGGTAGAGGTAGGCATCCTCGTCGGTAAAGTCGTGGGTGAAGGAGAGGTCGCCCGCCGCCTTGCTCATGAAGCAGGGGTAGTTACCGAAGTACCAGCATTCCATCACGCCCTCAACACCGCAGCGGTAGGCGCCGCGCATCTTGGCAAAAACGTTGCCGGGCGACGGCACGTAGGGGAGGGTCGCGATCTCGTGCGAGCAGCAGATCTGCATCTTGGCCCACAGGTGCTTTTTGTGCTTCTTTGCCGCCTTGGCGGTCTTTTCAAAGAGGTCGGAGGGGCCGGCGTAGGACAGCCAATAGTCCATGGCCTGGCGCTCCTTGCCGAGCTGATTCTCAAAGCCGCGGTCGTCAAAGTTCTGCATCAGCATGACGTCGTCGGGCGCGCCGGCGACATAATCGAGGATATCCTTGTCGTCCCAGGTGCGGTGACCGTAGGTCCAGCTGACGAATTCGGCCTCGGGCTTGACCTCACGGATGCCGGCACGCAGATTCTCGATGTTGTGGTCAAGGATCTCGCCGCGCGACATCCCGGCACAGCGCGGGCAGCGGCAGGAATCGGGACGGACCGAGGCACAGGAGGTCGTGCGCTCGCCCGCCGTGATGCTGATGAAGCCGCCAAGATCGGGGCAGAGGGTGAAAAGACGCCGCCCGGCCTCACGGCAGTACTCCCTTGTGCGAGGCGAGTGCGGACACATCGTGTGGTGGAAGAGGCCCCCGACCTTCTGACCGATCATATCGGCGTACTTCTCGCCGAGCTCGGCGGCGATGCCGGCGGGCTCAATGGCAAAGAAATAGACCTTGATGCCGTAGCGGCGGCATTTGGCGATCACGCGGTTGAGCTTTTCCACACGCGCCTCGTACCCAACGCCGTATTCGGTGATGATATCGGAGGGGACCACCTGCTTGAAGCTCGAGTAGATCCAAAGACCGTTCGTGCCGTCATGGGCCAGGCGGTTCAGGTATTCGTCGGGATAGTAGTCGATGTTATCCGACAGCTCATCGCCGTTCTTCGGCGGGCGGTTGGTCGGGCTGAAGAAGCCACGCGTGATGCGCCGGCGCATCCAGGGCTTGCGCGTGATGCGGCCGAGCGGAAGGAAGGGGCCCTCCCTGGCGATCATCTCATCCTCGAGATACACCAGCGCGCGGCGGATGCCCTCGGTGTCGTTCGCAGTGACGATACAGCCTGCCTCGGTCACGTCGATGATGTATTCCTCAAAGCAGGAGGTCGGCCCCTCGACGATGCGGACGGGATAGCGACCGCCGCCGATGCCGCACACCGAAACGAACAAGGAAAAGTCGGCTGTGGCGGTATCGAGCAGCCCCTCGGCATCGGGGAAGCGATGGTCAAGATAGAGACCGCGGACCGAGACCTCGCCCTCCTCGGCCTCTGTGCGGGCAAAGCGCGCGGGGCGCTTGGCGTGGACGGGGGCCTTCAGATAGTCTACAAAGGAAAGTGGGGGCTGGAGATCAAAGAATTCGTCTTGAACGACTTGTCTTTTCATAGTGCTATGGCTCCTTTTTGGGCGAAAATCCTAATAATTTTTGAAAAATATATTCGCTCTTTTACACTATACCACTTTACTTTGTACCATGTCAAGGCTGTCCTCCTCGGCAAAACGGAGAAAAAAAGCGACGATTTTTGGCGATATCGACAACCCATTGTTTTAAGCGTTTTTATTGACAGAGCGCCGCTTTTTTGATATAATTGAGTAGATGATATTTATGAAAGGATTTTTTGCCCATGAAAAAATCTCTCATTCGTCTTCTGGCTCTCGCCCTGATGCTGGCAATGCTGGTGCCGCTTGCGGCCTCCTGCGGCATCTTCGGCGGTGACGATCCGGGCGATGATACCACCACCGGTGTTATCACCGCGCCGACCGATGGCTACAAGACAGATCTTACGACCCTTACGTACACCGATCTTTCGCCGAGCGCCCTCGCCGGGTATAGCATCGTCTATTCCCACCTGGCCTCCTCGGAGGTCGTGGCGCTTGCGAACAAGCTTTGCGAGGCGATCAAGACCGCGACCGGTGTTGAGCTCCCCGTGAAGTCGGATATGCTGGCTGTCGGTGAGACGGTTCCCACCGATGTCAAGGAGATCCGCGTCGGCGCCACCAACCGTGATGCCGGCTATGAATGGCTCCGCTACTATGACTATCGCATCGAGAAGTCCGGCGACGATCTGGTGATCGCGGCGGGCGGTGACGAGGCGCTGGCCGAGGCGGTCGAGCTCTTCACCGAGAACATGCTGACGACGGTGGTCCGCCTGCCCAACACGGCCTGCGACTACCTTGCGTACTACGTGGCTGAGAACCTCTACATCGGCGGTATCGAGGTCTCGAGGTACACGATCGTCAGCGATTCGGAGAACACGCCCGTTGCCGAGTATCTGCGTGCGCAGATCCGTGCCCTTTGCGGGCTTTCGCTGCCGATCGTTTCCTCGGCAGCCCCCGAGACCAAGTACGAGATCCTCATCGGTAACATCGTCCGCACCGGCGTTGTCTTCCCCGAGAACGGTAAGTATATCGTCGATCAGGTCGGCACCAAGGTCGTCCTCGGCGGTGTCGGCTCGGGTGCGGGCCATGCGGCAGCGGTCGATTTTGTGAAGAACACGCTGGTGGCCGACACCTCGAAGACGGGGGAGACCCTGGCCTTTACGGTGGATGCCCGTACGAAGGAGCACCTGACGAGCGGCCTCTTCAAGCTGAACCTTAAGGATGAGCTTGGCAGCATGGCCGGTAAGTACAGCCTCGATTACAGCACCGATACGGTCCTTGCGCGCTTCTTTGCCGCTAAGGCCGAGCTCCCCGAGGAGGTCACGGTGCTCGATCGCTTCCTTATTGAAGATTATCCCCTCAGCCTGATGCGTCAGCTCTTCGTTTCGCCCGAGGGCAACGATACCAACCCCGGTACGCAGGAGGCTCCTCTTGCCACTATCGCCGAGGCGCTGAGCCGTATGTCCTGGAAGGGCGGCGGTACCATCTGGATGATGGGCGGTACCTACGAGCTGGCGGAGACCGTGAGCATTACGGCTGCGCACTCGGGCACCTCGACCTGCCCGCTCTTCATCAAGGCGTGGAACGAGGAGGAGGTCGTTTTTACCTCGAACAACGGCCTTGATATGTCGAGAGATAAGTGGAATTACTTTGATCCCAACGAGAATAGAGACATTTATTATCGTGTTCCCACGAGAGCCCGTGATAATATCATGTGGACGACGCTTGAGCTGCAGGGCTGGGATGACAGCGATATCCCCGAGATCTCTGTTGCGGACGGGCCGCCCCGTATGTACGTGAACGGCAAGCAGTACACGCTGGCCCGTTACCCCAACAGCAACGAGCCGATGGAGCTCCTCTACTTCACGAAGGTCTATGATACCGGCTCGGTCGCAGGCTCGAGCGGTACCGACCTCTGGGCCGAGTGGGAAAAGCGCGCCGGTCGATACTATGGCTCGCTCGAGGGCACGGCGACCCAGGTCGGCTGGGAGGTCTGCCTGCCCGATGAGACCCTGCTCCCCGCCGGCACCTCGAACGACGAGAAGTATAAGGCCATCGACATGAGAGACGAGGTCCTCTCCTGGGTCAATACCGGTGACATCTGGTACTACGGCTCCTGCTTTGAGGGCTGGGAGTTCGGCCATTACAACCTCGCCCTGACGCATACCGAGGCAGGCGGCACCACGACCTGGGGCCATAAGGCCGACCTTGACGGTGACGGTGAGTACGATATGTACGACCTTGACGGCGACGGCGTTCTTGACGAGGCCTATTACCTCGGCTATCCCCGTGATTTCCAGGGTGACGCCAAGGGTACCTTTGCAAACGGCTACACCTCAAAGGACGTTCCCGTAAAGAAGGGTGACAGCACTCTTCCCTGGCACCCCGACCGTGCGAACGGCGGCACCTACTACTCGCTGAAGTCGACGACCCCCTGTAACTACGGTGCTAAGAACTCGGGTAACTCGCCCGCCGGCCGTAACACCTACTATCTCTACAACGCCATCGAGGCTCTCGATGCGCCCGGCGAATGGTTCTTTGACCGGAACACGGGTCGTATCTACATCTATCCCGACGGCGACACGAACTTATTCAAGTCGGATGTCTCCTTCTCGCCCGTTGACAAGTTCAACCTTTTCTACATCTCGGGCGCCT
Organism: Eubacteriales bacterium; assembly: GCA_045532575.1. Classification (GTDB taxonomy): domain Bacteria; phylum Bacillota; class Clostridia; order Oscillospirales; family CAG-272; genus UBA1740. The sequence continues at coordinate 4,423 of JAZSGE010000048.1, read as the reverse complement.
CGAACATGATCATCGACGGTATCACGGTCAACGGCTCCTCCGATATGGGCATCAGCGCCACCCGCTGCGACTCGCTGATCATCCAGGATTACACCACGTCGAACACCAAGAGATACGGTGCCTATTTCTCGGCGTGTAAGAATTCGGCTGTCATCTACTCGGATTTCTCGAAGTGCGGCTCGTCCATGCTCGGGAACAGCGACAGTACAGGCCTTGGCACGCTGACTCCCTGTAACGTCGTCTTCCAGAACAACTTCTTCCACGACTCGAACCTTATGGTGCAGACGGCGATCTCGGTCGGCGGATGCCGTACGGTCGTTTCGCACAACTATTTCCAGAATACCACGATCAACGGCGGTAGCACGACCGAGGCGATCGTCGAGTACAACCGCTTTGAGGGCGGTAGTGCCGATATCGTTGACGGCGGTATGGTCTACTTCGGCGGTTGGTCGGCTCGCTCGAACCACTTCCGCTACAATCTCTTCCATATGTTCAATGCCACGCACAACGCCGTGTATAACGATACGATGTGCTCGGGCAACTACATGTATCACAACATCGTTTCGACGCTTGGCTCGCGCTCGAACGCCAACAAGGGCTGGTATTCCTCGACCGGTATGGCTAACGTCTGCTACGGTAACCTGATGGTCCTGCGTACGCACGCCCAAGCGCTTGATCTGTATTCGGTCGGCGGCGGCGAGGGGGCAAGCTCGGGCAGTGGCCCGTCGAGCGGTGACGCGATCAACCAGTCGGGTCTCTTCTACTACCACTTCGGTGATGAGTGGGGCTCGGGTACCAAGGGCGACTATTCCTTCGTCTCGATGGACGGCGAGTCGATCATCAACCTCTCGATCAATGCTCAGTACGGTAAGGCTTCCGGTCAGCAGTTCACCGCCAGACAGTCGCTTGCCGGCCACTGGTGGGAAGGCATCAAGGATAATGAGCTCCAGGTCATCCAGGGCACAGGCTCCAACTATGACAAGGAAGCCTGGTATGACCGTAACCCCGAGTATGTCAATCTGCTGGAGGGGACGAAGATGCTCCGCGTGATCCAGGAGGATATCCAGGCAGGCTATGCGGTCAAGTACTTCTATGCGCCCTGGAAGCTGTGCGGTAAGTCGTACACCTTCGAGAATGTGCCGGTCGGCACCGTCCTGACGATCCCCGAGTATCGCTACGTGGTCGAGGAGGATGGCCATCTCGTCTATAAGACGGCGGAGAAGCACGCGGTCACGGTCGATGAGACCGGGACGGTCACGCTGACCTACGAGGAGATCGCCGCGATGGAGCGTATGCGCCGTCAATCCGCCTTCTGCGTGATCATGAACAACGTTCTGCTCGGCGGCTCGCCGATCCAGGAGCCCGGTAAGGTGGATGCCGAGTGGGCGGCCGACAAGTCGAGGATCATCACCGATGGTAACCTGAGCTACGTCGGTTATATCTCGACGACCCGTGAGGAGCAAAACTTCCTCTATCACTACTATCCGGCCATCGTTCCCGGTGCCGATGAGTTTGATTACACGGTCTCGGATGCCACATGGCAGACGATCGGTGAGACGGTGGATCTTGAGGCTATCAAGCCCCTCGTTGAGTTTGATCAGAACGTGACCGGTATCACGACCTGGACCTACAACGATTACTTCAAGGTCTTCTTCCACGATTACAGCCAGTACATGGGCTGGAGATCGTACCCTTAAACCAAAGCAAAAAAGGAACAGCTCTTGCGAGCTGTTCCTTTTTTGCATACACGGAGGGAGGGCGGCGTATGATGGTAGTAAACGATCGGTGAGGTGGAAGCGATGCGGCGCTGTCTTTTTTTGTTACTTTCGGTTATGCTGTGCCTTTTGTGCGCTTGCCGTCCTGCGGGGGAGGGGGCGGATGTGCTGCTTTTTGAGTTTTTGGGAGATAAGGAGATCCCGGCAGGGCAGATGTACAGCACGGATCCTCACGAGGGGGAGGCACTCACGCCTACGCTGATCGCAGCACTGTACGCCCGTGGCGACGGCTTTTGCGAATACGGCGATGCGGTGGAGGAGGGGGCCGTCTACCTTTCGGCGCGGCCGGAGGAGCGCTTTGAGGCGGGGGTCTTCCTGTGCTACGGAAGTGCCGACACCAAGGCCGTCAGCGAGATGTGCCTGCGGCGCGCGGCCTTCCTCGAGCGCTTCGGCGAGGTGGAGGTCACGGTGGAGTACCGTGGGCGCGCGGTGTATTATATGGTGGAGTAATGCGGCAAGGCGGGAGAGGGAGAGCGTGCCGAGATCCACAAAAAGCACGGATGCCATGGCGGCATCCGTGCTTTTTGTCATGTTTTGTTTACCCGAGCTTGGCAAGCTCGGCGGCGAGGGAGGCGCGGGCGGCACGGAACTTCTCAAGCTTCGTGCGTTCGGCGTTGACCACCGCCTCGGGGGCCTTGGCGACAAAGCTCTCGTTCGCCAGCTTCTTCTCGGTGCGCTCGATGTCGGCATCGGCACGGGCGAGCTCAGCCGAGAGGCGGGCGCGCTCACGCTCAAAGTCGATCATATCGGCAAGGGGGATATAGACGGTCGCGGCATCGGTCACGATCGAGACCGCGTTCTCGTCGCGATAGTCGTCGGTCAGGACGACCTCGCTGGCCGAGGCGAGTCTCTCAAAGAAGGGGATGGCCGCGCGGAAGCCGTCGGCATAGGGGGTGACGATATAGAGCGTCGTGCGGCGCGAGGGGGGAACGTTCATCTCGGCGCGGCGGGTACGGATGGCGCGGATCGCCGTGATCACACGGTCAAGCGCTTCGGCCTCGGCGGGGTAGCGCCAGGCCTCCTCAGGCGTCGGGAAGGAGCTGATCATGATGCTCTCCGCATCGTGGGGCAGGCTTGCGTAGATCTCCTCGGTGATGAAGGGCATAAAGGGATGCAGGAGCTGAAGGATGCGGGTGAGCACGTAGACGAGGACGTGCGCCGCGACCTTGGCGGCGGGGGAGCCGCGGTCGGAGAGGCGGCTCTTGCAGAGCTCGATATACCAATCGCAGAAGACATCCCAGGTGAAGTCGTAGATCGAGGCCAGCGCCACACCGAGCTCGTAGTTCTCCATCGCGTCATTGACCGTCACGGTGAGATCGTAGAGGCGCGAGAGGATCCACTTATCCTCGGTCTCGAGGCTCTCGGCGGCGGGGAGCGCCGTGTCCTCATCGTCATCCGCAAGGTTCATCAGCACAAAGCGCGAGGCGTTCCACAGCTTATTCGCGAAGTTACGGGCGGCCTCGATCTTCTCCTCCGAGAAGCGCATGTCGTTCCCGGGCGAGTTGCCGGCGGCAAGGGCGTAACGGAGCGCATCGGCGCCGTATTTGTCGATGACCTCGAGGGGATCGATGCCGTTGCCGAGCGATTTCGACATCTTGCGGCCGAGCTTGTCACGCACAAGGCCGTGGATGAAGACGGTGTGGAAGGGGGGCTCCTTCGTGTGCTCGAGCGCCGAGAAGATCATGCGCGCGACCCAGAAGAAGATGATGTCGTAGCCCGTGACGAGAACGTCGGTTGGGTAATAGCGGGCGAGGTCCTCGGTCTTTTCCGGCCAGCCCATGGTCGAGAAGGGCCAGAGGGCCGACGAGAACCAGGTGTCGAGAACGTCGCTCTCCTGGCGGACGGGGGCGCCGCACTTCGGGCAGACGGTGATGTCCTCCTTCGAGACGGTCATCTCGCCGCAGGCATCGCAGGTGAAGGCGGGGATGCGGTGGCCCCACCAGAGCTGGCGCGAGATGCACCAATCGTGGACGTTCTCCATCCAGTTGGTATAGGTCTTGGTGAAGCGCTCGGGCTGGAAGCGGACGGTGCCGTTCTTCACGACCTCGAGGGCGGGCTCCGCGAGGGGCGCCATCTTGACGAACCACTGATCGCTCGTCAGGGGCTCGACGTTCCGGTGGCAGCGGTAGCAGGTACCGACGTTGTGGGAGTAGGGCTCGACGGCAACGAGGAAGCCCTCGGCCTCGAGGTCACGGACGATCGCCTCGCGCGCCGCCTCACGGTCAAGACCTTGGTATTTGCCGCCCTCGGCGTTGATGGTGGCATCGTCGTTCATCACGCGGATGACGGGCAGATCGTGGCGCTTACCGACCTCAAAGTCGTTCGGGTCGTGCGCCGGGGTGATCTTCACACAGCCGGTACCGAACTCGCGCTCAACGTACTCGTCCGCGATCACGGGGATACGACGGCCGACGAGGGGCAGGATCAGCATTTTGCCGACAAGGTGGGTGTAGCGCTCGTCCTCGGGGTGCACCGCAACGGCGGTATCGCCGAGAAGCGTCTCGGGACGAGTGGTGGCAATGGTGAGGTACTCGTCGCTCCCCTCAACGGGATAGCGGATGTGCCAGAAGTGGCCGGGCTGCTCGGTGTACTCGACCTCGGCATCCGAAAGAGCAGTCACGCAATGGGGGCACCAGTTGATGATGCGG
>JAZSGE010000095.1:0-7098 GCA_045532575.1 Eubacteriales bacterium | reverse complement strand
AGGGACTCGTAGTGCAGAAATTGATGCTATGTGCCACTTCGGGGGACTGGGAAGCCGTAGTAACCTACGGCGACCACGGTTGTCCTCCGAAGGGCGAAGGGCGCAAAATTCGCCTACGAAGGACTCGTAGTGCAGAAATTGATGCATCGGTTTGTCGGGGGGCGCTGCGAAGGCGACCAAAATCGGTCGTCGAGCATGGTCGCGCTCCCCGGCGAAGCGAGGCGCGATTTCTGCCTGCGAGGGACTCGTAGTGCAGAAATTGATGCTATGTGCCACTTCGGGGGACTGGGAAGCCGTAGTAACCTACGGCGACCACGGTTGTCCTCCGAAGGGGTGCAGAGCACAATTTCTGCCTACGAGAAGCGGCGCTTTTCGCGGAGATACCCACCCTTGAGCCTCGAATGGCTCCCGGTAAAGCCGCCGGTGGCGGCCGATTCGTACCAGAGGGCGGCTTTGTCACGGTCGAGGGCGACACCGTCACCAAACTCGAAGTGACAGCCGATCATGTAGCAGGCGCGGGGCGAGCCCATTTTCGCGGCGGCGAGACGCAGACGGAGGGCCCCGTCCACATTGCCGCGGTGATAGACGGCGGCGGCCGCCGAATAGAGACGGTGGGCGCGCTTGGCGGCACGGACCTCGTCCATCGAGGCGATCAGCTCGTCCGCTGTCGCACGGTAGCGCTCGGGCGCCTCGGAGAGGAGAGCGCGTGCCTTCCCAAAGTCGCGGCGGATGCCGTAGCCGCGCATATAGCAGACGGCCAGGTTGAGCTTGGCCGCTTCACTCCCTGCGGCGACCGCCTCACGGTAGGCCGCGGCGGCGGCGTGAAGGTCGGCCTTGCAGCCAAGCCCCTTCTGAAGGCAGTAGCCAAGGTTCGAGAGAGAATCGGCGTGGCCGAGGGCGGCGGCGTTCTCGTAGAGCGAGAAGGCCTCGCGGACGTTGCCCGCGTTCTGCGCCTCGACGGCGCGGTTGTAGGTCTCGGAAAGGAGGGTCTCAATGCTCGAAAGACGGTCGGCCGCCGGGAGACAGCCGCCGGATGCGGCCGAGCGCAGCCACGGCACGGCACGGCGCACCCCCTCGCCCGCTTTGTCATGCGAGAGGTAGAAGTCGCCGAGGATGTAGCCGTATTCGGCGACACCGCTTTCGGCGGCGGCGAGATAGTGGCGCTCGGCCTCGGTAAGGTCACGCTTCTCCTTTTCATAGATGCGGCCAAGCTGGAGGGCGGCCTCGGCCGAGCCCATCGCTTCCGCCCGGAGGTAGAGGGCGATGGCGGCATCCAGATCGGGCGGTGTGCCAAGCCCCTCATGGTACGAGGCGGCGGCACGGCAGGTCGCCTCCACGCTCCCTTCATCGGCGGCGAGGAGGAAGAGACGGAGGCCTGTGGTGCAGAAGTTCTGCGCGGTGGCCTCGGAGGCCAGGCGGTAGAGATCGGCGGCACGGGCGGTCATGGCGGGAGCCTGCGGCTCACGCGGCGAAGGATCGTGCAGGAGGAAGCGGAAGACGAGCTCCATAGGACCGCGACGGCCGAGGGTACGGTAGAACCAACGGGCGGCGGCCGGATCCTTCGCGGTCATTTTCCCACGGAGGTAGGCCCACACAAGACGGCGCGTGGCACGGGCATGCCCTGCCTTGGCCGCCATATAGAGGAAAAAGAAGCGATCGGCCTCGGAGAAGCCGTAGCGCTCACCGCGCATCACAAGACGGTAGGCGGCATCGGGCGAGCCGAGCGCCTCGGCCGTGCGGAGCCAGAAGACGGGGAGGCCGCGCCCCTCCGAAAGACGGGGGCGGAGCTCCATGATCCTTGCGAGGCGATAGGCGGCGCGCACTGAGCCATGCTCGGCGGCATCGAGGTATCCGTCCGCCGCGCGGGCCGGGTCACGGGGGGTACCGATCCCCTCCTCGTAGCAACGGGCAAAGGCCTCCTCCCCCTCGGGATAGCCGGCATCGGCCAAGAGCTTATAGCGATGGAAGGCGGCTTCATATTTTTTATCCTGTTCGAGGACTACGGCGCGGTGATAGAGCGCCGCCGCCTCGGCCGCATCGGGCCGTGCGGGGGTATTACACGCAGGGCAGACGAGGCCCTCCTCTTCGTAATCCCATTCCTTTTGACAACGGTTACAGGTGATCATCACGTGCTCCCTTATAAATAGAATGCATACACCTATACTATAACACACTTGGGCGGATTTTGCAAGAGGGCGAAAAAAAGTAGCATACTTTTTGCTTCTTTCGGCTACACTAAGGAAAAAGAGAGAAAGGCGGAAAAGTTATGTTTACAAAGAAATGGTTCAGCACCTGCATGATGCACCCGATCGGCACGATGCTTGTCGCCCTGGCGGCGGCGGGACTCCTCCTGGGGGGCGGCGTGATGATGTGCCGCGGTCGGCATCTGTGCGGGGTCAGTCACAAGGAGATCCGCTGCTGAGGCGTTCCTCCGAAAGAATTGCGCGTTTTTTGGAGAAAATCCGAAAAATGCGCTTCTTTTTTTGAAAAATAGCTCTTGCATTGCCGAAAGAGAGGGGGTATAATAGAGATAGCGATCCATGAAATTACATAAGGAGTGATAGTATGAGCAACATTAAGATCGGTCTTCAGCTGTATTCGGTACGTGACAAGATGCAGGAGGATGTCGAGGCGACCCTCAAGGCCGTCAAGGAGATCGGCTACGACTACGTGGAGTTTGCCGGGTATTTTGACCACACGGCCGAGGAGCTTGCCGCTCTCCTCAAGAAATACGACCTCAAGTGCCTTTCGGTCCACCAGGTCCTTGACTTTTACGAGGAAAAGGGCGAGGAGGGCGCGCGCTTTGTGAAGACGCTGGGCGCCGAGTATTCGGTCCTGCCGTGGTACTCGAAGGACCACTACATCCAGGATCTCGAGGGCACGCTTGCCTACTTCACCAAGATGGCGGAGATGCTGGAGAAGAACGGCCTGCACATGCTCTACCACAACCACGATTTTGAGCTGGCAAAGGTGGGCGATGACACCATCCTGGATCAGCTGTACACCAAGATCCCCGCGCATCTTTTCAACCCGCAGTTTGACGTGTGCTGGATCAAGTACGCCGGCTACGAGCCCTGCGATTACCTGAGACGGTACGCCGGTCGCTACAAGATCGTTCACCTCAAGGACTTCACCTGCAAGAAGCTGGGGGCCGGCCCTGTGTATGCGCTCATTGACAAGGACGGCAACGAGATCAAGGGTATGTCGCGCGAGGAGAACGAGTTCTTCTTCCGTCCTGTCGGCTCGGGTCTGCAGAACATCCCCGAGATCATTGAGACGGCGATCGCCGGCGGTGCTGACTACTTCATTGTCGAGCAGGATTCGACCTATGAGCAGGACAGCCTGGAGGCGGCGAAGCAGAGCCGGGAGTATCTGCGTTCCATCGGCTATTGAGTGGGGCGGTGGATTTCGGCATAACCGCAAAGGAAAAGGGGTATCGTGGTCATACACGGTGCCCCTTTTTAGCGTCTTCGTAAGGGCGGGGTTGTTTTTAGGATGAAAGCCTGCGGCTTTCTGTCGGTGCACCATGGTAGGTTGATCTACGACAGCGCCACAGCCTCTTCGCCTACCAACGGAGCAGCCTCATCCGTCGGCTACGCCGCCACCTTCCCCCACTGGGGAAGGCTATTAGTAACAAAACATTCACGACACGAGGGAGGTGTATGGCGGGGGCGGCACGGTGGACAAAAAGAAAAAACGCCACGGTGTGGCGTTTTTTCTTTAGCGGTCGATGAGGCGGCCGGCGAGCATGACATCGCTGACAACAATATCGTCGCCGAAGAAGACGAGGTCGGCGTCGTAGCCGGCAAGGAGGCTCCCCTTCGAGGTGAGGCCGAGGTAGTTTGCCGGGTTCTTGGTCATCAGACGGACGGCGGTCGGGAGGTCACAGCCGCCCACCGTGACCATCGTACGGACGATGCGGTCGGTCGAGGTGATGCTCCCTGCGAAGCAGGTGCGGTCGGCCATTTTGCAGACACCGTCCTCGATGACATGGTTCGGGTTCGGGAGGGGGGCGCCCTCGGGGAGGAGCGACTCGGCGATGGCATCGGTGACCGTCATGATACGGTGGTGGTCCTTCAGCTTCAGGATCATTTTGAGGAGGGGCTCGGGGAGGTGACAGCCGTCACCGATGATCTCGATCCACAGATCGTCAAGGAGATAGCCTGCCTCGATGACACCGAGGACACGGAAGCCCGAGCGACGGGTGATGGAGGACATGGCGGAATAGAAGTGGGTAAGGCAACGGGCGCCGTGCTCGTAGACACGGAGGACATCCTCATAGGTGGCATCGGTGTGCCCGATCGAGGGGGCGACGCCGGCGCGGACGAGGGCATCGCAGAACTCGACGCTCCCGGGGTGCTCAGGGGCGAAGCTCCACTTGCGGATCGCGCCCTCGGCCATGGCGAGGAGCTCACGGTATTCCTCGGGGCGCGGAGGGTAGATGTATTCGGGAGGCTGGGCGCCGGCCTGGGCGAGCGAGAAGTAGGGCCCCTCCAGGTGCATACCGGGCATATGGGGGAGGGTGCCCTTCCCTGCCTCGGGGGCGACCGCCTTAAAGCTCTCGATCGCGGCCTTGATGGAGGCGAAGGAGGCGGCCATGGTGGTCGGCAGGAGGGTGGTGGTGCCGTGGGCGAGGTGAAGCGAGGCGGCACGGCGGTAATCGGCGGGGCTACCCATAAATTCGACACCGCCGGCGCCGTGGACATGGGTGTCGATAAAGCCGGGGGCGACATAGCGACCGCCGGCATCGATCACGGTATCGGCCGCGAGGTCCTCGGGCGAGAGGCAAGCGATCTTGCCGCCCTCGATATAGATATTGGTGGCCGCCACCGTCTCATCCAGGACGGCGCGGGCGTTTTTGATCTTCAGCATAAGGGGACCCCTTTCATCGGTTCTATACTAATGATACCAAGCGACCCGGAAATTGTCAACTGCAATTCGGGGCTAGTTACATTGCGTTTTCTTGCGGCGGCGTATATACAAAGGAAGAGAGCCGAGGCTCTCTTCCTTATTTATGCTTTTTTACCGCATTCGGGGCAGAACTTGAAGGGGGCAGGCGAGGTGTAGCCGCACTCGCAGGTATAGCCCGTCGGACGGGGGGAGCCGCACTCGGGGCAGAACTTAGCGCGGCAGGTAGCGCCGCACTTACAGGTCCACTCGTCATCCTCGCTCGGCATGGCGGTGCCGCATTCGGGGCAGAATTTGCCGGAGGCAAGGGCGCCGCACTTCGGGCATTTGGCGCCGGCGGCCTCTGCCGCCTCGGCCTTTTTCGACTCGAGGTCACGGGCGGTATCAAGGAGGGTCTCCTGACCGCGGACACCCATGGCGCCGGCGGCCATCCCGACCCCCATGAAGCCGGTCATGGCGCCTGCCGAGTTGTTGGCGGCGTCACGCATGGCGCGCATCTGGGCGTAGGCCATGCCGCCTGCCATCGCATCGGGCGCGGCGTGCATGACGTTGGTATCGAATTCCTCGATGCGCTTGCGGCTCTCGTCATCGGGCGTGACCTTGGCGAGGGCGACCGAGACGATCTCGATGCCGCGGCGCTCACGCCATTCGGTATCGAGGGTATCGCTCATATAGGCGGCGATCTCGCGCTGCTTGACGGGCAGCTGGGAGAACTTGATCCCCTCCGCCGAGAGACGGGCGAGGGCGGAATCGAGGGCCGTCATAAACTCATCGGCGGCGAGCTGCTTCAGATCGTCACTCGTATAGACATCGGCGACATTGCCCGCGATGCTCGAGAAGAAGACGATCGGGTCGGTGATCTTGAAGGTGTACTGACCGAAGTAGCGGATGTAGAGGGCGGTCTTGTAATAGGGATCGTCGTACGGCATCGGGGTGGCGGTGCCGAACTTGTTGTCCATGATCTCCTTCGTGTTGACGTAATAGACCCTCTGCTGAGAGCCGGGGTCGCCGCCGAAGGTGAAGCGGTAGCCGATGCGCTTGAAGGAATCGGCGAGGCCGCGGAAGAAGTTGCCCGAGAGCATCGAGGGCTCGGTGGAGGCATCCCACTTGAAGTAGCCCGCCTCGGCACAGAAATCGACGATCTTACCGTCCGAAACGATCAGGGCGACCTGCCCCTCGTTCACCGAGATGACCGAGCCGTTCGTGATGATGTCCTCGGTCGCCTTGTTGCGCGCGCCAAAGAGGCCGCGCTTTTTGGTCTTGAATTGCCCTTTCGCCACAAGGACATTCCCTGCCAGCGAATCGCACGTGAAATATTCACGCCATTGATCGGCGAGCACCGTGGAGGTGCCGGCGGCAAGCGCTCTGATAAGTCCCATCGTTATCTCCTTTTCTAAAGAGGGCAGCGCGAGGCGCTGCCCGATATAGCGTTTGTAAAAAAGAACCCCGCCGAGCCGTGTAAGGCCAAGATCAGCCCTGCCGCAGCAAGGGGGTGCCCTCTCCGCCGTTTCGTGCTCCCAGCGTCCGCGCTCCCCCGTCAGTGAGGGGGGAGGCGGGAGGTCTGCATGCCCCGCGGCGGAAGCCCGGGCTCCCATAAAATAAGTGTAGGCCCAATTGAAGCCTTATCACGCACTAAGCAGGAGAGTTTCCTTTATTCGTCGGCCTCGTCTCCGTCGGCATCGTAGTCGATCTCGGCGAAGATCTCGTTATCGAAGTGGGCGGCGACGCGCTCCCACTCATCGTCATCCTCGATGTTCGCAAGGATGCGCTCCTCACCGTCAAGCTCGACGCGGAGGATGGCGTATTCCTCTACCTCCTCATCGGCAGGGACGATGGCAACATACTGCTTCTCCTCAAAGTCGGCAACGGCGACGATCTCGTACTGGGCCTCCTCGCCCGTTTCCTCATCGGTCAGGGTGTAAACATCACCCGCAAGAATTTCTTCCATGATCATACCTCGTGGCGCCCGAGCGCCGCTTTCTTATTTTTTCGGAGATTTCGCTACATTTATTATAGCAAAGGAAGTCGGAGGCCAAGCGGGCTTAGGAAGACAATACTCAGGAACCACTCCTTGGCTCACAGAACGACATGGCTACGATCCGACTTTTTCTTCCATGATCATACCTCGTGGCGCCCGAGCGCCGCTTTCTTATTTTTTCGGAGATTTCGCTACATTTATTATAGCAAAGG
>JAZSGE010000066.1:0-3158 GCA_045532575.1 Eubacteriales bacterium | reverse complement strand
GAGTTGTGCTATAATGTCCTACGGACCTTTCCTCGGGTTGCGGAGATCTGGCGCGTGCCGCGCTGCTTCACCCGCCGCTTTCTGGGGTTTTGGTTAATAAAAAGAAAGGTGAAGAAAGATGGATAAGCAGATCAAGCAAGAGATCATTGAGACCTACCGTCTGACCGAGACTGACACCGGCTCGCCCGAGGTTCAGATCGCGATCCTGACCTACCGTATCAATCATCTTACCGAGCATCTGAAGGCCAACAAGAAGGACTTCCATTCGCAGAGAGGCCTTCTGACGATGGTCGGTCACAGAAAGAACCTGCTCGCTTACCTCGCTCGCAAGGATATCGAGAGATACCGTGCGATCGTTAAGAAGCTGGGTCTTCGTAAGTAAGAACGGGAAGGGGCCGTGCCACGCGCAACGGCCCCTTTTTCCGGACTCCCCACGGTCAAAGCCATCGGATGAGGTAGCAGTTTCATAGTCGCCCGACACCGTCGGGCGGGTATGTGAATGCTATGTCCTCCGAGGTTTGAAACAATAAAAACAAACAAAGGAGAAAACACATGTTCGAGAACTACAAGGTTTACGAGTACGAGTACGCCGGCAGACCCCTCCGCGTTGAGGTCGGTAAGCTGGCCGGCCTTGCCAACGGCTCGGCCCTCGTCCGCTACGGTGACACCACCATCCTCTGCTGCGCCACCGCCTCCGCCGCCCCCCGTGACGGCATCGACTTTTTGCCCCTTTCGGTCGACTACGATGAGAAGATGTACGCGATCGGTAAGATCCCCGGCGGCTTCCTTCGCCGCGAGGGCCGTCCCTCCGAGAAGGCGATCCTCACCAGCCGTGTGATCGACCGTCCCGTCCGTCCCCTCTTCCCGAAGGATCTGCGCAATGACGTTGCCCTGACCCTGACCGTTATGTCGGTCGACCCCGACTGCTCGCCCGAGATCACCGCGATGATCGGTGCCTCGATCGCCCTTTCGATCTCCGACATTCCGTGGAACGGCCCGATCGGTGGTGCCTTCATGGGCCTTGTCGACGGCGAGATCGTGGTCAACCCCACCGCTGCCCAGCGTAAGGTCAGCGACCTTGAGCTGACGGTGGCCGCCAGCGAGAAGAAGGTCGTCATGATCGAGGCGGGTGCCCGCGAGGTCGATGACGAGACGATGTACGCCGCCATCATGAAGGCGCACGAGGTCATCAAGGACCTGCTCGTCTTCATCAACAAGATTATCGCCGAGGTCGGCAAGCCGAAGTTTGCCTATCCCTCCTGTGAGCTCGACCACGATATGTTCGACGAGATCTTCGCCTACTGCGAGAAGGATGTCATGGCCGCCCTCGACACCGACGATAAGACGGTGCGTGACGCCCGTATGCAGCCCATCACCGAGGATGTTGTTGCGAAGTTCTCCGAGAAGTACGAGGATCTCCCTCAGCTCATCGGCGAGCTTATGTACAAGATCCAGAAGAAGATCGTCCGCCGCTGGCTCCTCGAGGACAAGAAGCGTGTTGACGGCCGCCGTATGGACCAGATCCGTCCTCTCGCCGCCGAGACCGGCATCCTGCCTCGCACCCACGGCTCGGGCCTCTTCACCCGTGGCCAGACCCAGGTTCTGACGATCGCCACGCTTGGCCCTGTCAGCGATGCCCAGATGCTTGAGGGCCTTGATGACGAGACCGAGAAGCGCTATATGCACCACTACAACATGCCCGGCTACTCGACCGGTGAGGCCAAGGCTCTCCGTAGCCCCGGCCGCCGCGAGATCGGCCACGGCGCCCTCGCCGAGCGCTCGCTCATCCCCGTGCTTCCCTCGGTCGAGGAGTTCCCCTACGCCATCCGCCTCGTCAGTGAGGTCGTGAGCTCGAACGGCTCGACCTCGCAGGGCTCGGTCTGCGGCTCGACCCTCGCGCTGATGGACGCCGGTGTTCCGATCAAGGCGCCGGTTGCCGGTATCTCCTGCGGTCTGATCACCGCTGAGGACGGCAGCTGGGATACCATGATCGACATCCAGGGTCTTGAGGACTTCTACGGCGATATGGACTTCAAGGTGGCCGGTACGCACAAGGGCATCACCTCGATTCAGATGGACCTGAAGATCGACGGTCTGACCCCCGAGATCATCCACCGTGCGCTCACCACCACGCATGCCGCCCGTGACTATATCCTGGATGAGATCATCCTGAAGGCGATCCCCGCGCCCCGCGCCGAGATCAGCCCCTACGCTCCCAAGATGATGAGCATGTCGATCGACCCCGACAAGATCGGTAAGGTCATCGGCCCCGGCGGTAAGACGATCCAGAAGATCGTGGCCGACACCGGTGCCCAGGTCGATATCAACGATGACGGTACCGTCTTCATCTCGGCCGTCAACACTGAGGCCGCCGAGAAGGCGAAGGCCATCATTGATGCCATCACCTTCGAGCCTGTTGCCGGCACGACCTACGTTGGCGTTGTCACCCGTATCATCCCGATCGGTGCCTTCGTTGAGTTTGCCCCCGGCAAGGAGGGCCTCGTCCACATCTCGAAGCTTCAGCAGACCCGTACCGAGAAGGTCGAGGACGTCGTTCAGATCGGCGACCAGGTCCGCGTGAAGTTCCTCGGAACCGACGAGAAGGGGCGTCTGAATCTCTCGATGAAGGACGCCGAGTAATCTCTCGCAGAATAAAACGGCGATAAGCTTCACGGCCGAGGACAACCATGGTCGCCGCAGGTCACTACGGCTCCTGTAGGGACCGACGTCCTCGGCGGTCCTCCCCCGACGACAAAAGAAAAAGAAACCGCCACACCGTGGCGGTTTCTTTTTTATTCGTTCTCCTCATCAGGGAAGGCGTAGTCGTTAAGCGCTTTGAAGTCAAGGAATTCGGCAAGAGTCATGCCAAAGGCATGGGCGATCTTGTGCAAGGTTTTGACACGGGGATTTTCCGTCAGCCCACGCACGATATTATCAAGCGTGGATTGATTGACTCCACTCATTGTGGCAAGCTTATGGATGGTAAGGCCCCTTCTTTTGCACAGGTCGCGAATGCGTTTGACATACAGCTCGGAATACTTCATGCGCGCTCACGCTCGGATGGCGAAGGCTTCCTTGATCTTCTTGCCTTCGATGACGGCGGCCTCAACGATGGCATCAAAGCGGTCATCGTCGGCCTCGATGGTCATTTTGCCGGT
>JAZSGE010000128.1:0-7067 GCA_045532575.1 Eubacteriales bacterium | reverse complement strand
CCAAATCCTTTTCATTGAGCCAAATTCTTGGCAATTTACTTTTGTTTGAGTAGTAATAAACTCTTATTCTTAACGGATTCCTTCGCACCTTTCAGTGCTCGAAATTCTGTTGTCCAATTTTCAAAGACCGATGCCCGCCCGACCCATCTCCTGTGCCGGACAGCTTTTCTATTATACCCCCACGCTCCCCTTTTTGTCAAGCCTTTTTTCAAAACTTTTTTAAGTTTTTTCGAAATTCCTTGCCTTGCGCATACAAGCCCGAATTCCCTTGACTTTTTTGGTGAAAAAGCACAAAAAGGGGATGCCGGTCACACCGTGCATCCCCTATGTAACTGCCCCGAAGGATCGGGACAGCCACGAGTGCTTTTTAGCCGTTGTTCTTAATGTCGTTCTCGTACTTCTCGATCATCTTCTTGACCATCTGGCCACCGACCGAGCCCGCCTGACGAGCGGTGATATCGCCATTATAGCCCTGCTTCAGGTTGACGCCAACCTCGCTGGCGGCCTCCATCTTAAACTTGTCGAGAGCGGCCTGAGCTTCAGGAACCACAACTTTGTTCTTAGACATTTTCGTTCTCCTAAACTTTTTATCTATATCATCGAGCCCGCGAAATGTCGATCCCTGGGCTCGAGTTCCGCGTCTCTGCTATTATTGTGCGCCGATGAAGATAGAATATAAGTGGTAAAATCAAGTGAAAAAGAACGAAAAAAAGCGGAAAATTATGTGGTATGGATCAGGAGCGAAGGGTCTTGCCCGGCCGCAGCTCGGGAGCCGGCGAGAGCGACGCGCAGGGCGCCTGCCCCATGGCGGCACGAACGGCGAATTCCCCTGCCTCGGCATAAGAAAACTCCACCGCAGACAGCGGAAGATAGGATTCGCGGCCACTCGCTTCTCCACTCCCCGAAAGGATCTCGAAGGTGGCGGGAACGCGGATCCCCTCGTCGAGAAGGCGGCGCATCAGCGCCCGTGCGGTCTCCGAGCGCGAGGTGACGATGGCCTCGACCCCCTCAAGGTCATCGAGCCTGAGATGCTCAAGGTCATAGGTGCGGGGCAAAAGCCCTGCCTCGCGCATCGAATCCACATAGCCCTCACGGCGGTCGCGCAGCTCGCGTGCTGCTTCCTCCGAGAACTCGTCCACATAGACGACACGGCGGCGGCCGAGCGAAAGGAGATGCGAAACGGCAAAGGCGGAGACGGCATAATAGTCATAGAAGACCGAAAAGACGGTGTCGGAATGGACGGTACCGTTGATGATGGCAAAGGGGGCGCCCGCCTCCTCAAGGGCACGGATATGGGCGCGCTCGTTGAACTGAGCGGCGCCGGGGGCGATGATCACAAAGCCATCCACCGTGCGGTTTTTGTAGGCAGAGATATACGAAAGGTCCTCCGAGCCTGTGCAGATGACGGCAGAGACGGACAGCGCGGCGGCGGCATCGGCCACGGCGTGAAGCGTCGGCGCGAAGACGGTGCTGGCATTCTCCCAGAAGTTGACAATGCCGATGGCGTTCGCGCGTTGAGAGCGCATCCCGCGTGCCAGATTGTTCGGAGAATAGTTGAGCTTTTCCGCGGCACGGCGCACCGCCTTGACGGTCGCCTCGGAATACTTCTTTTTGGTAGAACCGTTGAGAATATAGGAAACGGCGGAGATGCTGACGCCGGCGGCGGCGGCGACATCCTTGATGGTTGCTCTTGCCATAGTGCTCTCCTTTAGAAATCAGCTACCTCTATTATATAAAAAGAGGGAGGGAAAGTCAATACAGAGAAAAAGAAAGGCCGCCGAAGCGGCCCTTCTTCAGGTGACATTCTTTTTCCGGAGGAAGCGGTAAATGAGCACAAAGGCGCCGAAAAGAAGGAGGCAGGAGCCGCCGAGCGCGAGGTACATGACCCACGTCTCAATGCGGGTGCCGCCCACGTAGAGGTTGCAGTCTACGCTGTCGCGAAGGCCGAGGATCAGCTCGTCCGGAAGGCCGCTCTCCTCCATTTCACGGAAGACACCGGCAAGGGCGTGCTTCCGAAGGAGGGCGGTGCCATGGGTGAAGGGCAGGAAGGAAACGATGTTCCGAAGCCCCTCCGAAAAGCTGGAGATCGGCATATAGGCGCCGCAGATAAAGCCGTAGCCGGCGCTGACGATCGTACCGACGGCCGAGATCTGCCCTTGTGTTGAAAGAAAGTAGTTGACGACGGACGAAAGAGCGGTGCCGAACATCGTAAGGAGGAAGATATCGAGAAGAAGCAGAAGAATGTCGCCGAACGAGAGATACCAGCCGATCACCGAGAGATACAGAAGGCAGGCAAGCATGGCCACGAGGGCGATCATCAGCGTGACGATCAGGGTGGAGGCATAATACGCAATGGCAAGGCTCGACGGCTTGACCGGCGCGATCATCAGGTCGCGGCGCGCGCCCGTGACCTTATCCTGTACCATCAGAAGATTCGAGCAGAAGGCGACCGTCACACAGGAAACGGCCAAAAGCGAGGAAAAGAGCTGACCGCCGACGAGGCCGTTCACAAGTGCTTCCTCGACCTCGAAGGGGCCGAGCTGGGCGAGGAAGGCGTTCTCGTAGACATTCGATAGGAAGGTGGCGTAGAGGACGAGAAGGATGAGGGGGGTACAGAGCGAGGAAAAGAGCATCCCAAGGTCCTTGAAAAAGAGGGTGCAGTTCCTGCGGATAAGCAAAAGCACAGTCTTCATTTGTCTTCACCTCCCAAGCGCTTGCCTGTCGCGGCTAAGAATACATCGTCCATTTTGCCCTTGGTGATCTCATAGTCGCGGAAGAGGTCGGGGGCGCGAAGGATCAGCTCGGTCGCGGCGGCTGTGTGCGGCACGGCGATGCGGACACCCTCCGGCACGGTCTCGTAGGGGACGCCGAGCTCCCCAACGGCGGCCTCGCTGACACCGTACAGCGTGACAAAGTCGCCGCTGAACTGATTCTTGAGAGAGAGGGGGGTGCCCTCGGCCACGATGCGGCCGGCATCCAGGATCACGACGTAGTCGGCCTCGGCGGCCTCCTCCATATAGTGAGTGGTCAGGAAGACCGTCATGCCCTCGGTGTGGCGCAGTGTGTCGATGACCGTCCAGAGCAGCCTCCGCGTTTGGGGATCGAGGCCGGTGGTGGGCTCATCGAGGATGAGAATGCGCGGCTTATGCAAAAGAGCGCGGGCAATATCAATACGACGGCGCTGACCGCCCGAAAGCTTGCCGACGGTGCGGCCGAGCAGGGCTCCGATGTCCAGAAGCTCGCAAAGCTCGCCGAGGCGCTCCTCAAAGGCGTGGCCGATGATGCCGTAAAGGGCGGCACGGCTTTCCAGGTTCTGGCGCACGGTCAGGGGCTTATCGAGAACAGAATTCTGAAAGACGACGCCAAAGCTGCGGCGCGGCGCATCGGGATCCTCGTCAAGGTCGATGCCGCCGATCCTGACGGTTCCGCTATCCTTGGATAATTGACCGCAGAGAATCGAGATGGTGGTGCTCTTCCCTGCACCGTTCACACCGAGGAAGGCGAAGAGCTCGCCGCTACGCACGCCAAAGGACAGGTCATCCACCGCCACGACGTCACGGAAGGTCTTTCTGAGATGTTCGATTTCAATGATGATGTCCAAAAGATACACCTCCTATGGTTGATATCAAAATGATATCACATAATGCTCCTTTTGTCAAGAGGGAAACGAAAAAACCTATGGCCGCAGCCATAGGTTTTTTCATTACACAAGGGCAAGGCAATCGCCATCGCGTGTGATAGTGACAGTGCTGTCCGGGAGGACATCGCCGGCGATGATCCGCCGCGCGAGGAGGTTTTCGACATTCGCCTGGAGGAAGCGCTTCAGGGGGCGCGCGCCGTAGGCGGGGTCGTAGGCAGCTCCTGCGATATAGTCGGCGGCCTCGTCGGTCAGGCGGAGGGTGATGCCCTGCTCCGTGAGACGGCGGGAGAGGTCGGCCACAAGGAGGTCGATGATCGCGCGGATATCCTCACGGCTCAGGGGGCGATAGAGGACGGTCTCGTCGAGACGGTTGAGAAACTCGGGGCGGAAGGAGCGGCGGAGGAGGAGCATCACAGCCTCGCGCGCATCCTCGCTGATCTCACCGCTCTCGCTGATGCCCTCGAGGATAAGGTCGGAGCCGAGGTTGGAGGTCAGGATCAGAACGGTGTTCTTGAAATCGACGGTGCGTCCCTGAGAATCGGTAATACGGCCGTCGTCAAGGACCTGAAGGAGGATGTTGAAGACGTCGGGATGGGCCTTCTCGATCTCGTCGAAGAGGACGACGGAATAGGGACGGCGGCGGATGGCCTCGGTCAGCTGGCCGCCCTCCTCATAGCCAACATAGCCGGGAGGGGCGCCGACAAGGCGGGAGACCGAATGCTTCTCCATATATTCCGACATGTCGATGCGGACGAGGTTGTGTTCATCGTCGAAGAGGGCCTCGGCCAGGGCCTTGGCGAGCTCGGTCTTACCGACGCCGGTGGGGCCGAGGAAGAGGAAGGAGCCGATGGGGCGCCGGGGATCCTTGATGCCGGCACGCGAGCGGAGGATGGCATCGCTGACCTTGGCGACGGCCTCGTTCTGACCGACGACACGGCGGTGGAGGATCTCCTCCATGCGCAGCAGCTTATCGCGCTCGCCCTCAAGGAGGCGGGTGACGGGAACCCCCGTCCAGCGCGCGACGATACGGGCGATCTCCTCCTCGGTGACGGCATCGCGCAAAAGAGAGGGGCGCTCGGCGGCTGTGGCCTCCTTGGCCTCCTCGGCGGCGAGCTCGTTCTGGAGGGTGGGCAGGCGGCCGTACTTCAGCTCGGCGGCGCGGTCGAGGTCATACTCGTTCTGCGCCTTTTCGATCTCGGCGCCTATGCGCTCGATCTCCTCGCGGAGCTTTCGTGTTTTGCCGATGGCCTCCTTTTCGGCCTCCCAGCCGGCCTTCATGGTGGCGAAGTCCTCACGGAGAGAGGCGAGCTCGAGACGGATCTCGTCGAGGTGGGCTGCCGAGAGCTTATCCTTTTCCTTTTTCAGGGCGGCCTCCTCGATCTCGAGCTGCATGATCTTACGGGCGATCTCGTCCATTTCGGTAGGCATGGAGTGGAGCTCGGTCTTGATCAGGGCACAGGCCTCATCGACAAGGTCGATGGCCTTATCGGGGAGGAAGCGGTCGGAGATATAGCGCGAGGAGAGGGTGGCGGCGGCGATCAGGGCACCGTCATGGATCTTGACACCGTGGTAGACCTCGTAGCGCTCCTTCAGGCCGCGGAGGATCGAGATGGTATCCTCGACCGTCGGTTCCTCAACGAGGACGGGCTGAAAGCGGCGCTCGAGGGCGGCATCCTTCTCGATATACTTGCGGTACTCGTCAAGGGTAGTCGCGCCGATGCAATGCAATTCGCCGCGTGCGAGCATGGGCTTGAGAAGGTTGCCGGCATCCATGGCGCCGTCGGTCTTCCCTGCACCGACGATGGTGTGAAGCTCGTCGATGAAGAGGATGATCTTGCCATTGCTTTCCTTGACCTCGTTAAGGACGGCCTTGAGACGTTCTTCGAATTCGCCGCGGAACTTGGCACCGGCGACGAGGGCGCCCATATCGAGTGAAAAAATCGAGCGGTCGCGCAGGTTTTCCGGGACGTCGGCACGGACGATGCGCTGGGCGAGGCCCTCGGCGATGGCGGTCTTACCTACACCGGGCTCGCCGATCAGACAGGGGTTATTTTTGGTTTTTCGCGAAAGGATGCGGATAACGTTCCGGATCTCGTCATCCCGGCCGATGACGGGGTCGAGCTTTTGCTCACGCGCCGCCTCGACAAGGTCGCGGCCGTACTTTTTCAGTACCTCATACGTGTCCTCGGGGGTATCGCTATGCACGCCGCGGTTGCCGCGGAGCGTGCGAAGCGAGGCGAGGAGACGGTCGGTATCGACGCCGTGGGCGCGCAAAAGCTCGGTGATCTTGCGCGAGCCCTTCTCAAGAAGGGCGAGGAGAAGGTGCTCGACCGAGACGAAATCGTCCTTCATTTCGGCCCTTTTGGTATCGGCCGAGGTGAGAACGGCAAGCAATGCGCGAGAGGCATACGGCTCGGTGCCGCTGACCTTCGGCATTTTTTCGACGGCGGTACGGAGGGCATCCTCGAGTGCCTTTACATCGGCTCCGGCACCCGAAAGAAGGGTGGGGGCGATGCCGTCCGTTTGGCGCAGGAGCGAAAGGAGCAGGTGCTCACATTCGATCTCGGGGTTCCCGTGCTCAAGGGTAAGGCGTTGGGCACCCTGGAGGGCCTCAAGGCTCTTTTGTGTGTAGTTCTGTGTGTTCATTCGATCACCTCATTTCAGATAAGCTCGCTTTTTTCAGCCAAGCGAGTGCGGTACAGCTCCTCGATCGCTTTCATCGCTTCGGGAGAGTTGGGGGCACGGAAGAAGATCTTCATCGCGGCATCAAAGACGCGGATGTACTCGGCGATCAGAGCGCCGAGAGTTTCGGCATCGTTGCCGTACATATGCGGATTGCGGCGGAGGACAAGGCGACGCGTAAAGCGGCCATTCTCTATTGTGTAGTCACCGCCGCCGATATATCCCTCTTCGATCTGTATCCACGCGCGGTAAAAGAGATCCATGCAGGTCAGAAGCTCACGGTTCTGGGTGCGGAAGCCGACACGGAGCTCACCGATCACGGGGGAGGAATCGCGGTAAAGGGCGACCGAATAGCGAACGGTGGGATTGTACTTGTAGGCCAAGGCCGAGCTGACGGTGAGCATCGTATCCGAGCGACTTTCCGCCGGGCGAAGGTCGCCCCCACCGACGAGGAGGGATTCGATGCGGCCGATGATGTTGCGCATCCGCATTTCCGGGGTCACAAGCGACACATAGTCGGCAAGGATCTCGTTGATAAGTCCCGAACGAGTCTTATTATTCAAATACGCCAGGCGGTCGATGCGATCGACGACCTCATTTGAGAGAGTCAGGGAATATACGCTTTTTTTCATTTAACTTCTCCGCTTCCTTTATCTAAGCATATTATATACCAATAGAAATAATTTGTCAAGCGTTTTATATAAAATGTATTGCGTTTTTGCGTTAAGTCGGATCGTAGCCATGT
>JAZSGE010000039.1:0-50444 GCA_045532575.1 Eubacteriales bacterium | reverse complement strand
CCAAATCCTTTTCATTGAGCCAAATTCTTGGCAATTTACTTTTGTTTGAGTAGTAATAAACTCTTATTCTTAACGGATTCCTTCGCACCTTTCAGTGCTCGAAATTCTGTTGTCCAATTTTCAAAGACCGATGCCCGCCCGGCTCATCTCCTGTGCCGGACAGCTTTTCTATTATACCCCCTACCTCCCCTTTTGTCAAGCCTTTTTTCAAAACTTTTTTAAGTTTTTTCGAAATTCTTGCAAGGAGGCGGAGATGCGCCCCTCCTTCGAGAGGCTTTTGTAGTATAGCATCACTTTTTCCCTTTGTCAAGGGGGTTTTTCGAATTTTTCGAGAAATTTCCCTAAAATCTGCCGAGGGCCTCGCGCGCGCGTGCGTAGATAATAAATAGGTACGCTTTTCGCTTTTGTTTACAATTTGTTCATGGATGGCGAGGGAACGTCTGCTATGATAGTAGGGTGTGAAAAAATGAATGTGAGGTCAACACCATGGAATCCTTCAAGTTTCTGTATGAAACCATCGTCGGTGTCTTCGAATCCCCCGGCCAGCTCGTGATGTGGCTGATCGGCGGTATTTCGGCCTTCCCGATGTCGGGACGTATCGTCCACAAGATGGGCCAGGCGGAGGATCCCCAGAACTTCCTCCTGATGCACTCGATCAGCGTCAATGTCTCGGGGCAGATCGCCTCGGTCATTGCCGGCTCACTCGTCCTCGGATTCTTTCTGTAAGTAAAGGAGAATAACACTATGGAATGGCATCCTTACGGTTTTGTCGAAAACCTGAAATACATGGGCCTCGGCCTTCTCGGCACCTTCCTGATCATCGGTCTCATCATCGGTGCGACGATGCTGTGCAACTACGGCTTCAACAAGCTTTCCGAAAAGCTGGAAGCGAAGAAGAACGCCGAAAGCGGGGAGCAGTAATGCTCCGAGCCCCGCCCCAAAAGGGCGGCGCTCTTCTTTTTCTTTGAAATTTTACGAGTTTTTTCGGAAAAGGGCTTGCTTTTTCGGAAGGCGTATGCTAAAATATATGACGTTATAGGGGTATAGCTCAGTTGGTAGAGCAGCGGTCTCCAAAACCGCGTGTCCAGAGTTCGAGCCTTTGTGCCCCTGCCAAAAAGAAAAGTCGCGCGCGTGAGCAAGCGGCTTTTCTTTTTGTATTATTCACTCTTCATTATTCATCATTCATTAAACGGCGCGGCTTTTCTAATGAAGAATGCGTCTCAATGATGATGGTGGTGGTGCCCGTAGGGAGGAACCAGCTCGCGGTGGCATTCCACCTCATGGCAATGCTCCTCGGGGCTTTCAAGCTCGAGAGTGGCGTGGCCGATGCCAAAGTGGCGGAGCTCGCCGCGGATCGCCTCCTTGACCTCGTGGGCGTCCCCCTCGGCCACCACGTGCATCGTGGCGCAATGGGTCTGCCCGTCGATGCTCCAGAGGTGGATGTGGTGGACGTCCAGGACGCCGTCGAGCGCCACGATATGCTCGCCGATCTCCCCGAGGCTGATGCCGTGCGGCGTCCTCTCGAGGAAGAGGTCCAAGATCTCGCAAAGACTCCTGAGCGCGGTTACAAGGATAACAAGCGCCACCGCGATCGAAAGGAGCGGATCGAGGAAGGCGAGGTCGGTAAAGCGCATGACGATGGCGCCGACAAGGACGACCGCCCACCCAAGGACATCCTCAAGCATATGCAGATTGATGGCCTTTTGGTTCAGAGAGGTTCCTCTATGGGTAAAAAAGGCGGCTGCGAGGTTGATGACGACCCCAAGGGCAGCGATGCCGATCATCCCGTTGTAGTCGATCTCGACGGGAGAGAGAAGGCGCTTGACGGCGCCGACGATTACAAGGACCGAGCCGACGAGCAGGATCAGCGTTGTCAGGGCGCCGCCGAGCAAGGAATAGCGCGCGTAGCCGTAGGTATAGACCTCGTCGGCGCGCTTTTTGCTTTTTCTTTCGAGAAAATACGAGGCACCGATGCTGGCGGCATCCCCCATATCGTGTACGGCATCCGAGGTGATGGCCACGCTCCCCGTGAGGATCCCTCCCACGAGCTCAAGGACCGAGAAGGACAGATTCAGAAGAAAGGCCGCAAGGATCTTTTTTTCGCTTTTCATGGCTCCTCCCATTGACAAACCGAGTCAATATATGTACAATGTATTCGATACAGAACAACCTGTTCAATAATAGTATAGCAGGACTTCCCCAAGAATCAATATATGGTGGCGGCGCTTTGTACGATACCGAACATTCACCGCAATTTGTACGGAGGACACATGGACAGACGGCAGAGAAAAACGCGCGAGGCGATCTTCACGACCTTTATCTCGCTCTTATCCGAGAAGCCCTATCACACGATCACCGTCGGTGAGATCATCGACCGCGCCGATGTGGGGCGCGCCACCTTTTACGCCCACTTTGAGACGAAGGATTTCCTCCTGAAGGAGCTGTGCGAGGAGCTGTTTGGCCACATTGCCGATCCCGCCGCCGGCGCGGTGGACGAGTGCGACAGCGCCGAGGGGTCGGTCTTTTTGCATCTGCTCAATCACCTCATCAAGAACGATCGCCATACTCTTGCCCTTCTCTCCTCGCAGAACGACGGGATCTTCCGCCATTATTTCAAGAACGAGCTGAAGGAGCTCGTGCGCTCACAGCTCCCTCCGCCGCCCGGACACGCGCCGAGGCGCAACGAGGAGTTCCTCATCAACCACATTGCCGCCTCCTTTGTGGAGGCGGTCGATTGGTGGCTCCGCCACGGGCGGCACGAAACGCCGCGCGAGCTGGCCGCCTGCTTTGTGGAGGTCGTCGCCCCCTTCCTGACTGCCGAGACGTGATACGAAAGCGCAAAAAAGACAAGTCTTGTTTACAGGCTTGTCTTTTTTTGTTGAAATGTGTCTCTCTTTTGTATTGCCCCTTGCCATCCGTTCTATAGTTAAAGTGCGGATCCTCACATCGCCACAGCGCCGCATTCAAAAAATAGGACTTGCTTTTTCCGAGAGGATTTGGTATACTAAGTATAATGGGTGAAAATGGGCTTTTTTGCTTTTTCTATAAAAACTTACATAAGAAAGGAATAGAAAAATCATGTTATCCGGAGAAGAAATCCTGCAAGTATTTCAAAGCCTGATCTGGCTCCTCGCCGGCGTCGGTGTCTTCATTGTCGGCATGAACTTTATGGGGGACGCCTTGGAAAAAAGTGCCGGTGGGGGGATGAAGCGCCTGCTCGAGCGGATCAGCAACAACCGCCTCTCGGGGGTCGGCATCGGTGCCGGCGTCACCGCCATCATCCAAAGCTCGTCGGCCACCTCGGTCATGGTCATTGGTCTTGTCAACGCCGGTGTTATGACCCTGATACAGGCCACGCCGATCATCATGGGTGCCAACATCGGTACCACGATCACGGGTGTCCTCGTCGCGCTTAAGAACGATTACTTCAACATGCTCATGTACCTGCTTGCCTTTGCGGGTGTCATGATGGGCTTTTTCAAAAAGGAAAAGATCAAGATCGTCGGCAGCCTCTTTTGCGGCCTCGGTATGATCTTCGTCGGCCTTGAGGTCATGAGCAGCGAGCAGGCCTTTGGTAATCCGCTGATCGAGCGTGTCTTCACCGACATCTTCAAGGTCATCGACTTCCCCCTGCTCCTGATCCTTGTCGGCGCGATCTTCACCGCCCTGATCCAGAGCTCCTCGGCCGCCACCGGTGTTGTCATCACCATGGTGGGCACCGGCGTGCTCCCCCTGGATCTTGCCCTCTTTATCATTCTCGGCGCCAATATCGGCACCTGTTTGACGGCGCTCCTCGCCTCGGTCGGTGCCAGCGCGAACTCAAAGCGCGTGGCCCTCATCCACTTCACCTTCAACGTGATCGGTACGGCGCTCTTCTCTGCCCTCATCTGGATCTTCCGTGAGCCGACCGTCGATCTGCTCGTCTCGATCTTCCCCGGAGAGGACCCGATGTCGCTCCAGATGCGCGTTTCGGTCTTCCACGTCATCTTCAACGTCACGACGACTGCCGTCCTCCTCCCCTTTGTGAATCAGCTGGTCAAATATTCCCGCCTTGTGATCAAGGACAAGAGCGAGGCCGAGGAGCCCCTCTCGCTCAAATATATCGACGACCGTCTGCTCTCTATGCCTCCTGTCGCTCTGATGCAGGTCAAGAAGGAGATGGACTATATGCTGGGCCTTGTCGAGGAAAACACCCACCTTTCCTTTGTGGCAATGGAAAGCGGCTCGCTCGAGCACAGCGAGCTCATCGCCAGGAACGAGGAGATCATCGACTTTACGAACGGGGCCCTCACGAAGTTCCTCATCAAGCTGTCGGGGAGCGTGGACCAAAGGGACGAGCAGGTGATCGGCTCCTACTTCCACGTGCTGAATGACCTTGAGCGTATCGGCGACCATGCCGAGAACTTCCATGAGATCGGTATGGAAATGGCGGCCAAGGGAATTGAATTCTCGGATACGGCACGCGGTGAGATCGGTGGGATGCGCAACAGCATCCTCCGGATGTTTGATATCTCGAAGGATGCCTTTGAGAACCTGAACCGTGAGGGGCTTGGCGAGCTCGTCACCCTCGAGGACGGCGTGGACGCCATGAAGAAGGAGCTCATTGCCAGCCACTTCGCCCGTCTTGCCGAGGGCAACTGCCGTGTCGAGGTCAGTCCCTACTACTCCTCGGTCATCTCCGGCCTTGAGCGTGTCGCTGACCACCTTGTGAACGTCGGTTACAGTATCCTGAACCCTATCGGCTCGGAAAAGGAGACCGTCTGACGGCACCCCGAAAGAAAAAAGCATCCTCTTGGATGCTTTTTCTTTATGCTTGCTTTTTATATTGCAGAGGGGTCATTCCTGTCTCGCGCTTGAAAAAGCGGATCAGGTTGTTCGGCGAGGAAAAGTGCAGCTCCTCGGCCACCGCGCTCACCGAGGCACCGCCGAGCAGGAGCCGCTGGGCCTCGGCAAGACGGAGAGTGTTGTAATAGGCCTTCGGGCTTACGCCCGCATAGCGCGCGAAGAGCACCTTGGCGTAGCTGACGCTCACAAAGCATTCGGCGGCGATCGTCGGGAGGGTCAGGTTCTCGCGGACGGCGCGCGCCATCGCCCGTGTCAGGGCACGGTAGGTCACGGCCGACTCGGTCATCGAGAGAGTGTCTTTCGTTTCACTCTCCTCGCAGAGGTCGCCGAGAAAGACCTCAAGGCGCCGCCCGATGCCCCGTGCGGCCGCCGCCGTGCACTCCTCACCGCCGAGGAGGCAGGCGCGCATATGCGAAAGCAGACCAAGGAGGGCACGGCTCTGCATCGGGCTGAGGGCAAAGATTCCATCGGCAAGCTTTGCGGGCGGTTGCCCCGCGAGGGCAAAGCTGAAGTTGTGGACATGCGGCTCGGTATCTCCATGGGCACGAATTCTATGGAATTTCATCGGCGCGTGGAACAAAAGGTCGCCCTCGCGCATCAGGTAGACCTCGTCGCTCTCGGCCGCCTCGATCTCGCCGCTCTCGACGTACACGCCCTCCCAGAAGTCGTGGCTCTCCCCCGCGAAGGCGTAATTCCGTCCAAAGACACGGTCAAAGACACGCCTCCCGACGGCGGAGACCGTAAATTCCTGCTCAATGGGTATCAGCATAGCCCCTCCTTGACGAAAATGACACTTTTTGTGTCGTTTCCTACATTGAATTATCGTTTTGGATGTGTTATAGTCATCATAGCACACCGCTTGGCGCTTTGTCAAGCCAAACTACGGAGGAGATCAGCATGAAGGATACGATCAAGGTAGGCTACATCGGTCTTGGCCGTCGCGGCCGCGCCGTTCTTGAGCATAACATCGCCAAAATGAAGGATGTCGAGGTGACGGTCCTGTGTGAGCTCTACGAGCCCTGGCTCAAGGAGGGATGGGGCATGGTCACCAAGGAGGGGCGCCCCGAGCCGAAGCTCACCGCCGATTGGCACGAGCTGCTCGACGAGCCGCTGGACGCCGTTTTCCTGATGACCGGCTGGGAGGGTCGCTCCGAGATGGCGGCCGCCTTTATGGAAAGAGGGATCTACACCGCCATTGAGGTCGGCTGTGCCTTTGACATCCGGGAATGCTTTGACCTCCTCGAGGTCTACGAGCGCACGAAGACCCCCTTGATGATGCTCGAAAACTGCTGCTACGGGCGCCGCGAGATGATGGTGCTGAGTGCTGTCAAGCATGGGCTCTTCGGCGAGATTGTGCACTGCGACGGCGGCTATCACCACGACCTCTGCCAGTGTGACCTCCTCGATCAGGCGTACCGCGACAACCACCACTACCGTCTTGACTCCTATATCAACCGCAACTGCGAGCAGTACCCCACGCATGAGCTTTTGCCCCTGATGAAGATCTTGGGCATCCACCGCGGCAACCGCATGGTCTCGCTCGCCTCCTTTGCCTCGAAGAGCTGCGGTCTCCGCGCGGCGGCGGCACGCATGTACGGCGAGGACGACAAGTTTGCCAAGATCGACTATAAGCAGGCGGATATCGTCACGACGATCATCACCTGTGCGAACGGAGAAACGATTCACCTCTGTCTCGACACGACCCTCCCCCGTCCCTTCTACTCGCGCAACTTCACGGTGCGCGGCACGAAGGGCATGTACACCGAGGAGCGCAAGACCTTCTACCTTGAGGGGATCACCGGCAAGGACAAGGAGGCCGAGTTCAACGAGGAGGAGATGTTCAAGCAGTACGACCATCCTCTGCACGCCGAATATCAGGAGACCGGTGGCAACCTCGGCGGTCACGGCGGCATGGACTGGCTGGTCTGCCGCGCCTTCGTTGAGGCGGTCAAGCGCGGCATCAACACCCCGATCGATGCCTACGACACGATCGCGGTGATGGCGATCGCTCCCCTCTCGGAGAAATCGATCAAGGAGGGCGGCATGCCACAGGAGTTCCCCGACTTCACAAACGGCGCGTGGTGCGACCGCGAGCCGCTCCAGCCGTTCAAATACTCGCTGGATGAGGTCTTCCGGGACGAGGACACCCCCATCGCGCCGTAAGGGGGCGTTTCCCCTTTTCATTTTTTCGCGGATTTATTTCATTTTCGTCCTAAGAGCGCCGCCCCCGTTGACAGGGGGCGGCGCTTCATGCTATAATCGTGGCAGTATTCTTTTGGGAGGATCTTTATGGATACCAAGCGTTTGTTTGCGCTCATCGACAAGCATCGCGACGAGCTTTTTTCCCTGCTTTCCTCAATGATCAAGATCAATTCCGAGGGCTTTACCGACCACGGGAACGAGGAGGAGCTGGCCCGCTACATTGACGGCCTTTGCCGCGAGCTCGGGCTCAAGAGCGAGCTCTACTCTCCCCTGGACATCCCGGGCTTTGAGGATCACCCCGACTATTTCGGGGAGCGGCACCTCGAGAACCGCTATAACGTCACAGCGCGCTGGCGCGGTGCCGAGGACATTGACGAGCTCCTCCTGATGGGGCACGCCGACACGGTCAAGATCGGCGACCTCGCCAACTGGGACAGCGATCCGCTGTCGGGTGAGATCAAGGACGGCAAGATCTTTGGGCGTGGCGCCTGCGACGATAAATATGCCTTGGCGACGGCGCTTTTCCTCATCAAGCTCCTGAAGGCTGAGGGCTTCACCCCGAAGCGCAACCTCATCTTCTCTGCCTATTCCGACGAGGAATACGGCGGCTCTCACGGCGCTCTTGCCGCGGTGCTCCACACCCCCTGCCACCGTATCATCAATATGGATGGGCGTGTCGATACCATCTGGAACTGTGCCTCGGGTGGCGGCGAGATCTTCTACCGTTACCACACGGAGGATGTTGCCGACAGCGCCAAGGCGGCCGCCCTGGCGATCCCCACGGTTCTTGAGGTGATGGAGGAATTCGGCAAAAACCGCCGTGAAGAGCTTGAGGCCAACCCCTACTACAAGGGAACCAATATCCCGCAAACATCGCTCCGCTATATGGCCGCCCGCGCCGGGAACTACGGCGCCGACCTCGGCACCGGCGAGGTTCTTTTCGTCTTCTATACCGACAAAACCAAGGACGAGATCTGGAGTGAGCTTGACGGTCTTGCCAAAAGGCTTGCCGAGCGCCTTGCCCCCCTTGGCATCGTTGGTGACGGCTTCTCGCCTCGCACCCGCTTCTTCCATTATGTCGAATGTAGCACAGGCGACGAGGATATCCGACTTTTGCAGGCGGCGGGCGAGGATGCCGGCAGAAAGATCACGGTAGGCGCCCCTTGCCTTTCCGACCTCTCGGTCATCGCCAAATACGGCACGCAGAGCGCCATTGCCTTCGGTGCGGGGCGCGACTTCTCCCAGCCCGGCGGCGCTCACCAGCCGAACGAATTCATTGAATGCGATGCCTTCCTCTCCTTCACCAAGACGATCGGCTCGTACATCCTCAAGGTGCTGGGGTAAAATAAAAAACGGCAGACAAAGTCTGCCGTTTTTTATTTTCTTACGATGCCGGAAGCCACGATCTGCGGCGGATAGCTCATCATCACCTGGCCACCGTAGTAGACCGTGACGGTATCGCCTACGGCGAGATCCTCTCGCCGGAGCCTATCGCCGTCCTCAGTCACATAGGCGGTCTCGTCGCCCGTGATCACCCAGAAGGGGCCCGTCATCTCATTCTCGCTTGCGATGACCTCGACCTCGATGCGCTCACCGATCGCCGTGATCCTTGCCGTCATGGAAAAATCGCCGTTCGGCATCTCGTCTCCTCCGCATCCGCACATAAGAAGGGGCAGAGTCAAAAGAAGTGCTACAATACTCATTACTCGTTTCACTCTCCGTACCTCCTTAGTATACTCTGATTTCGACATCTTATTCTATCATAGATCTCCGCCCCTGTCAAGACGGCAAGCAGAAAAAGAAAACCGTTCAAATTGAACGGTTTTCTTTGCATTTTTGTTTAAAATGCGAGGGATGTGTCAGATCCTGGCGACGCCGGTCTTCTCGGCGGCCTCGCGCACGGCGGCGGCGACCGTCTTCCCGACGCAGGGATCGAAGGCCTTCGGCATGATGTACTCGGGCGAGAGCTCCTCATCCGAGACGAGCGAGGCGATCGCATAGGAGGCGGCGCGTTTCATCTCGTCATTGATAGCGCTGGCGCGCGCATCGAGGGCACCGCGGAAGATGCCGGGGAAGGCGAGAACGTTGTTGATCTGGTTGTTGAAGTCGCTACGGCCGGTGCCGACAACGGTAGCGCCCGCCGCGAGGGCGAGGTCGGGAGCGATCTCGGGGATCGGGTTGGCCATCGGGAAGACGATGGCGCCCGCGTTCATCGAGGCGACCATCTCGGGCGAGACGATGCCGGGGGCCGACACGCCGATAAAGACGTCGGCGCCCTTCATGGCATCGGCAAGCGTGCCATCCAGCTTCTCCTCGTTGGTGATGGCGGCAAGCTCGGCCTGCGGCTCGGTCATGCCGGCCTTACCGGCAACGAGGGTACCGATGCGATCGCAAAGGATCATATGGCGGACGCCCATGCCGAGCAGGAACTTCGCAATGGCGATACCGGCGCTGCCGGCACCGTTGATGACGACACGCACGTCGCCGATCTCCTTCTTGACGACCTTGAGGCCATTGATGAGCGCCGCACCGAGAACGATGGCGGTGCCGTGCTGGTCATCGTGAAAGACGGGGATATCGCAGATCTCCTGGAGGCGACGCTCGACCTCAAAGCAGCGGGGGGCCGAGATATCCTCGAGGTTGATGCCGCCAAAGCTACCCGAGATCAGGTAGATGGTGCGGACCAGCTCGTCCACATCCTTCGACTTGATGCACAGGGGGATGGCATCGACATCGCCAAAGGCCTTGAAGAGGAGCGCCTTGCCCTCCATGACCGGCATACCGGCCACAGGGCCGATGTCACCGAGGCCGAGGACGGCGGTACCGTCGGTAATGACGGCAACCGTGTTCCAACGGCGGGTCAGGTCGTAGGACTTGCTCTCATCCTTCTGGATCTCAAGACAGGGGGTGGCAACGCCGGGGGTGTAGGCGAGCGAGAGATCCTCACGGTCCTTGACCTCGACTCTCTGCGTTACCTCGATCTTACCGCGCCACTCGTAGTGTTTTTTGAGGGATTCCTCTGCATAATTTCTTGCCATGACTGCCTCACTTTTCCCACGGGAAGACGTACTGCGTCAGCCCGAGCTCGTTTCTTACGTTGATCATCTCTGCCTGTACCGACTCGTTGATCGGAACACCGCTGTCACGGCGCGAGAGCCAGATCTCGTATTCCTTCTCGCCGGCGGTGTAGATGCGCTCAGCACCCGGGGCCTTCTTGGAGGCGCGGACAGCGCGGATGATGTCGCCGGCCTTCTTGCGGCAGACGTCCTCACCGAGGAAGTGGTTGGTGTCAATGGCGATGAAGAAGTGGCCAAGGCCGTAGGGGCGGATGTTGCCGTCCTTGTCCTTACCGTCAAGGTCCTTGCCGTACATACCGTCCTGCAGGGCGGCCGAGAGGATCTCAACGATCATCGCAAAGCCATAGCCCTTGTAGCCGCCGAGGGCCTCACCGATGCCGCCGAGGGTGGTGAGGGCCGCCGTGCCGTTGCGGATCTTCTTAAGAGCCACGCCGGCATCGCCCGTCACGGGGTTACCCTCATCGTCGATGATGGTGCCGGGGTGGACCTCCTCGCCAATGCGCTCGTAGTACTCGACCTTACCGTTCTGGGTGATCGAGGTGGCGCAGTCGAAGATGAAGTTAAACTTCTCGTCGGTGGGGATACCGACGGTGAAGGGGTTGGTGCCGAACATACCCTCAACGCCGAAGGTCGGGGCCACCGAGGGACGGGCGTTCGTACCCGTCATACCGATGCAGCCGGCCTCGGCCGCCATCGTGGCATAGTAGCCGGCAATACCGTAATGGCAGGAGTTGCGGACAACGACCATGCCCATGCCGTACTTCTTGGCCTTCTCGATCGCCAGCTTCATCGAGCGGTAGCCGATGACCTGACCCATACCGTCATGACCGTCAACGACCGCGGTGGTCTCGGTCTCCTTGAGGATCTCGTAGTTCGTGACGGGATTCTGGATCCCGGCCTTGATGCGGTCGATGTAGACCGGCTTGAAGCGGTTGCAGCCGTGCGACTCGATGCCGCGGCGGTCGCTCTCAAGGAGCACATCGGTCACGATGCGCGCATCGTCACGCGGGACGCCGGCGCCAACGAAGGCATCCTCGATAAAGCTTGCGGCGGTTTTCCAATCCAAAACAACTTTTGCCATACTTATTCTCCTTATAGTGTTGATTTAGTTTCCATCTTATGTTATAATCGTTTTGATCGTATTTGTCAATAAACCACCGATCTTTTGATCCTTGCGATCAAATATTGAAGCATATATGCACATTTCCCGATCAAACGATCAAGCCACAAGGAGGACAGTATGGCACACAAGGAACGCGAGGCGGCGATCCTCGATTATCTGCACACGCACAGGGAGGCCTCAGTCGGCGAGCTGTGCCGGGCGCTCTACGTCAGCGAGCCGACGGTACGGCGCGACCTTGCCGAGCTGAATGCCGCCGGGAAGATCATCCGCACCCACGGCGGGGCGGCGTACCGCTCCGAGCTTGGCGAAAATCTCCCCCTCTCGTGGCGCGAGCGTGAGCATTCGGATGCCAAGACCGCCATTGGGAAGAAGTGTCTTTCGCTGATCCGCGAGGGCGACACCGTGATGGTGGACAGCTCCTCCTCTGCCCTGGCGCTGTTGCGCGTGCTGGACTCGGGGAGCTCGATCGTCGTCGTGACCAACAGCGCGAAGGCGGCGCTGATCCTCGCCGAGACCAAGATCAAGACCTTTGTGACAGGGGGCGAGCTTGCCGCCGACACCTACGCCTACGTCGGCAGTCATGCCGAGAGCTTTATCCGCCGCTTTAATGCCGATCTTTGCTTTTTCTCGGTCCGTACCCTGACGAGCGACGGGCGCCTCACCGACAACGCCATTGCCGAAAACGGCGTGCGCCGTGCGATGCTCGCCTCCTCAAGGCGCCGCATCCTAATGCTCGGCTCGCAGAAGGTGGGGGAGGGGTGCCTGGAAACGCTCTGTCATCTTAAGGACATCGACTACGTGGTATCCGAGCGTGACCTTTCGCCGGCCTTCCCGGATTTCAGGGAAAAATTTCTTTAAAACGCGAAAAAACCGAAAACCGTGCATTGACACTCCTCCGGTGCGGTGCTATAATGCAGGTGTAAGATCAACTCTAAAGGAGCCTTTTATGAACGTCTATCATCTTTGGGAGGGCAACGTCCCCGGCAAAATGCTCGAGGAGCCTACCCTGACACAGTATTCCCCTGCCGTCAAGACCACGAAGGCCGCCGTGCTCATTCTTCCGGGTGGTGGCTACGCGCACCGTGCCAAGCACGAGGGCGAAGGGTACGCCGAATTCCTGAACGGGCTCGGCATGGAGGCCTTTGTGCTCGCCTACCGCGTGACCTGCGGTAAGCCGACCGACGGTGTTCCGCTCTTCCCCTACACCCTGCTTGACGTGCGCCGCGCTATGCGCTATCTGCGCGCCAACGCCGAGGCGCTGGGGATCGACGCCGACAGGATCGCCGTGATGGGCTCGTCGGCCGGCGGGCACCTTGCCGCCCTTACCTCAACCTACCGCGGTCCGATCGACGGCGAGGGTGTCGACGCGCTTGACGAGGTGAACTATATCCCGAACGCCCAGATCCTCTGCTATCCCGTGATTTCTTCCGACGAGGCCGTCTCGCATTCGGGGAGCTACAAGAATCTCCTTGGCAACCGCTACGAGGAGAGAGACGCCTTCAGCCCCGATAAGATCGCCGACGAGACGACCCCGATGGCCTTCCTCTGGCATACCGCCGAGGACGGCGCCGTGAACGTCACAAACAGCTACCTCTACGCGGCGAAGCTCCGCACCCTGAAGATCCCCTGCGAAA
Source organism: Eubacteriales bacterium (assembly GCA_045532575.1). GTDB lineage: Bacteria > Bacillota > Clostridia > Oscillospirales > CAG-272 > UBA1740. Next base: position 37,563 of record JAZSGE010000039.1, on the reverse strand, counting down.
TGCACATCTTCCCCTTCGGCGGTCACGGCCGCGGCCTGGCGGCGGACGACCCGCACATCCACCAGTGGGCCGGGCTCCTTGAGAACTGGTTCCGCCTCATGGAGTGGCTCCCGAAGGAATAACCCATGAAGACCACCTTTTTTGCCACCCTTTGGCCGATGCTCTCGCTCTTTTTCTGCATTGCCGTCGGCTTTACCGCCAAAAAGTGCCGTCTCTTGCCCGATAACGCCGGTAAGACGATGGCCAAGATGGAGACCTGGATCTTCTTCCCGGCGCTCAGCTTCATCACGATGTCGCGCAACTGCACTCCCGCCACCGTCGGTACGCACGCGCAGAATCTCGTTTTAGCCGCATGCAGTGTCCTGGTGGCGATCGGGATCGCGATCCCCCTGTCGCTGGCCTTTGCCAAGCGCGGCTCGCAGGAGAGGGGGGTGTATATGTACGCCCTGGCCTTTGCCAACAGCGGCTATATGGGCGACCCCATCATACAGGGCATCTATGGAGATGTGGTCCTCTCCTACTACAAGCTCTTCTGTCTGCCGATCAGCGTAGCCATCTACACCTGGGGCATCAGCCGCATGATCCCCGGCGGCAAGGGCGGCTCGCTCAAAAAGCTCATCAATCCCCCGATGGTCGCCATGTTCCTCGGCATCTTCTTTGGGCTGACGGGGCTTGGCAAGCTCCTGCCTCCCTTCCTTGTCAGCGCACTTGACTCGCTCCGCGCCTGCATGGGTCCCGTGGCGATGCTCCTTGCCGGCTTCACGATCGCCTCCTACCCCATGAAGAGCATGCTGACCGACAAGCGGATCTACATCGCCTCGCTCCTGCGCCTGACCGTCCTCCCGACGATCATCGTCACCGTGATCTTCGGTCTGAAGACGGCGGCAAACGCCCTCTTCGGTCTTTCGATCGGGCACGAGGTCCTCTATTACGCCTTCATTGCAACGGGCGCCGCGCTCGGCCTCAATACCGTGGTCTTCCCCGAGGCGTACGGCGGTGACCCCAAAACGGGCGCCGGGATGACGCTCGTCTCGCATACGCTGGCCGTCATCACCATCCCCCTGGCACTGTCCCTGCTTACGCTCCTCTTCGGCAATCCGTTCGCCGCATAGCAAAAAAGAACCGCGCCAACGGCGCCGGTCTTTTTTTATTTCTTCGCCTTTTTCTGCATCCGGCGCAGCTCTTTTTTGCGGCGGCGGCGTGCCTTGCGCACCGAGAAGTAGATGCGGAGCGAGCAGATCGACAGGAAAAAGAGGGCAATACCGCCGAGGATGCGGTAGATATCAATGCGGTTCTCACCCTTGGATGCGATCGAGAAGCAGGGCTCGCTCGCCTCGCGGTTCTTAAAGAGCTTGGCGGAGAAATCGTGATGCTCTACAAAGATCGGACGGGTGCGCGCGACAAACTCGCGGGCCTCATCAAATACCTGAAACTTATTCTCCAACATAGCGTAACTCCTTTCGCATCCGCCGGGGGCGGGTCTTCTATACTTATTTTACCATATCCCAGCGCCCCCGTCAAGAATATTTTTGCGGTGGCGGCAAAAAATAAACGAAAACGCGCTCTCGCCTCTAGTCTTCCACGCGAGGGAGCTTTTATTCCAAGGAAAGGAGCCGTTATGCGCAACGACCGACCGCCCCTTGCCCTCGTCCTTTGGCTCATTGCCGCGCTTCTCGCTCTCTTATTTCTCTTTGAAACGCACGAGGGGGCCGAGGGGAATGCCATGCAAAAGGCGCGGATCCTGCCCGTTTCCGAGCAAGCCGCGCCAATGGTTTGGTAATGTATTGTTTACTTTTTCACAATAACGCGCAGGGCGTGGATCGGCATCCCCTGCTCCGAGAAGCTTTTCTCGTATTCGGTCATCACGTTGCCCTCGGCCTCCTCGGAGGCGTGGAGGTCGCGCGTGACAAACTCGGGCGCAAGGCCAAGGGCCGAAAGCTCCTCAAGGGTGAAGTCGAAGAGGCCGACGTTATCGGTCTTGAGGCAAATGGCGCCGCCGTCACGAAGGAGCGATATATACGAAGCAAGGAAGGCCCTGTGCGTCAGGCGCCGCTTGGCGTGCCCGGCCTTCGGCCACGGGTCACTGAAGTTCAGATAGATGACGTCGAGCGTGCCCTCGGCAAAATAGGCCGCGAGATCGCGCGCATCGCCATTGATAAAGCGCAAATTGTCGGGGCGAGCATCGGCCTCGCGCATTGCGCGCTCGGCGGCAAGCACAAGCACGTCCGAGACCTTCTCCATCGCGAAGAAGTTGGCCTCGGGGTGAGCGGCGGCCATACCGCAGGCAAAGCCGCCCTTGCCGCAGCCGATCTCAAGGCGGACGTCCCCGGGGCGGCCGAAAAGGGCGCGCGGATCGGTCCACGGAGCCTCGGGGCGAGCGGCCAGAAGAGCCGCACAGGCGGCCAGGCGCTCAGCGCCGTGCTTTTTCTTTCTCATTCTCATAGGGATTACCTCAAAATGGAGAGGCGATTGCCTCTCCATTGATTTTAAAAATTATTTTCGCGGTTGAGGAAGGTACGGAGCGCCTCGGAGTGAGGATTTCCAAAGATCTCCTCGGGAGCGCCCTGCTCCTCAATGACACCGTTCGCCATGAAGACCACGTGATCGGCGACGCTGCGCGCGAATTCCATCTCGTGGGTGACGATGATCATGGTATGACCGTCCTTGCGCAGATCACGGATGACGCGCAGGACCTCACCCGTCAGCTCGGGGTCAAGGGCCGAGGTCGGCTCGTCAAAGCACAGGATATCGGGGGAAAGGGCGAGGGCACGGGCGATCGCCACGCGCTGGCACTGGCCACCCGACAGCTGATGCGGATAAAGGCCGGCCTTTTCGGACAGTCCAACATCCCCGAGCAGACGGTCGGCCTCGCGGCGGGCGGCCTCCTGCACCTCGGGCTTCCGGGCGCGGAGCGCGCGGCGGTCCAGCCCCTCGCGACGGAGCGCCTCCATACGGCGGAGGTAAAGGGGCATGGCGATATTCTCGCGTGCCGTGTACTGGGGAAACAGGTTGAAGGACTGGAAGACAAGACCGAAGCGCAGGCGCATCTCGCGTGTTTCGGCATCGGTGTACTCGACCGCGGCATTGAAGATCTCATCCCCGTCAACGGTGATGGTGCCGACGTTCGGCGTTTCAAGGAAATTGAGACAACGGAGGAAGGTGGTCTTACCGCCGCCCGAGGAGCCGATGATGACCACGACCTCGCCGCGCTCCATCGAAAAGTCGATGCCGCGCAAAACCTGCGTGTCGCCAAAGCTCTTGTGAATATTTTTAACCTCTAAAAACGCCATAGCTTACACCTTAAAATACGAGAGTTTTTTCTCGGCCTTGCCAAAGAGAAGGGTCAAAGCACCCACGAAGATCAGATAGAAGACCGCGGTATAGAAGAGCGGCCAGATCATGGCACGCGCCGTAAACTTCTCGGCGACCTTGATGATCTCGATGACCAGAACGACACGGGCCAGCGCCGTATCCTTGACGAGGGTGATGATCTCGTTGCCCATCGGGGGAATAATGCGTTTGACGACCTGCAGAAGGGTCACGCGGAAGAAAATCTCGCCCTTGGTCATACCAAGCACGCGCCCCGCCTCGGTCTGCCCGAAGGGGACCGCCTCGATGCCGGCGCGATAGATCTCGGAGAAATAACAGGCGTAATTGATAACAAAGGCAATGATCGCTGCCATAAAGCGGCTGGCGATCGGCGTCCCGAACACAAAGCCGGGGACGTAGAAAACGACAAATATCTGGAGCATCAGCGGCACGCCGCGAATGATCCAGACAAAGGTCTTGAAGACGATCCGAATAGGATCGATCTTGGACATCGTCCCGAAGGATATGAGAAGCCCCAAAGGAAGGGCTAACACGAGTGTTAGCCCAAAGATCGAACAGGTCGTTCCAAATCCTTCGAGGAGAGCCAGAGTGACTTCCCAGAAAAGCGCCATCTTACTCGGCGGTCTTCTTCGCCATGAGGGTGTCGGTCACGCGGACATTGTACTTCGCGGCAAGCTCTTCGATCTTACCCTCGTTCAGAAGCTCAACGAGAGCCTCGTTGATCTTCTCGTCAAGGTCGCCGCCCTTCTTGCAGCCGATCGAGTAGACCTCCTTCTCGATCTCAATGGCCTCGACGATCGAAAGAGAGGCGTAGTCACCCTTACCAACGATATTGTCGGCAAGCAGACGGTCGATCACGGCGAAGTCAACGGCACCCGCCTTCACCTCACGGAAAACATCGGTCTGTGCGGGAACCCCCTCAAAGGCGGTGCTCACCGACTTGGCATAGGTCTCACCGGCGCTGCCGTTCTCAGCGGTACCGGTCTTCCCTGCCAGCGATGCAGCCGAGGTATAGGCAGAAAGGTTTTCGGTCTTAACGACGACGCACTGGGCATTGTCAAGGTAGGCGTAGGTGAAGTCGACCTTCGCCGAGCGCTCGATGCCGTCGGGATCCTTGGTGTTGGAGGTGAAGCCGTTCCAGATGCAGTCGATAGCACCCGACTCGAGCTCCATGTACTTGTTGTCCCACGAGATCTCGATGAACTTGACCTTCATGCCAAGCTTTTCGCCGACAAGCTTTGCAAGCTCGGTATCAAAGCCAACGAAGTCGCCCGAGCCATCGTCGCCGTCGGTCAGGTCGCCGTCGTTATCAAAGTAGTTCATCGGCGCGTACACGGTGTAGCCGACCTTCAGAGTCGGGCCGAAGAGCCCACACGAGGCAAGGGCCAGGGTGCAGCCGGCGAGCATCACGACGGCCAAAAGGAGAGACAGGATCTTTTTCATGGTTATGTACCTCTTTTTTGTTTTTGCACCACTTTAAAGTGCTAAAGCGGTGCTTCATTGCTCTATCATTTTATCACGCTAAAGCGGTGTTGTCAAGCATTTTTGCAAAAAAATATAAAATTAGTGAAAGAACACGGAAACCGAAAAAAAGACGGCGGTTTTTTGGATTTTTCGCCAGTGAGCGTGCAAATCTTTCTTTATCTCAAAAAGCACTTGACACGCGGGCGCGCGCGTGATACATATAAGGTAGACCACTTGAAAGGACGGTATTCTCATGCAGAAAAAGAATCTTGTTGTCGTCGGCTTCGGCGGCATGGGCTCCTGGCACGTCGGTCACGCCGAAAAGAGCGACTGTGTCAACCTGCTTGGTATTTACGATATAAAGGAAGAGCGCGCGGCGCTGGCGCGTGAGCGCGGCATCTATGCGTACTCGTCGCTTGACGAAGTGATCGCTGACGAGCGTGTGGATCTTGTGACGGTCGCCGTACCGAATGACGCGCACCACGACACGGTCATCCGTCTCCTTGAGGGCGGCAAGAACGTGATCTGCGAGAAGCCGGTCGCGCTGTCGTCGCAGGAGCTTTCGGAGATGATCGCCGCCGCGAAGCGCGCGGGCAAGCTGTTCACGGTTCACCAGAACCGCCGCTGGGACGTTGACTTCTTAGCCTCGAAGAAGCTGCGCGAGGAGGGCAAGATCGGTAAGATCCTGCGGGTCGAGTCGCGCATCCACGGGGCGAACGGCATCCCCGGCGACTGGCGCCGTAAGAAGGCCCAGGGCGGCGGCATGATCCTCGACTGGGGCGTTCACCTCATCGACCAGATGCTGAAGATCCTGCCCGGTAAGATCACTAAGGTCTATTGCGAATGCACGCACATCCGTTTCTCCGAGGTGGACGACGGCTTTTATCTCACCCTGACCTTTGACGACGGTGCGGTCGGCACGGTCGAGGTCGGTACCTGCAACTACATTCCGCTTCCCCGCTTCTACATCAAGGGCGAGTACGGCACCGCGATCATCGACGATTGGCGCAACAATATGCGCGTTGTGCGTGACCGCCTGAACGGCCCCTGTAAGGATCAGAAGCCGGTCGAGACGGCGGCGGGCCTTACTAAGACGATGGCGCCCCGTACCGAGGACTCGGTCGACATCTGGGAGGAGGAGCGCCCCGCGTCGGATGTGCACGACTTCTACCGCAATGTCACGCGCGCGATCGACGGCAAGGAGACCCAGCTCATCACGCATGACGAGGTCATGCGCGTGATGCGCGTGATGGAGGCCGCCTTCGAGAGCGATGCCCTCGGCGCCCCCGTGGCCTTTGTGGAATAAGCGCACGGGCATTCGACTATTGAAAAAGAGCAGTTCAAATTGAACTGCTCTTTTCTTATATCGGCATCAAGCCTTGGGCTTCAGCTTGCGGTAGCATCGGATGACCTCGACGACCGAGGCGATCTCCTCGTCATCGAGTCCCTTGACAGAGACGGTCGCCGTAGTGTCGATGCCAAGCAAATAGTCGGTGGAGACCTCAAAAAGAAGAGCCAGCTCCACGATATACTGGGTAGAGGGGACGGATATTCCCATCTCCCACGCATTGACGCCGGACCGTGTCACACCGAGACGGCGTGCCAACTCGGCTTGCGTAAGGCCGTTCCCCTCTCTCAGCACCTTGATCCGTTCTGCAACCACATTGCCACCGCCCTTCTTCCTTCATTTCAACTTTATTATACGCCGAGCATTTGGATTTTACATTATCAAAAAGATATTTATACTTGACATCGCAGTGAAAGTGTGCTATACTTACCTCATCAAAGGGGAAAACCCTTTCAAAAAAAACAAACCGGAGGTAAAAACAAATGAAGAAAGCAATAGCATTGATCGTCTTGGCCTGTCTTCTGCTCACTACTCTTGCAGGATGCGGAGACGGTGGAGGCTCGGGCGGAGGCACGTCGAGTGGAAAGGATTCTATTATCGGGAAATGGTACGATTCGAGCGACCGCTGTCTCGACGTCCGCTCGGACGGCACCTACCGCCTTGACGGAGAGTACGGCACGGGCACATGGAAGAAGCTGGACGACGGCTATGAATTCTACGATTTTTACGGGTCTGTCTCGGAGGCCGAGCTTGTCAACGAGAAAAAAGACAGTTACGTTGATCTCGACGGCCGAAAATACTACAAAGAGGCCCCGGACACGGATTCGGGGAGCAATGGGTCAACCTCAGGCGGCAGCACGGTGGATGAGTCTTTTTTGGAAAACACCACGCCGAGCGAGGGGCTCTCCTACACGCTGAGCTCGGATAAGACCTATTATATTTTGACGGACAACGGCACCTGCAAAGACAAGCATATTGTCGTGCCGGAATATCCCGTCGATTACAACCCGACCATCCCTGTGAAGGAGGTGTATTCATCTGCAATTGATGATTGCGACTACGTCACGCTCCCCGCAAGTGTAACGTCCATCAATATCCCGTACTATAACGAGCTGAAGGGCCTTAATTACCTTGGCGATATGGCAGCCTTTTGCCGGACGGGCATTAACGTTTCCGGTGCCAAAAACGTTTCTCTTTACGTAAACGGGCGGCTTCTTGAAAAGGATATCACCATTCCCGAAACGGTAACCGCCATTCCAGATAATTTCCTTTGCGGTTACAGTAAGATCACCGGCGTGACGATCGTCGGCAATGCAACGACCATCGGACAATATGCCTTCGCCGAATGCGACTCCCTGACAAAAGTCAATATCTCCGGAACGGTCACTGCTATCGGAGACTACGCCTTCAGTAAATGCGACGCCCTTGCAAGCATTTCCCTCTCCGATACGATCGATGCGATCGGAAAGGGCGCATTTTTGGATACGGCGTATTCGGGCAATTCCTCGAACTGGAAGAGTGGCTTGCTGTATGCAGGCAATTACTTGATTTATGCCAAGGAGGATGTGACGGCCGCGCAAATCAAGGACGGAACGGTCGGAATTGCCAGCTACGCGTTTCCCTACACACGCTCCGGTTGGAATACGGTGAACGAAAATTTAACCTCAGTTGTGATACCAAGCTCTCTGAAATGGATCGGCGAAAACGCCTTCGTTTACTGCGGCTATATTACCACCGCGACCTTTAAGGGAACCGCGGCCGAGTGGTCAGGCGTCACCGTCGGAAGTGGCAACAACAATCTTACCAAGGTACTGACCTTTGACGGAGAATAAACGCTATCCAACCTTTGAAGAAAATCACAGCGTATAGCAAAAAGCACCTGCCGGGCAGGTGCTTTTTTATTGAAGGAGGCTCAGGTGCCCCTCCCCAGCGGCGAAGAGCGCAATTTATGCCTGAAGCCGGAGCTCAAACCAGAAGGTGGAGCCTTCACCAAGCGTGCTGTCGACACCGTAGCGGGCGCCGTGAAGCTCAAGATTCTCGCGGACGATCGAAAGACCGAGGCCGCTGCCGCTGACGCTCCGCTTGTGGTTGCCTGCCGCGCGGTAGTAGCGCTGCCAGATGTTCTCCTTCTCCTCCTCGGGAATGCCGTCGCCGCGGTCGGCGACCTCGACACGCACGGCATCCTCGCGCTCGTGGATGCGGAGGGTGACCTCCTTGGCATCGCCCGCATAGTTGACGGCGTTATCCAGGAGGTTGCGCAGGACCTGGTGGAGGCGCTTTTTATCGGCGGTGACGAGGCACTCGCCCTCGATCTCGGCGGTGAGCGTATAGCCGCGCGGTGCAAGCAGAGCCTCGTATTCGGCAAAGACGGCGCGCCCCTCTGCGGCCAGAGAGAAGGTCTCGGTCTCGCCGAGGGCCGTCTCGCTCTGGAGGTGCGAGAGCTCGACAAGATCCCCGACCATCCCCGAAAGGCGCCGGGCTTCATCAATGATGACCTGCATATTCTCGGGCGTGTTCTCGCTTTCGATGTCGCGCATGACCTCGGCATAGCCGATGATCATGGTGAGGGGCGTGCGCAGGTCGTGCGAGATATTGGCGATCAGCTCGCGCTGGAGGCGATCGACCTTGCCGATCTCCTCGGCGGCCTTGCCCATGGTCTCGGAGAGCTCGGCGACCTCGAGGTAGCCGTCCTCACGGTAGTCGGCAGGGTAGGTGCCCTTCGGCAGGCGGCGCGCGGCGACGTTCAGATTGGTGATGGGGCGCGCGATGCGCCGTGCGATCCAGAAGGCGAGGACGGCCGACACGACCACGAGCACGAGAGAGAGCACCAGCAGCTGGATCCTGAGGACGGCCACGGTACCGTCGATCGGCTCGAGCGAGGTGTCGATCAGGACGAACTGCACGCGCTCCCCCGGTATCGGGACGATCAGCGAATAGACAAGGCGCTCGTCGATCACCCGTCCCTCAAACTCGCTGCCGTCGTCCATCTCCCACACAAAGCGGAAGTCGCCGTCCCGGAGCTGAAAGCGCGACCAGACCCCGTCATTGCCGAGCGAGGCCTCGTACAGATCGTTCAGCTGGCGCTGCGAGAGGCGGTGGATGACACAGCCGATCTGGCTGTCGACCGAGAGATAGGTGTCGGCCTCGTTCCCCTCGATCATATAGATGCGGACACAGGCGTTATGGTCGAGGGCGATCTCCTCGGCCACGGCCTCGGCATCCTCGGTCCCGCGGGCCGTTGCCATCAGGAGGGCGGCATCCGAGAGGCGGCGCTTGGTGATGACGGTATAGAAGCGGTCGAGGAAGATGGTCTGAAAGACCCAGAGGAGCAGGATAGTAAAGAGGACAAAGAGGAGGAGATACAGGAAGATCTTCTCGCGTAGGCCCAGGGGGCGGCCGCGGCCGTCAGAGCGTATCATCAAAGCGATACCCCACCCCACGCAGGGTGACGATATGGGCGCTGTACGCACCGAGCGACTTGCGCAGGAGCTTGATGTGGGTATCGAGCGTGCGGTCGATCCCAAAGAAATCGTAGCCCCACACCTCGGTGATCAGGCGCTCACGCGAAAGAGCGATATTTTTGTTGCGGATCATGTAAAAGAGGAGCTCGTACTCCTTCGGTGACAGGTCAAGCACGGCGCCGTCCGCCGTGACGATGCGTGCCGTCATATCGACGACAAGACCGCCGAAGGTGTAGACCTCCTTCTCCTTGACGGGGGTCGGGGCGGCGGCGCGCTTTAAGATCGCCTCGACACGGAGCATCAGCTCCTTCGGCGAGAAGGGCTTGACCACATAGTCATCGGCGCCGCATTCAAAGCCGTTGATGCGGTCGTATTCCTCGCCGCGCGCCGAGAGGAAGAGCACGGGCACGGACGAGGTCTTGCGGATCTCGCGGACGGCGGAAAAGCCGTCAAGCTCGGGCATCATAATATCCATGATGACAAGGTCGGGCGCCTCGGCGCGGACATAGCGGACGGCCTCCATGCCGTCCCCCGCCTCGCTGACCGTATGGCCGCCGAACTCGGCATATTTGCGAATGAGGGAGCGGATCTGCTCCTCGTCATCCGCGATCAGAAGATGTGCCATTCCTGTCTCCTTCCAAGGAAGGGGCGGTGCCCACGGGCCCGCCCCTATGCGTTTTAGTTGAAGTTGATGTCGCCGTCATCCCCGGCAGAGGGGGTCTCGGGCGCCGTCGCGCCTGCCGGCGCGTATTCGTGGACCTTGAGGCTAACGGTGTATTGCGTGTAATTCACGAAAAAGCCGTTGGTGGTCGGCTTCAGCATCACCGCCGTCAGGACGTCGCCGGGCTTCGCCGACGAGAGCACGGCACGGATATCTGCGGTGCTCTTAATAGTCACACCGTTCAGCGAATTCAGGACGTGGCCGGCCTCGATCTCGTCCTGATTGGTGGAGGAAAGCTCGCTGTTGTAAGCATAACTTGACACAACGAGACCGTAGGACGAGGCCTGTGCGAAATTAAGCCCGAGGTAGGGGGTGTTTGAGACATACCCCTTATTGGTGAGCTGGAGGGCGCGGTCAACAGCGATATCCACGGGGATCGCGAAGCCGATATCCTCAACGCCTGTGCCCGAGGACTTGGCGTTGACGATGCCAATGAGTTGACCGTAGAGGTTAAAGAGACCGCCGCCCGAGTTGCCGGGGCTGACACCCGCCGAGTGCTGGATGAGCGTCATCGTGACCCCCTCCACGGCGATCTCACGGGCGAGGCAGCTGACGATGCCGTCGGTCACGGTACCACCGAGCGTGCCAAGGGGGTTCCCGATGGCGGCCACCTCCTGGCCGAGCTTGAGGTCCTGCGAGTTGCCCATGGTGGCAACGGTGAGCCCGGTCTTCTTAATACGGACAACGGCAATATCGGTCATCCAGTCGGTGCCCATCACATCGGCCGCATAGCCGGGGCAATCGGGGGTGCTGGTGAAGACCTTGATGGCACTGGCGCCCTCGATGACGTGGTTGTTGGTGATGATGTAGGTATAGGTCGCGTCGGCATAGAAGATGACACCGCTCCCGGCGCCGCTCTGGATATAGGTGCCATAGAAGGAGTCATAGGAGATCGCCTCTGTCGTGATCGAGACGACCGAGGGCGAGGCCACCTTGGCCACATAGGCGTAGGTCCCGGCATCCTCGGGGGCCGGCTCGGGCGTGTAATACTGATGGACGGTGATATCCAGCGTGTCCTCGGGGCGTGTCATTGCCGTGGTGGTGGGCAGCGTATCATCGCCGCCGCCCCCAATGCGGACAAGGCCGCAGGAGGAAAGCGAGACGGAAAGAAGCGCGCCTAAGAGCACGCAAGCGAGTGCTTTGACCGCGAAACGGCGGCCGCCGGAGCGACCGACTTCGGTTTTTCTGTTCATAGGGTCCTCCCCCTTTCGTTATCAGCCTCAGTATAGCGCGGACGTGTGACGGCTGTGTGAAGGCGGTGTAGTTTTTTCATAAATCAGCGGTGCGCATCGAGGTAGCTTTGCAGAATGATCTCGGCGGCGAGGGTATCGACCACCGCGCGGCGGCGCTTCCCACCAACGTCGCTCGCCGAGAGGATGCGATGCGCCTCGACCGTTGTTAAGCGCTCATCCCACAGCTCGATCGGGAGCGTGGTGCGCTCGGTAAGATAGCCGACAAAGGCGCGGATGACCTCGGCACGGGGGCCGTACGAGCCATCCATATTCCGAGGGATGCCGACAACGATCAGCGAGGCGCCGCGCGCTACGGCCTCGGCGGCGACACGGTCGGCTGTCTTCACCATGCCGTTCTCGCGCAGGGTGGTGATCCCCGAAGCCAGGAAGCGCCCTTCATCCGAAATGGCAATGCCCGTGCGGACGTCACCGTAATCCACGCCGAGAACGCGGCCGCGTTTTTCAATACTCATCCTAAGTGTTGCTCCTTGCAGGATTTTTATTCTTCCCTATTATTTTAACACGCCGAAAGCTGCTTGTAAAGGCTTGATTTATTTTTTCCGCGTGCTATAATGGACACAAGAAAGAAAAAAGGAGAGTCCTATGCCGTCCCCTCTTCTCTGCCCCGTCTGCCGCCGTCCCCTTGTAAGGGACGAGCGTGTTTTCCTCTGCGAGGCGAAGCACAGCTTTGATATCGCACGCACGGGCTATGTGAATCTTCTGGCCGGGAAGCCCCCGGCTGTCGGTGACAACCGCGAGATGGTCGCCTCGCGCCGCCGCTTCCTTGACGGCGGCCATTACGCCCCCTTCCGTGCGGCGATCCTCGAGGTCGCGCGTGCCCACGCGGCGCGCGGCACCTTCCTTGATGCCGGCTGTGGCGAGGGCTATTACACCGAAGCGCTGGCTTCCCTTGCCGAAACGGCGGTGGGCATTGACGTTTCAAAGGATGCGCTCGCCCTGGCCGCGCGGCGTCTTCCGGATGCGACCTTTGCCGTCGGGAGCGTCTACCACCTGCCGATCGCCGATAACGCCATCGACCTGCTCTCCTGCATTTTTGCCCCCCTCGCGGCCGACGAGTATCGGCGTGTCCTGCGCCCCGGCGGCCTCCTTCTCTACACCATCCCCGCGCGGCGGCATCTTTTTGAGATGAAAAGTATTCTTTACGATACGCCGTATGAAAACCAACCCGTAGCGTATGATCTTGATGGCTTTTCGCTTGTTGAGCGGCGCGAGGTCGCCTTCCCCGTTCATCTCGCGGATGCCGGGGCGATCGCCGATCTTTTTGCGATGACTCCCTATTTTTACCGCACCCCTGCAGCCGGCCGCGCGCGCCTTGCCGCCATCACGAGCCTTGACGTCGGTGCTTCCTTTGAGGTGCTGGCGTATCGGCGCGATTAAGAAAAACGGATGCCCAAGAGGCATCCGTTTTTCTATGGCTTCAAAATCCGTTTGCGTTCCTTCGCCAGCCTTTTCTCGCCGGCCTTGTACCCCATGGCACCGGCACCGGCCATCAAAAACAGCTTGGCAAGGAAGCTCAGCAAAAGGAAGTACAGCGGCACGTGACTTTGGACATTACTGTATTCACCAACAGAAAGGCACCATAGCACACGCCCCAAGGTAGAAGCCCCCGGGCCCGCCGTATAGGTATAAAACCCATTGAAAAGCGCGATCAAAAGTAGCAAAGGGAACGCCACGGTCATCGGCAGAAGCAACTCCTTGATGCTCGCCTTTCGTTCATTTTGCTTTCTGAGCTTAAAAAGCACAAACATCAAAACGACCTCTATGCTGAGTGCGAGTGCACCATACACCGCATCCTGAAGCAGGCGGTCATGGATCAGCATTCGGAGGGGAATGTACAGAAACGCAAGCAGAAAGGAAAGGAGCAGTGTGGCGGCAAACATCTCGAGAGCCAGCACAAGGCCGCCAAGGAGGATTTTTTTGAAAAAAGGTTCTCTCTTCATTGCGCACTCCTATCGGATTTAGTCATGCGGTAGGCTCCTCTGCCGGCTGCTCGGTTCATTCAAGAAGCAAGACGGACGGCGCCGCTTATTGGATGAACATAGCGTCGCCGAAGGAGAAAAACCGATACCTCTCCTTCACCGCCGTCTCGTAGGCATTCATGATCCTGTCGCGCCCTGCAAGAGCCGAGACCAGCATAATAAGGGTGCTTTCCGGGAGGTGGAAGTTGGTGATGAGGGCATCGACAGCGCGGAAGCGGTAGCCGGGGTAGATGAAGATGCCGGTCTCGCCGCTCATCGGATGGACGATGCCGTCTTCGTCGGTCACGCTTTCAAGAACACGGCAGGCGGTGGTGCCGACGGCGATGATACGCCCCCCGGCAGCGCGGCGGCGGTTGATCTCGGCGGCGGTCGCCTCGTCGATCATAAACTGCTCGGCGTGCATCAGGTGGTCGGTGATGGCATCGACCTTCACAGGGCGGAAGGTCCCAAGGCCGACGTGCAGCGTGACCTCGGCATAGCCAACGCCCTTTTCGCGGAGCTTACCCAGCAGCTCCTCGGTGAAGTGGAGGCCAGCCGTGGGGGCGGCGGCGCTCCCCTCCTGCTTCGCGTAGACGGTCTGATAGCGACTTTTGTCCTCGAGCTTTTTGGTAATGTAGGGGGGCAGGGGCATCTGCCCGACGGCATCGAGGACCTCGTAGATCGAGCGATAGGTATCGGGATAGCGGAAGGAGACGAGGCGGTTGCCATCCGGGAGGACCTCGACGACCTCGGCCTGCAGGATGCCGCCGAAAAGAAAGGTGGCGCCGACCTTTGCGCGCTTGCCGGGACGGACGAGGGTCTCAAAAAGTCCGCCCTCGCGCATGCGGAGGAGGAGGAGCTCCATCGAGGCGCCCTTCCCGTTCTCGCCAAGGAGGCGCGCCGGGATGACACGCGAGGAATTGACGACGAGAATGTCCTCGGGGCGGATATAGTCGAGAATATCGTAAAAATGGCGGTGGGAGAGTGTGCCCGCCGCGCGGTCAAGGACGAGGAGGCGCGAGGCATCCCGGCGCTCGGCCGGGGTCTGCGCGATCAGCTCCTCGGGCAGATCATAGTAAAAATCCTTGGTGGTCAGCGTGGTGGCTACACGCTCGTTGACAATGACACGTTCCTGTTCCATAGTGGCTTCCTTTGACATATACTGACAGTGGTATTATAGTATATTTTCACGGGGAATGCAAGCCCCAAATACAAAGCCCGAGGTTTTCTATGACAAAGAACAAACGAAAGGCGCCGCCCTTCCATGGGGTGGGCACGGCGCTCATTACCCCCTTCCTCAATGGGCGGCTCGACCTTGCGGCCTTCCGGCGCCTCTGTGAGCTGCAGATCGCAGGGGGCGTTTCCGCCCTTGTGGTCGCAGGGACGACCGGAGAGGCCGCCACGCTCCGCAGCAGCGAAAAGGCCGCCCTCCTTGCCGCCGCCTGCGAGGTGGCCGACGGACGGGTCCCGGTCATTGCCGGGACGGGATCCTACGACACGCGCCTCGCCGTCACGGCGGCGCGCTATGCCGCCTCGCACGGGGCCTCGGCCCTTCTCGTGGTCACACCCTACTATAACAAGGGAACGCGCGAGGGGCTGATCCGCCATTTTCTCACGATCGCCGATGCGGTCGATTTGCCAATCATACTTTACAATGTGCCGTCAAGAACCGGTGTAGATCTCACACTTCCCGCCATTTCCCGTCTTTCGGAGCATGAGAACATCGTCGCCATCAAGGAGGCGAGCGGCGACATTGACCGCGCGGCCGATGTCGTTGCGACGCTTGGCGATGCGTGTGCGGTCTACGGCGGCAACGACGGCGAATTTTTGCCAACGCTCGCCGTCGGC
The DNA here is from genome assembly GCA_045532575.1 of Eubacteriales bacterium. Taxonomy (GTDB): domain Bacteria; phylum Bacillota; class Clostridia; order Oscillospirales; family CAG-272; genus UBA1740. The sequence goes on along the minus strand of JAZSGE010000039.1, from coordinate 22,180 downwards.
GGTATCGGCATCATTTCGGTGCTCTCGAACCTTCTGCCCGCGGAGACCGTACGTCTTTACCGCCTCTTCTCGGAGGGGAGAAACGCCGAGGCGACCGCCCTCAGCGTGCGCCTTTTGCCCCTTGTGCGGCTTCTCTTTGCCGACACGAACCCCTCGCCCATCAAGGCGCTCCTTGCCATGCGCGGCCTCTGCCGTGACGAGGTGCGCCTCCCCCTCCTGCCGCCCGACGATGCCCTGAGGGCACGCCTTGCCGCCGAGCTTGCCGGGTGGGAGTAATTGAAAAAGCAAAAAAAGCCCGGATGGGCTTTTTTGCTTTTTCTTGGGGGGCGTACGTCAAGGGTGAGCGAGCGAAAAGGCCACGGTGTGGCGCTTTCGTGAAGCGATACCCCAAGCATAGGGAGAAATGAAGTGAGTGATAACGAGCGCGCATTTGGACCATATCCGCGGGGAGGGCAGGCGAGCGGTGATTTATGCCCGGATCCCGAGGTCATAGGCCAGCCAGAGGACGGTATACCGATCCTTCAGATCCTTTGCATAGCGAAGGGCATCCTTGATCTTGGCTTCGCCGTAAAGGTCGTAGAAGGGCTGCATCTCGATCCCTGCGGCGGCAAGGAGAGAACGGATCGACTCGGACGGGGGGAGGTCCTTGAGCAGGGCGCGGATCTCAGCCTCCTTCGCGAGGTAGGTCGGTACGCGGTCGGTCGTGTAGCTCCCCGCCTTCTCCTGGAGGGCAAGACAGCCCTCGGCCACAGGGCCGTAGACACGGCGGATCGCTCCCTCGCGCTCTTCCCTGCTCTCGAGGGGGCGGCGCTCCCAGGTGGCGGCCAGGATCCGCTCGCGCAGGGCGAGGGTGAGGACGGTCGAGCAGGCAACGTCAATCCCGTGGGGGAGGTAGTCGGTCCCCTCGACGATGCCGGTGATCTCAAAGAAGTGCGAGAGGTGATGCTCACTCCCCGAGGCGGGGCGTGAGGAGCCGGCGTAGCTCATCAGGATCCCGACGTTGACAAGCGCCCCCATCAGGGTCTCCATCGCCTCGGGGGTGCGTTTTGCAATGCCATCGGCGGCGGCGATCGTCTTCTCGACCTCGCGCATGGTGGCATCGTGAACGGCTTCACAGAAATATTCGTCCTTGACAAGGGCGGCGAGGCGCCAATCCGAGAGCGCCGAATACTTACCGACGATATCGCCGTAGCCTGCGCGGATCATCTCGGCGGGGGCCTTGGCAAGGACCTCGGTATCGGCCACGATGGCATAGGGCAGGCCCGAGGGAACCGTCACCTTCATACCGCCGAGGATCATGGCGGCGCCGTCCGAGGCGTAGCCGTCCATTGACGGGGCGGTGGCCACCACGGCGTAGGGAATGCCCTCCGCCCGTGAGACATACTTACAAAGATCCTGAATGACCCCCGAGCCGACGCCGAGGATCATATCCATGCCGTCAAGCGATGCCGTGACGGCGGCGATGGCCTCCTCGTTCGGGATCAGGAGACGGTCACCGGGAAAAACAACACGCCCGGCGATCCTATCGCCGAGATGGCGCGCGGCAGTCTCGCCCGCCGCCTTGAGGGTGTTCTCGTCCGCCACGAGAAGCACGCGACGGTAGCTCTCGGTGATCTCGGGGAGTGCCCCGAGCGCGCCCGCCTTCACAACGACATGGCGGATCGGACAGCGGTGCTCCCGACCGCAGACCGGGCAGGTGCCCTTAGCAAAGGAAAAATCACTCATGCCGACCTCCGCCTCAACCGAGGATGACCTTTTTGTAGGTCTTCTTGCCCTTGCGGAGGAGAACCCCGGCGCGAAGAGCATCGGCGGTGACGGTCGCCTTGATGTCGGTGATCTTATCCCCGTCGGCGGTCACGCCGCCCTGCTCGATGGCACGGCGCCCCTCCGAGCGTGAGGTGACGAGCCCCGCGGCCACAAGGAGGGTGATGATATCGGCGGCGCCGTCCGTAAGAACGTCCTCGCCGACGGTCACGCTCGGGATATCGCCCTCGGCGCCACCGCCGAAGAGCGCACGCGAGGAGGCCCTGGCCGCCTCGGCCTCGGCCTCGCCGTGGACAAGCTTTGTCAGCTCATAGGCGAGGATATCCTTCGCCTCGTTGAGACGGCTGCCCTCCCAGGCATCCATCTTGTCGATCTCCTCAAGAGGCAGGAAGGTGAGCATGCGGATGCACTTCAGGACATCGGCATCCCCGACGTTACGCCAATACTGATAGAAATCAAAGGGAGAGGTCTTGTTGGGATCAAGCCAGAGAGCGCCCGAGGCGGTCTTGCCCATCTTCTTGCCCTCGGAATTGAGGAGCAGGGTGATGGTCATGGCGTAGGCATCCTTGCCGAGCTTGCGGCGGATGAGCTCGGTGCCGCCGAGCATATTCGACCACTGATCGTCACCGCCGAACTGCATATTACAGCCGTAATTTTGGAAGAGGTGGTAGAAGTCGTAGCTCTGCATGATCATGTAGTTGAATTCGAGGAAGGAAAGGCCCTTCTCCATTCTCTGGCGGTAGCACTCGGCCGCCAGCATACGGTTGACCGAGAAGCAGGCGCCGACATCGCGGAGCAGCTCGATGTAGTTCAGGCCAAGCAGCCAATCGGCGTTGTTGACCATGATGGCCTTGCCTTCACCGAATTCGATGAAGCGGCTCATCTGCTTGCGGAAGCACTCGCAGTTGTGCTGAATGGTCTCGGGGGTCATCATCGAGCGCATATCGGTTCTGCCCGAGGGGTCGCCGATGTAGGCCGTGCCGCCGCCGATCAGAACGATCGGGCGGTTGCCCGCCATCTGCAGGCGCTTCATCAGGCACAGCGCCATAAAGTGACCGACATGCAGGCTGTCTGCCGTCGGGTCAAAGCCGATGTAGAATACAGCACGGCCGCTGTCGACCATCTCGCGGATCTCCGCCTCATCGGTGACCTGCGCGATCAGGCCGCGCGCTACCAGCTCGTCATAGATTTTCATTGTCTTCTCTTTCCCGGCGGTCGCGCCGCCGTATGTTTTATGCAAGGTTTACTTTACAAGAATACGACAGGAGTCGTAATATGTGGCCGTGATCCCCGGAAAACGCTCGGGGAGACTCTGCGCCCAGAAGCGTGGGAGGGCGGCCTCGGTGAAGAAGTGCCCGGCCTCGATGAGCGTGATGCCCATCTCGCTTGCCTCGTTGACCGTCTCATACGAGAGGCGCCCCGAGACGAGGGCATCCGCCCCGGCAGCCAGCGCCGCCCCGATCTCATCCTTCCCACTGCCGCCGACCACCGCCACACGGCGGACGGTGCGACCCGAGTCACCAAGCAGCACAAGGGGCGCGCCGAGCGCCGCCTTCACCCGCTCGGCAAGCCGGGGGCCATCCATCTCTTCGGGGAGTGTACCGATAACGCCAAGCCCATCGCCAAAGCGCACGGTGTCGCCAAGCGAAAGGGCCGCGGCCAGAAGATCGTTGACACCGCCCTCGGCGGCATCGGCACGGGTATGGAAGGACAGCACCGAGATGCCGGCCGTAAGGAGCGCCGTCACGCGGCGGCCGACCGCCCCCTCCTCGGTGACCGAGGTGAGCGGACGAAAGATGAGGGGGTGGTGCGAAAGGATCAGGTCGGCGCCGATGCGCTTAGCCTCCCCGACCGTTGCCTCGGTCACATCCAGGGCGCACAGTACATGATGCACGGGGGCATCGAGACACCCCGAGACCATCACACCGTCGTTATCCCAGTCGGCGGACAGCGCCGAGGGGTAGAGGCAGGCGAGTGCCTCATACAGCTCACGGACCGTCATACAAGTCTCTCTCTTTCTGCCGCAATGGCGGCAAGGAGGGCCTCCTCGGCGGCGGTATCGGCACCGCCCTGCGCCTTGCCCGCCATGCGGGCACGCGCCTCCCTCTCGCGGACGGCGAGGAGGGTCAGAAAGGCCGCGGTATCACGCGCATCCCACACGCTGTGGTCACCGAGCTCGGCGATCTCATCGGGGAGGGTGCGGCATTCTCCGGTATATGTAACAGCCAGGCAGACATACGGCCGCCCGGCGGCGATCGCACACCGCTCTCCGACAATGGCAAAGCCATCGGCGGCAAGGGCACGGCGCACGTCGGCCACATGGGTCATCAGTTGAAGGATCAGGCGGACGTCCCCCTCCTTCACAAAGGGGGCGGCGGCAAGGATCGAAAGGATCATCTCGCCCCCCATCCCGCAGATGGCGATATCGGTGAGCCCCAAGCCCTCCATCCCCGTAAGACCGGGCGTCAGGAGGAGGGTGACCTGCCCCTCACGCCCGGCGGCGCGGACATTCCTGAGGGCGCGCTCAAGCGGCCCTCGCGCAATATCGGCGGCAACGGCCGAGGCGATCCTCCCCTCGGCGAGGAGCCACAGGGGGAGATAGGCATGGTCGGTCCCGATATCGGCAAAGCGTGCCCCCCGGCGCACGAGGGAGGCCGCCATGGCGAGCCGCGGATCGAGCGGCTTACTCACCGAAGAAATCGTTCAGCTTTTTGATGAGAGCCTCGGCATCGGCACCGTGGACGGCACAGGCCTCGGCCACCGTCTCCATACGCGACACGGGGCACTCGAAGCAGTGCATGCCGACCTCCATGAAGAAGGGCTTCGTGCCGGCGTTGGCATCCAGGATATCGCCGATGATGGTATCTTTCGTGACTTTCATAGGAACCTCCTAAGGTTTAATAGTATACTATTATATTATTGTACCACGCTTTACGGAAAAGTCAAGAAAAAAATAATTTTCCCCATACTTTACAAAGGGTGGGGGAATGTGGTATACTATATAAGAGAAATTGCCCCCCTGTGGGGCCATCCAAACGGAGGACATACCCTTGATAGTAGCCCTGGAAGAAGCCAAACGGCGCCTCCTCGAGATCGAGGACACGGTGAAGGACCTTCGCCACGCGATCCGCTACGAGGATCTTTCGCAAAAGGTCGAGGAGCTGGAGGCACGCACGATGGCCGACAACTTCTGGAACAATGCCGACGAAAGCACGAAGATCCTGCAGTCGATCAAGCAGATGAAGGACAAGTGCGCCGCCTATGATAAGCTGGTCTCCTCGCTTGAGGATGCCCTGACGCTCGCCGAGATGGCGATCGAGGAGAATGACGAGGGATCGGTCGAGGAGGTCGAGCGCGAGCTTGCCTTTATCGAATCCGAGACCGAGCGCCAGCGCCTTGAGACCCTCCTGACGGGGGAATACGACCACCACAATGCCGTCGTCTCCTTCCACCCGGGGGCGGGCGGTACCGAGGCGCAGGACTGGGCGCAGATGCTCTACCGCATGTACACGCGCTGGGGCGAGCGCCACGGCTTCACCGTGAAGCTCGTTGACTGGCTGGACGGAGACGAGGCCGGCCTCAAGAGCGCGACCATCACGATCGAGGGCGAGAACGCCTACGGGTATCTCCGGAGCGAGAACGGCGTGCACCGCCTTGTCCGTGTTTCGCCCTTCGATGCCTCGGGGCGCCGCCAGACCTCCTTCGCCTCGGTCGAGGTGATGCCCGAGTTCACCGATGACGATGACACCATCACCCTGCGTGACGAGGACCTTGAGATCACGGCGCACCGCTCGAGCGGCGCCGGCGGTCAGCACATCAACAAGACCGACTCGGCCATCCGCATCCTGCATATCCCGACCGGCATCGTGGTCGGCTGTCAGACCGAGCGCAGCCAGCTCCAGAACAAGGAGACGGCGCTCCGCATGCTGAAATCCAAGCTGATGGAGATCAAGGCGCGCGAGAAGCTCGAGCGCATCGAGGACATCCAGGGCATCAAGACCAAGATCGAATGGGGTGCCCAGATCCGCAGCTATGTCTTCATGCCCTACACGCTCGCCAAGGATACCCGCACAGGGTACGAGGATGCCAACATCGGCGCCGTGATGGACGGCGAGATCGACGGCTTCATCAACGCCTACTTAAAGGCCAATGCGAACTAACGAAAGGAGAATCCCCATGCTGAAACGCTCTAAGCTGATGCTTTCCGTCTCCCTGCTCGTGCAGTCCTTTACCCTCTTCATTCTCTTTCTCTTCCTGTGTGTGAAGAAAAAGAGCATTGCCGCCGCCTTCCTTGCCGTTTCCGCCATGGAGGGGGTCGCGGGAGCGTACCTCTTCCATCAGGTGAAGGAGGAGCTCGAGGAGAACGACTTTGACCCGAGCGATTACCTTGACGAGGACTTCTTTGACGAGGAGCTCGATATCAACGAGGAGATGCTCCGCCACGAATTCGCACACCGCGAGGAGGGCGAGCCCCCGGCCGACCGCAGCATTCCGCTTGACGAGGATGCGGCCGAGGAGGAGTTCAAGAATCACTGAGTCTTATCCGCACCAAGCAGCAAAAAAGCCGCCTGCAGATTACAGGCGGCTTTTTACTTTCGTCACGCGAAAGCGCGCGGTCAGTTCATCTCCTCGATGTGATTGACATACTCGATGGTAGACAGCGCCGTGATGATCTCGGCGTGGGTCTTGTAGCGCTTGAGCTCGGCGCTCTGGACGGTAAGGCCGATCGAATAGACCGAAAGGCCCGAATTGACATAGGCGGGGTTCGACTCGATCTCGTCGATCCTAAGGCCGAGCTTACGGATGGTGCCGATGAAGTCGGCGAGGTGGGTCTTGCTGTCGAGCTCGAGGTGGATCTCGAAGTGGTTCGAGCGGTTCTTCAGATAGCGCTCAAAGGCGGGAACATAGGAGAGCGAGGCCAAGAGCGCCACAAACGCGATGATCGCCACCGTGTAAAGCCCGGCGCCGAGCGCCATCCCGATCAGCCCGTCGGCCCACAGGGCGGCGGAGGTCGTCAGCCCCTTGATCTGGCTCCGCGAGCTGAACAGGATCGAATTCGAGGCGATGATCGCCGCGCCGATCACCCCGGCGGCCGAGAGGAAGGGGAAGACGACGCCGAGATTCTTGATGAGATGCAGGTCGAAGAAAACGGCGACCGTGCCGCCGAGCGACATAATGATAAAGGTGCGCAGGCCGGCCGCGTGACGCTTCCCCGAGCGCTCACACCCGAGGATCGCCGCTAAGAGAAGCGAAAGAGCAATACGGAGGAAGATGGCGCCGACGCTTTCCTCGGCGGCCCACTCTCCTAAGACATCGGCAATAGGATCGTACATGGTAATTCTCCTTTTTGTGTTATAAGCGGCGCCACGGTCCGTGGCGGCGTGGGAGCGTGGCCATCGCCTCGTGCTGCTCGAGGGCAGCATCGGTGAAGGCCTCCTCCGGGCTGATGGCGGGGGGCGAGCGCTTCGGGAGCTCCTCGCGGATGGTGCGGATGCGTTCAACGAGGGCGGTGACCTCGTCGGTCCCGACGGTGGTGGGGACCAGCTCCTCCAGGCTATCGGTGTAGGAGCCCGAGAGATAGAGCGCCAGCTTTGCCGACACGGGGCCGACGATCTCATAGAGGACGCCCGCCGCGACGATCACCGTCTCGAGGGTCGCCCCCATCTCGCCGCCAAGGGCACGCGCCCCGAGGACGGCAAGACCGATGGCCACGCTGGCCTGCGGGATCTCCGCCATGCCGAGGTAGTTGCGCACGCGCGGCGCCTTCCCTGCCGCGAGGCACCCGAGATAGGAGCCGCCCACCTTACCGACGGTACGGACAAGGAAGTAGACAACGCTGACAAGGATCAGCGGGTAGCTGACAAAGCTGCCGCCGCCGGCAAAGAGAGAATTCAGGCGGAAGCCGATGCCGCTGCGGACAAAGAAGAGGAGGAGGATCGGCGGGCTGAAATAGGAAACCTGTAAAAACAACTTTTCATCTCCGCCGAGATTTACGTACACAGCCCCGATCATCATGCATCCGAGCAGGGGGGAGACATCAATGACCGAGCAGAAGCCGCAGAAGAGGAAGAGGAGGCCGACAACGATGATGAGGCGGTTGTCGCTCGAGCGCCCCTCGGGGATCAAGAGGCGCAGGAGGAGGCCGAAGGCGCCGCCCACGACCACCGCGATCAGATTGCGGACGACCGGCATGGCCACCGTCCCGAAGGAGAGCGTCGCACCGCCGAGCGAGGCCACCGCGACCGAGATCGCCACGCTGTACGAGAGGAGGCTGACGACGTTATCGAGGGCCATCACCTGGAGGAGGGTATCCACAAAGTCGCCGTGGGCCCCGGTCTGCCGGATCGTCATGACGGTGGAGGCAGGAGCCGTTGCCGAGGCAAGCGCCGCCAGCACCAGAGAGAAGGCGAAGTCAAGGCCGAGGAGAAGGTAGGAAACAAGGAAGACAAGGAGAGAGGACAGGAGCGCCTCGGAGAGGGTGATGACCACCGTGCGCCAGCCGTTCTTGCGGAGAGCCTCCACCTTGAAGAACTCACCGACACCGAAGGCGATGAAGGCGAGGGCGATATCCGAAAGGAAGGACATCCCCGTGACCACCTCGGCAGGAACGAGATCAAATGCATACGGGCCAAGCAATATCCCGGCCGCGAGATAGGCGGTGACGTTCGGCAGGCGCAGGCGCTTGGTGATACGCGTCATGGCGAAGCCGAAAAAGAGCATCAGCGCCACCGAAAGAATGATGGGAGCCACCGCCGAGGTCTTCCCTATCTCGGCATAAAATTCATCCAGCACGCGCGCACCTCCTTCCCGGCAATTTCTATATAATATGCATATCATACTACAAAACGCCCCGTTTGTCAATGCAAGCGGCAAATTTTTTTGGCGGTATCCGGCATCGGGCGGTGGAAGAAATGGCAAGGGCGGTGCTCACGATGCAGGCGGGGCTTGCTTTTTTTCCCGGCTTGTGCTATACTAAAGGAAACTATAAGGAGGGACGGAACATGCAGCTTCAGGAATCGGGGCAGATGTACCTTGAGACCATACTGATCCTTTCGCGCACGACCGGCTTTGTCCGCGCGATCGACGTCGGTGAATACATGGGCTATTCCAAGCCCTCAGTGAGCCGCGCTGTCGGCGTATTGCGCGAGGGCGGCTTCATCACCGTTGCGAAGGACGGGGCCATTTCGCTGACCCCGGTCGGCCGTGAGCTGGCCGAAAAGATCTATGAGCGGCACGCCGTCCTGACGCGCTTCCTCGTTTCGCTCGGGGTGGACCCCGCCATTGCGGCCGAGGATGCCTGCAAGATCGAGCATCACATCAGCGATGCCTCGGTCGAGGCCATCCGCCGTCACGCCGAGGAGCACGAGCGCACCTGACGCCAAAAAGAAAACAGCATCGCAGGATCCTTCTGCGATGCTGTTTTTGTAGAGTTTTCTTTGCATTCTTTAGGCTTTTTGCGCGGTACGCCTTAAAAATCGTTGCGGATCCTTTCGATCGCGCTCTTCTCAAGGCGTGAGACCTGAGCCTGGCTGATGCCGATCTCCTCGGCGATCTCCATCTGGGTCCTGCCACCGAAGAAGCGACGTGTGATGATCAGACGCTCACGCTCGCCAAGACGGCCAAGCGCCTCGCGGAGCGAGATGTCCTCGATCCAGCCCTCCTCCGAGGTCTCGAGGTCACGGAGCTGGTCGATCACGTACACCGAGTCATCACCGTCGCTGTATACCGATTCGTAGAGCGAGACCGGCTGGGCGATCGCCTCCATGGCGCGACCGACCGCCATGCGGTCCTCGCCAAGGATCCCGGCGATCTCCTCGGTGCTCGGCTCGCGGTTCTCGCGGCGCAGGATCTCCTCGCGCACACCGAGCGAGCGGTAGGCGAGGTCACGCATCGAGCGGCTGACACGGATGGGGTTATTGTCACGCAGATAGCGCCTCACCTCGCCGATGATCATCGGCACGGCGTAGGTCGAGAATTTCACATCCAGCTCGGTATTGAAATTGTCAATGGCCTTCATAAGCCCGACACAGCCCACCTGAAAGAGATCGTCAAAGTTCTCCTTGCGCGAGGAGAAGCGCTGTATGATCGAAAGGACAAGACGAAGGTTGCCGACGATCAGCCGCTCACGGGCGTGCTTATCCCCCGCGTGTGCGGCGATCAGCAGGGTGCGCTTTTCCTCGTCGCCGAGGCTCGGCAATTCCGAGGTGTTCACCCCGCAGATCTCCACCTTATGGTTATACAATCGCTTGGTACCGCCTTTGCTTATACTGCCAAGAGTATTGCCACGCGGCCTTTCGGCTTATGCGGTATCCCCGGAGGGAATTTTTCCCGCCCGCCACTTACGCGGCTTTCCCTGCAAAAAGCGGTTGACAGAAGGAGTCGGCTTGGTGTATAATAGTATGTTGTATATATTACTACTGTAAAGGGAGGCTTTACCGTGAACTTTAAGATCTCGCTCGCGGGTGACCTTGGGAGCGGCAAGAGCACCGTATCCAAGCTCCTTATCGCGAGGACGGGTGCCGAGTATTACTCGACGGGGATGATCTGCCGTCGGGCGGCCGCCGAGCACGGCATGAGCATTGACGAATTCAACCGCTATATGGAGACCCACCCCGAGGTCGATAAGATGATCGACGACGGCCTGCGTGCCCTCTCGGACGATCCGCGCTCACTCATCATCGACTCGCGGATGGCCTTCCACTTTGTGCGCCCCACCTTCCGCGTGTATCTGACGACCGATGCGATGACGAGCGCCCGGCGCATCCTTGCCGACAAGCGTGACGGCGAGAGCTTTGACTCGGTGGAGGAGACGGCGCGGCGCGTGGCCCTGCGGCGCGAGAGTGAGAACTTCCGCTACTTCGAGAAGTACGGCGTGCACATCATGGATATGTCGAACTACGACCTTATCCTCGATACCACCGTCATCCCGCCCGAGATGGTGAGCCTTTACATCCTGAATTCGCTGGATGCATGGCAGAAGGATAAAACGGCGCGCTTCTGCTACCTCGATTACCGCCGCTTCTATACCGCGAAGGACCCCTCGGAGGTCGATGTCATCGGCCTTGCGCGCGGCATGGAGATCGACGACACCGAGCCCCCCCTCCCTACCGTCCGTGAAAAGAACGGCAACTACTACCTCGAGAGCGGTGCCGCCTCGGTGGCCGCGCACCGGATGGTACGGAGCGCCGTTGTGCCCTGCCGTCTCCTCGCGGGTGAGCCCGAGGATATCACCGCCTATCACCCCCTGAATTACTAAGAAATCGAAGGAACGAGTATGAAAAAGCTGAAACAAGAGGCCGCCTCCCTCATCCTCGAGGCCGCCGCCAAGGTCTTCCCCGGAGCCGAAATGCCGAGCGCCGAGGAGATCGTCACCCTGCTCGAATACCCCCCCGACAGCACGATGGGCGATCTCGCCTTCCCCTGCTTCCGCCTCTCGCGCGTATTGCGCACCGCCCCGCCGAAGATCGCGGCGGCGCTTGCCGAGGCCATCGGGGGAGACACGTTTGCCCGTGCCGAAGCCGTCGGCGGTTATCTCAACTTCTTTGCCGATACCGCCGCCCTGACCGAGCGGCTCCTTGGCGACATTGCCGCCGAGGGCGAGGAGTACGGCTCGCCGAGGATCGGCGAGGGGCGCACCGTGGTGCTCGACTACTCCTCCCCGAACGTCGCCAAGCCCTTCCACATCGGCCACCTCGGGACGACCGTCATCGGTCACTCCCTGAAGCTCCTCCACGAGTTTGCCGGCTACAAGTGCATCGGCATCAACCACCTCGGTGACTGGGGCACGCAGTTCGGTAAGCTGATCGTGGCCTACCGCAAGTGGGGCGACCGCGCCGAGATTGAGGCGAAGGAGATCGACGAGCTTGTACGCCTTTACGTCAAGTTCCACGCCGAAGCCGAGGCCGATCCCTCGCTTGAGGACGAGGCCCGCGCCGAGTTCAAGAAGCTCGAGATGCATGACGAAGAGAACCTCGCCCTCTGGCGCTGGTTCATCGAGATCAGCCTGCGCGAGTATCAGAAGACCTACCGCATGCTCGGCATCGAGTTTGACAGCTATAACGGCGAGAGCTTCTACACCGATAAGATGCCCGCCGAGATCGAGAAGATCCGCGACGCCGGGATCCTTGAGCTCGATGACGGCGCCTCGGTCGTCAACCTCGAGCAATGGAAGATGCCGCCCTGCCTCATCCTGAAGCGCGACGGCTCGACCCTCTATCCGACGCGTGACATCGCCGCCGCGGCCTACCGCCGCCGCACCTACGACTTTGATAAGTGCATCTACGTTACGAGTGCCGGTCAGAGCCTCCACTTTGCCCAGTGGTTCAAGGTGGTGGAGCTGATGGGCTACGATTGGGCCGACCGCCTGGTCCATGTGCCCTACGGCACGGTCAGCCTTGGCGGTGCCAAGCTGGCGACCCGTACCGGCAACGTTGTCCTGCTCAAGGACCTCTTTGCCGAGGCCATCGACAAGGTGCGTGCCATCACCCGTGAAAAGAACCCGACCGCCGCCGAGGACGAGGCCGTGGTCGAGGCCGTCGGTGTCGGTGCCGTGATCTTCTACTATCTCTCGGGCAGCCGCATCCATGACATCAACTTCTCGCTGTCCGATGCCCTCTCCTTCGAGGGCAATACCGGCCCCTACGCGCAGTACACCTACGCACGCACCTGCTCGCTCCTTGAAAAGGCAGGCGAGGTCCCTGCGTACCAAAGGACAGAGACGCCCCTCACCGAGGAGGAGCGCACGCTCACGCGCACGCTGGCCCTCTTCCCCGAGCGCGTCCGCGAGGCGCTTGACGACTACGAGCCGTCGGTCATCACGCGCTACATCCTTGACCTGTGCGCCGCCTTCAACCGCTTCTACCACGAGTGCCACATCCTCTCGGCCGAGGATCCGACCGTCCGTGGGAACCGCATTGCCACCGTGGCCGCCGTCCGTACCGTGCTCGGTCGGGCCCTCCGGCTCATCTGCCTCAAAACACCCGAAAAGATCTAAGACAAGGAGAAAGGTTTATGTCAGGACATAGCAAATGGAACAACATCAAGCGCAAGAAGGAAAAGACCGATGCGCAGAAGGGTAAGATCTTCACGAAGATCGGCAAGGAGATGGCGGTCGCCATCCGTGCCGGCGGCCCGAACCCCGACAACAACTCGCGCCTGCGCGATCTGATCGCCAAGGCCAAGGCCAACAACGTGCCGAACGACAACATTGAGCGCGTGATCAAGAAGTTCTCGACCGACTCCTCGATCGAGTACGAGGAGATCGTGTACGAGGGCTACGGTCCGTCCGGCGTGGCTGTGATCGTCGAAACGACGACCGACAACCGCAACCGCACCGCCGGTGCTGTGCGCTCCTATTTCTCGAAGTTCCATGGCAACATGGGGCAGACGGGCAGCGTCAGCTTCCTCTTTGAGGAGAAGGGCCTGATCACCATCATCGACGAGGATGACGAGATCGACGAGGATGCCCTGATGGAGGCCGCCCTCGAGGCCGGTGCCGCCGACTTCTCGGGGGATGAGGGCTGCTACGAGATCACGACCGAGCTCGAGGACCTTGAGGCTGTGCGTGCCGCCCTCGTTGAGGCCGGCTACAAGCCCGAAAGCGCCGAGCGCTCGATGATCCCCACCTCGACGGTCACCCTGACCGATGACGAGGACATCAAGATGATGGAGCTCCTGCTTGAGCGCCTCGATGACGACGACGACGTGCAGAACGTCTTCCACAACTGGGAGAGCTGAGCAATATAAAAAAGAAGGCAAGCGCTGCTTGCCTTCTTTTTTATCGGTTATTTTTCGGCCTTTTCGGTCGGATGGGTATACGCGTAATTGTACTTATAGCGATACTTGTACTTGCCCTTATCACGGCCGTAGCCGCCGACCTTCGGGTTGACGTCATTCAGGATGAAGCCAAGCACCTTGGCATCCACGCCGGCGAGCGAGGCGAGCGCCTCTGCCAGCACGCGGCGGTCATCGAGGCGCGAGCGCACGGCCACCACATAGCCCGTAATGAGCGAGGTGGGGATCAGAGCATCCACGACAACGCCCACAGGAGGAAAATCGAGGAAGATGGCATCGTACTTCTCCTGCATGGCAAGGATCAGCTTCTCAAAGTTGACCGATGACAAAAGCTCGGAGGGGTTCGGCGGGATGTGCCCTGCGGGGATCAGATCGAGCCCTGCGGCCACCGTCGGGAGGATGACGCTGTCATAGTCCTCGACAATGCCTGCCGTGATCTCGGAAAGGCCGTTCGTCCGCACGGTGCGGAAGATCTTGTGCTGGGCCGGGTTGCGCATATCGGCGTCGATCAGGAGGGCGCGCTTCCCAAGCTCGGCAAAGGAGGCGGCAATGTTGGCGATAAGCACCGACTTCCCGGCATGGGCAAAGGCACTCGTGATCGCGTACACGGGGCACTTGACGTCGCGCGCCGTATACAGCATGTTGGTACGGATCTCCTTGAAGGCCTCACCGATCGCAAAGGGGGTGTCGGGGCCTACGAGTACATTTTTGTAATGGCTCATGACGGCTTCTCCTCCTTATCAGTCTTGCGGAAGCCACTATGGGCCTCATAGCTCGGGAAGGTGGGGACAGCACCAAGCACAGGCAGATCAAAGCGGAGCAGATCCTCGACCGCGTACACCGTGGTATCGAAGAGATCGCGCAGGAAGAAGGCGACATACACAAGGACCGCCGCCACCATGGCCGCAAGGATCACATTGCGCGTAAGGTTAGGCGAATCCTCGACCGTATCAAGCATCGGCTGACCGATCACCTTGGCGATACCGATCTGCACGGTGCTGTTGAGCACCTCGGGGGCGATCTCGGCGGCGATCTTCGCCATCTCATACGCCTCCTGGGGGTCGGTCGAGGAGATGGTGATATAGAAGATCTTTGTGTCCATGATGCCGGTCGACATCATACCGCGGACACGGCTCCAGCCAACGGGGCTCTCGGTCCCGTCCTGCACGGTATACGTCCACTGAGGGAACATTGTCTCGCCGCTCTTCTCGAGCTTGGCCATGGCCAGGGCCACGCGCTGTGCGAAGAGATCCGAGTGGCGGAGCACGGGAGGATAGGTCTCCGCCAAGGCATCCGCCGTCGAATTGTTGAGCGAGCCGACCGACGACTGTGCGTTCGGGTCGACGTACATTTTGACGGTAGAAGAATACTTCTTCGGAATGAAGAGCGAGGTGTAGACCCCGGCGGCAAGCCCTACAACGACAGCCGCGAGAAGGATCCAAAGCCAGCACTTGCCAAGGACGGTGACGAAAAACTTGAGGTCGATCTCATAATCGCCGCGCCGTACATGGTCTTGATGAGTGTTATCCATCGAAGCGAAACCTCCTACTAGAATCGCACGGAAGCCGTGCGGCCGGGGAAAGGGACTCAGTTCGCGGCCGAAACGATCGCCGTGAACTTATCGGTGACGAGCGAGGCGCCGCCGATCAGACCGCCGTCGACATTCTCCTTCGCGAGGAGGTCGGCCGCGTTCTTCTCGTTCATCGAGCCGCCGTACTGAATGATCAGCTCATCGGCCACGGCCTTGCCGTAGAGATCGGCAACGACCGAGCGGATGATACCGCAGGCCTCGTCGGCCTGCTCGGGCGTGGCGGTGAGGCCGGTGCCGATGGCCCAGACGGGCTCGTAGGCGATGATGACACGCTTGAGGTCCTCGGCGGGGATGCCGGCGAGGTCGAGCTTGGTCTGCATCGAAACGATCTCGGCCGTGATGCCCGACTGACGGGCCTCGAGGAGCTCGCCAAGGCAGAGGATGACGGTGAGACCGGCGGCGAGGGCCGCCTTGGTGCGCAGGTTGACCGTTTCATCGGTCTCGGCGAAGTACTGACGGCGCTCGCTGTGGCCGACGATGACATAGTCAACACCGGTCTCCTTCAGCATAGCCGCGGAGATCTCGCCCGTGTAAGCGCCGCTCTCCTTGAAGTGGACGTTCTGGGCGCCGATCTTGATGTTCGTGCCCTTGGCCGCCTCAACGGCGGTAGCGATGTCCACAAAGGGAACACAGAGGACGATGTCGCACTTGTCCTTCCCCTCAACCTTCGGCGCAAGCTCGCGGATGAACGCGGAGGCCGCGGAGGGGGTCATGTTCATTTTCCAGTTACCGGCAATTACATATTTCCTCATGATGTCACTCCTTATTTGTCCTGCAGGCAGGCGATACCGGGAAGGACGAGGCCCTCGAGGAACTCGAGCGAGGCGCCGCCGCCCGTCGAGATGTGGGTGATACGATCGGCAAAGCCGAGCTGCTCACAGGCCGCCGCGGAGCCACCGCCACCGACGATGGTGGTCGCCTCCGATTCGGCAAGAGCACGGGCAACGGCGATGGTGCCGGCCGCCAGCGTGGGGTTCTCGAACACGCCCATCGGGCCGTTCCAGACCACCGTCTTGGCGCTCTTCACGGCATCGGCATAGAGGGCACGGGTCTTGTCGCCGATGTCAAGGCCCATCTTGTCGGCAGGGATCTCGCTCGAGGGAACGGCGGCAACGTCGATCGGCCCGTCGATGGGATCCGGGAACGCCCCGGCCACCACGGTGTCAACCGGGAGGAGGAGCTTCACGCCGGTCTTTTCGGCCTTCTCCATCATGTCGCGGCAGTAATCGACCTTCTCGGAGTCGAAGAGCGAGGTACCGATCTCGTAGCCCTTGGCGCGCAGGAAGGTGTAGGCCATGCCGCCGCCGATGATGAGGGTATCGACCTTCGTCAGGAGGTTGTTGATAACGTTGAGCTTATCGGCCACCTTGGCACCGCCGAGGATGGCAACGAAGGGACGCTGGGGATTCTCGAGGGCGGCACCCATGATGCCGATCTCCTTGCCGATCAGGTAGCCGCAGTAGGCAGGCAGGTAGTCGGCAACGCCGGCCGTCGAGGCGTGGGCTCTGTGAGCGGTACCGAAGGCATCGTTCACATAGACATCGGCGAGGTCGGCAAGCGCCTTCGCAAACTCGGGCTTGTTCTTCTCTTCCCCGGCATCAAAGCGGACGTTCTCAATGAGGAGGACGTCACCGTTCTGCATCGCGGCGGCCTTGGCCTTGGCATCCTCGCCAACGATATCGGAGGCAAAGGCGACCTCCTTGCCGAGGAGCTCGGAGAGCTTCGCGGCGACGGGGGCGAGCGAGAGCTTCTTGCGGTCGCCCTCGGCCTTCTTCAGCATCTCGGCCGTAGCGGCCTCTCTCTCGGCCTCGGGCATCGCCTCGACCTTCTTCTTTTCCTTCTTGGTAAGGCCAAACCCGGGGGTCAGGACGTTGTGGGGCTTACCGAGGTGCGAGCAAAGGATGACACGGGCACCCTTGCCGATCAGATACTTGATGGTGGGGAGGGCCTCCACGATGCGCTTCTCGCTCGTGATCACGCCATCCTTCAGGGGAACGTTGAAGTCGCAACGCGCGAGAACGCGAACGCCTTCGAGTGCGGGGATGTCCTCAACGGACTTCTTGTTGTACATCGACATACCAAGATACTCCTTAAAATAATATATTATATTACCAATTACATACTATACCATATTCTGCCCGCTTTGTCAAGGCGTGTCCCGAAGTTTCTTCCGGCGCCCCTCCTCTCCTTTCGCGGCGTTTTTCCGAAAAAAAGAGCGTGCCCCCTTTACAAAAGCCGAAATCTTCTGCTATACTGATAAAAAACACCGACAAGGGGGACCCCATGCCAAGCAACCAAGCCGTCTTTTGCGACAAGCTGAGCGCGACCTTCCGGGCGCTGGGCCTTGACGACCTCCTCACCGGGGAGCGTGCCGCCGCCTTCTATCAGCTGTATCTGCTCCTTATCGAGGAAAACGAAAAATACAACCTCACCGCCATCACCGCCGAGGACGACGTGATCCTGCTCCATTTTGCCGACTCGCTGATGGGGGTCTCGCTTCTGCCCGCCGGTGCCTCGGTGATCGACGTCGGCTGCGGTGCCGGCTTCCCGACCCTCCCCCTGGCCATCGTCCGCCCCGACCTCACCGTGACCGCCACCGATGCCACCGCCAAGAAGACGGCCTTTGTGGCTGCCGCGGCCGAGCGGCTGGGGCTTACGAACGTAAGGACCCTCACGGGGCGCGCCGAGATGCTCTCACGTGATGTCTACCGCGATGCCTTCGATGTCGCGACAGCACGCGCCGTTGCCGCCCTCCCCGTGCTCCTTGAGCTTGCGACCCCCTTCGTGCGGCGGGGCGGCCTCTTCCTCGGGCTCAAGGGCAAAAGCGCCATGGAGGAGCTTGAGGCCTCGCGCCATGCGATGGGCGAGCTCAAATGCAAGGTTAAGTTTACAATGGAATACAAAATAGGCGAAGGAGACGTTGCGCAGGGACGTGGCATTCTCCTTCTCGAGAAGACGGCGCCAACGCCCGACACCTATCCGCGCGCCTATGCGCGCATCAAGTCGCGGCCGCTGTGAAGCACAAAAAGAGCCTTGCTCGCGCAAGGCTCTTTTCTATTGCATCTATCAGAGCGCGTACTTTGCGGAGAAGCCCTGATAGGCCTCGGCGAAGGCGGCATCGTCGCCATGCTTGACCGAATTCAGATACTTATGTGCATCGTAGCTGCCGCGCGCCTCGTCAATGACGGCGACGGCGATGTTCGAGCAATGGTCGGAAATGCGCTCGAAATTATTGAGGATATCCGAGAGCACAAAGCCGAGCTCGATCGTGCAGTTGCCACTCTGCAGGCGGCGGATGTGATTGTCCTTGATCGAGGCGATCAGCCCGTCAATGACCTGCTCCAGCGGCTCGACACGGGCGGCAATCGCAAGGTCGTTCTGCTCGTAGGCGGCCCCCATCAGGAAGAGGATCTCGGTCACGGCGTTCGTAAGGACACGGATCTCCTCGGTGGCCTGCGGGGAGAAGGATATCTTCTTCTCGAAGATCTCGCGCGAGGTATCGAGGAGGTTGGCGGCGTGGTCGGAGATGCGTTCAAAGTCACCGATCGTATGGAGCATACGCGAGACAAGGGCGTTGTCCTTCTCGGTAATCTCCATGGCCGAGATGCGGACGAGGTAGGAGCCGAGGACGTCCTCGTACTCATCGACCAGCTGCTCATTGTCGCTGACAAAGGTATCGGCCTCAGCCGTGTAATGGAAGAGGTGGTACATCGAATAGAGCACCGTCTTACGGGAGATGATGCACATGCGCTCGGTCAGATTGGCACACTCGGCCACAGCGACCGCAGGCGTGCGGAGAAGGAGCTCGTCAAGGTAGGGCTGCTCCTCGCGGCGGCGCGCCACCTTCGGGTCATCGGGCACAAGGCGCATACCAATGCGCACGAGCCAACGGACGAGAGGCAGCTGCACGAGCGAATTCAGGATGCTGTATACGGTATGGAAGATAGCGATCGAAACAGCTGTCGCCGCCATATCGTTCAGCGGGAACCGGAAGATCGCATCCAGCGAGAAGTAGATGACCATAAAGGCAGCGCCGCCCACCACCTTGATAAAGAGCTGGGTGAAGGCCACGCGCTTGGCATCGCGGTTCGCGTTGATCGAGGACAGGATCCCCGTGATGCAGGTACCGATGCTGGCACCGATGGCAAAGGGGATCGCCACCTGCATCGGGATCATACCGGGTGTCGCGATGACGATGGCCTGAAGGAGGGCGATCGAGGCCGACGACGACTGAATGACAGCGGTGATAAAGATACCGACAAGGAGGGCGAGGATGGGATTGGACATGCCCTCGATGATACTCTCGAAGGTGGGGTCGCTCTTCAGGGGCTCGATGGCCTCCTTCATCATGCGCATGCCGTACATCAGGACGGCAAAGGCCACGAAGATGTGCGCAATGCTCCGCTTCTTCTTATCCTTTGAGATAAGGAGCACCATGATCGAAATAAAGGCGAGGAGCGCCGAGAAGTTTTCGGGCTCGAGCATCTTCATAAAGCCGCTCTCACCGCTGATACCCGAAAGGCTGATGAGCCACGCCGTGACGGTCGTACCGATGTTGGCCCCCATCAGGACGGGGATCGAGGAGGCAAAATCGAGGAGGCCCGAGTTGACAAGACCGACAAGAAGCACGGTCGTGGCCGACGACGACTGGATGACCGCCGTCACCGCCGCACCGAGGAGCATGGCGATGAAGGGCTTCTTCGTCATGGTATGGAGCATCTTCTCGAGCTTACCGCCGGCCAGCTTTTCAAGATTGGCCGACATGATATCCATGCCGTAGAGGAGGAAGGTCACGCCGCAAAGGAGGAGAAGGACACTGAAGAAATCAAATCCCATAATATACTTCCTTGTTGTTATGTTTTGTTTACATTAACCTTCGGTAACGAGCGACAGGAACCGATCAAAGGCAAGGAGGCCGGCCTCATCGCACTTGAAAACAGCGGTATTATCAAGGATCGCGGCACACACACGGTTGACACGGTCGGTGACGGCCTCGGCGGCGGCCTCGGGCGAGAGGGCCGTGCCGTACTCGGCAACGAGCGAGTCGATCATCGCGGCATGGACGGCGAGGGGATGGTCCTCGGCCTTAAGGGCGGCGGCATCGTACGCCGTCTTCCCTGCGAGGATATCGGCCACAGCGGCGAGCTGGGTCTTGAGGCGCCCCGGCAGGATGAAGCGGCCCATCGCCTCGATCAGGCCGATGCCCTCCTTTTTGATGTTGTGGTACTCGGGATGGGCGTGATAGATCCCGTCGGGATAGGTCGCGTCGGTGCGGTTGTTCCTGAGGATCATATCCATAACGTAGACATCCCCCTCGCGGCGCGCGATCGGAGAGAGCGTATTGTGCGGCACGCCGTCAGTCTCGGAGAGGATGCCGACCTCGGGGGCCGAGAAGGAGCGCCAGGTCTCGATAATACGGACAGAAAGCGCCTCGAGCGCCGCACGGTCGGTGGATTCAAGACGAAGGGCGCTGTTATACCAGGAAAGGCGCCCGAGCTTCACGGTCGGATAGGCAGGGGTCGCGTAGACCCTCTCGACGGGCGCCTTCTGCATCGGCAGAAGAGTGCCGCCGCCCTGGTAATGCTCGTGGTTCAGGATCGAGCCGCCGACGATCGGGAGAGCGGCGTTGCTCCCCATGAAGTAGTGCGGGAAGGCATCGACAAAGTCGAGCAGCTTTCCGGGGGTCGTGGCATCCACCTTCATCGGGGTGTGGGCACGCGAGATGGCGATGCAATGCTCACGGTAATAGGCATAGGGGGAATACTGGACGAACCAGGGCTCGCCGCCCATCGTGAGCGAGATCGTGCGCAGATTGCCGCGTGCCGGGTGCGAGAGCGTCCCCTCGTAGCCCTCATTCGTCTCGCAGAGGGGGCAGGCAGGATACTTCTCGGTCTGCTTGGGAGCCGAAAGGAGCTTGGCGATCTCCTTATTGCTTTTCTCGGGCTTTGAGAGGTTGATCGTGATCTCGAGGGTGTTATCCCCGTCAACGAACTCCCACTCCATATTGCGCCCGATCGCCGTCTTCTGAATATAATCGTTGTGGATCGAAAGAGCGTAGAACCACTGCGTGGCGGCATCAATGCCCTCGGCCGCAAGGATCGCGTGGAAGCGGGCGTTGATGGCCGAGGGGGCGGGCGTCATGAGCCCCATGACCTCGGTCGCAAAGATGGCCTCGTAGCCCTCCTCGCAAAGACCACGCTCGGCGGCATAGGTGCGCAGCTTCTCGGTCAAAACGTCCGGCACATCAAGATCCGCAACAAACGAGGTGTCTACCGTAGCGCTCGTGGCACCGTCGAGATGCAATGCCGCCAAAAGGCGGTTGCGCAGCCAGGGCTCGTCCAGGGGATCGAGCGAGAGATGTGCCTTCGCATACGCCAGCAGCTCTTCAACCAGAATTTTTCCGTCCATATCGTACCTCCGTTGGGTTATCATTTGTAGGGGCAAAATACGCCCAAATCATACCAGTATATAGTATATAGGAAAAGTCGCTTTTTGTCAAGTCAAAAGCCCGGGGATGAGAAAAAAACAGCGACCCGCCTTTTGCGGGTCGCCGTGGGTTTTCTTTTGCTATTTCTGCGTGAGTATCTCGCAGTGGAGAAATTGATGCATCGGTTTGTCGGGGGGCACTGCGAAGGCGACCATAGCGGTCGTCGAGCACGGTTGTGCTCCCAGGCGAAGCGAGGCGCAATTTACGCCGGCGAGAAATCGAAGTGGGGAAATTGATGCATCGGTTTGTCGCGGCGGTGCGGCGAAGGCGTACGAGGGTACGTCGAGCCAAACCTGCCGCCGCGGCGAAGCGAGGCGCAATTTACGCCTTCGAGAGTATCTCGAAGTGCAGAAACGGATGAGAAGGTTTGGAGACGGACGCCGGGAAGCCGTACATGACGTACGGCGACCGTGGTTGCGTTCGTATCCGAAGCTTATCGCCGTTTATGCCTTCGAGATCATGGGGAGCGAGGCGGCCGCAATACTCTGTCCGACGCGACGCATCTTCTCGTTCGGCATCGAGATCTTGATACCGAGGGCGGGGTA
>JAZSGE010000024.1:0-11707 GCA_045532575.1 Eubacteriales bacterium | reverse complement strand
GAGTTGTTCCTGAGTATTGTCTTCCTAAGACCGCTTGGCCTCCGACTTGGGCCCTCGGCGGCCGCGACTGCGCCTGGCGCGTCCACGGCGGCGGCTTTGCCGGTACCATCCAGACCTTTGTCCGTCAGGACCTCGCCGCCTCCTATGCGGCGCTCATGGATTCGATCTTCGGCAAGGATGCCTGCATGATCCTTTCGATCCGTGCCGACGGTGCTACCCGCATCGCTCCCTGATCCTTTTGAGGCATCGCCCGGGCGCCCCTGCGGACATGTACCAAAAACGGTACATCGGCGGTGCTATACTGTAGGTGCAAAACAAAAGTACAAAACCGAAAAGGAGAAACTACATGGCTACGAAAAAGACGACAAAGCCCGAAGCCTCGGCCTCGGGGAGCGATAAGCGCGCGGCGCTCGAGACGGCGCTGGCCCGCATTGAGCGCGACTGCGGCAAGGGGACGATCATGCGCCTTGGCGAAAACGCCGCCATGAACGTCAGCGCCGTTTCGACCGGCTCGATGACCCTCGACCTCGCCCTCGGCATCGGCGGTGTACCGCGCGGCCGTGTGGTTGAGATCTACGGCCCCGAGTCCTCGGGTAAGACCACCGTGGCGCTCCACGTGATCGCCGAGGTGCAGAAGGAGGGCGGTGAGGCCGCCTTCATTGATGCCGAGCACGCGCTTGACCCCATCTACGCCAAGAAGCTCGGTGTTGACATCAATAATCTTCTGGTCTCCCAGCCCGACTGCGGCGAGCAGGCCCTCGAGATCGTCGAGGCGCTTGTCCTTTCCGGCGCGATCGACGTTGTGGTCGTTGACTCGGTGGCGGCGCTCGTGCCGCGCCAGGAGATAGACGGCGATATGGGCGACTCCCACGTGGGCCTTCAGGCGCGCCTGATGTCCCAGGCCATGCGTAAGCTCTCGGGCGCTATTGCGAAGACCAACTGCGTTGTCATCTTCATCAACCAGCTCCGTGAGAAGGTCGGCGTGATGTACGGCAACCCCGAGGTCACGACGGGTGGCCGCGCGCTGAAGTTCTATTCCTCGGTGCGCATTGAGATCCGCAAGACCGAGAGCCTCAAGTCGGGGAGCGAGGTCTACGGCAACCGCGTCCGCTGTAAGGTCGTGAAGAACAAGGTCGCGCCCCCCTTCAAGACCGCCGAATTTGACATTCTTTACGGTCACGGCATTTCGAAATCGGCCGAGATCATCGAGGTCGGCATCAAGCTCGGCCTGCTTGAAAAGAGCGGTGCCTGGATCTCGTATGACGGCCAGCGCATCGGCCAGGGCAAGGATAAGGCCCGCCTCTTCCTTGAGTCGAATGCCGATGTGATGGAGGCCCTCGAGGCCAAGATCAAGGAGAAGTACAGCTCGCTCGATCCCGACGAGCCGATGCCCGAGGGAGACGAGGAGGACGAGTTCGACCTCCGCGAATTCGGGGACGACGAGTAAGCTCGGATGCTGACCATCCTCTCGGTCGGGAAGACCAAGACGGTCCCTGTCCTGCTTTCGGCTGTGACCGAGACGGGCGAGACGGTGAAGCGCGGCATCACCGAGGGCGAATACACGGCCCTCGGCCGCCCCGCCGTCGGCGATATCCTCGACGGCGAGCGTGAGGCGTGTCTTGACACGATGGACGAGGCGCACCGCGCGTACAGCGCCGCCGTGCGCATCCTCTCCTTTGCCGACAATACCGCCGCCGCCCTCCTCCATAAGCTCCGCACCCGTGGCTTTTCCGCCGCCGCCGCCGAGGGCGCCGTCGCGGCGGTCATCCGCCGCGGCTATCTCCGCGAGGAGGCGCTCCTTGAGCGCGCCGTCCTCGCCGCCGCCCGTAAGCTGTGGGGGCCGCGCCGCATTACCGAGGCGCTCTCCGCCAAGGGCTTTTGCCGTGCGGACGTTGAGGCTGTCCTTTTGCGCCTCGAGGAGAGCGGTGAGATCGACTTTCGCGAGTCGCGCCGCCGCCTGCTTGACGGGCGCCTCCGTGACGAGCCGCGCGAAAAGCAGAGGGCCTTCCTATATCGCTACGGTTACTGAATAGCAAAAAAGAGATGCATACGCATCTCTTTTTTGCTTTTTGTAAACCGTACCTTACAAAATCAGATCTCGAATGCCGCAACGGCTTCTTCCTCGCCGCTGGCGAGCGAGCGGATGATGGCATCGATGACAAAGACGGGAGCGATGAAGTCCTCGTAGCTCATCGTCTGCTCGCCACCCTCGAGGAGCGAGGCGAAGAGACGGAGCTCGATGGGGAACCACACGTCACCGCGCGAGGTCACGTCGATGGCCGTGCTCTTCTTCTCGGCAAAGCGCGAGACGTAGTACTGCCAGCTCCCCTCCGAGAAGAGCCCCGTCACATCAAAGTCCTCGTAGCGGAAGAGGACGGTCGTATACGGCCCCTTCGGGAAAGCGCGCACCGCCTTCGGGTAGCGGCCGAAGATCTCGCCGACCATCTCGACAAGATGCTGGGAATAGAACCAGAAGCCGCCGTAGGCGGGATCGGGATCGAGGGGGGCGCGGACGCTGCCGCCCACCGTCTTACCGCCGACCGCCTGCGCTGCCTCCTCGCGGAGGGCCTGCACCTCGGGGGCGATGCGGAGCGAGGAGCCGCCCGTCACACGCACACCGGCGGCGCGGAGCTCACGCATGAAGGTAACAGCCTCGGCGGCATCGGCCGTGATCGGCTTATCAATGAACATCGGCACGCCGCTGGCGATATAGGGCTTGGCATACTTGTAGTGATTGGCGCCGTGGCGCGCGGTGACGATCACGCCGTCCACCCGGCCGACGGCCTCGGCATAGTCCTCCATCACGGGGACCCCGTAGGCCTCATGGAGCTTGTCGGCGGCCTCGCGCTCCTCGCTGTAAACGCCGATCACCCTGATGTCGGCAAAGGCCTCATCACTCGAAAGAAATTTGAGAAAACGGTCGGCGTGCGAGTTTTCGCACCCGAGAATAACGATGTTTTTCATAAACACTCCTTATTACTGTGGCTTGCGCCAGTATTTCCAGGATTCGCCGAGTGCTTCCTCGACGGTACGGCTCTCCCATGTGCGGTCGGTATATTCGCTGTCCTTTGCCAAAAGGCGTACCGTCATCGGGGAGGTGATGCGGAAGAGATCGCATTTGGAGATCCGCGCGATCGCCTCACGCGTTTTTTCGGCGATAAGACGGTGGGCGCGGCTTGCCTCAAGAAGCATTGCCTTGGTGCGCGTAAGGCCGCGCTTGACCTCGCAGGTCGTGACCCACGGCAGGAAGCGCTTGGCCTCGGCACAGGCCCAATCGTCACCCGACACCATAATGACGGGCTTGCCGTATTCGGCGGCAATGGCGGCGTCGATCGCCGTTTCACCAAGCTCCACACCGTTGAAAAGATAGTGGCGGTCGAGCGACATCGTGTGCGAAAGGATGCCGCGCTCGGTGCCCGACATCGCGTGATAGCCGAGCAGGATCACAGCATCGCAATCCTCGATCCCGGCAAAGCGGACACCGCCACCGGCAGACCCCTGCACGAGATAGTCGACCACGGTCGACAGCGCCTCGTAACGGATGAACGAGCCGTCACCGTGCGCATCGCGGACGTACACCTTGTCCGCCCCCGCCGCCTTACAGGCCTCGGCACAGGCGTTGACCTCGGCGGTAATCAGATCGCGCCCCTGCTCGTAGAAAAGGCCGTTCTTTCTCGTTTGCTCGCTGCTATAGATACCGCTGATGCCTTCGATGTCCACCATGATATAAATGTTCATTCTGCCTCCTTTTGGTCGGTCACCTCTCGGCGGTTGAGGAGCGCCTCTGTCAGAGTAGCCCCCGTTCCGATGCGGCGGGGTCTATCGGGAATGCTTTGCTCGACCGTGATGGGGGAGGGAAGCGGGAAGAGCCTTGCGTTTTTCAGATTTTCAATCGCCTCGATCGTCTTCTCCTTCACACGGGCGTAGGCCTGCTCGGGCGCAAGAAGGAAGGCCTTGTCAAAGTCAAGCCCGCGCTTGACCTCGCAGGTCGTGACCCACGGGAGAAAGCGCTTAGCCTCGGCGCAGGCCTTATCGTCGCCCGACACCATGATGATCGGCTTTTGGTACTGCTCGGTCGAGAGTGCGGCGTCAATGGCGATCTCGCCGAACTCGGTGCCGCCGACAATATAGCGGTTGTCAAGGTCCATCGTGTGGGCAATGACAGCCTCCTTCGTTCCGGTCATCGCGTGATAGCCGAGCAGGATCACGCCGTCGCAGTCGCCGAGCCCCGTGAAGCGTACGAGATAGCCGGCGCCTCCCTTAACGATAGCATCGACGGCAGGCGACAGCTTTTCCCAACGGATAAACGAGCCGTTGTTGTGGGCATCGCGGACGTAGACCTTGTCAGCCCCTGCCGCCTTGCAGGCCTCGGCACAGGCGTTGACCTCGGCGGTCATGTAATCCCGCCCCTCGTCAAAGTACAGACCGTCCTTTTTGGTCTGCTCACGGGTGTAGATGCCGCTGATGCCCTCGATATCTACCATAATGTAAATATTCATGCTTCTCCCACCTTTTTCACAATTTTGTGAACAATACCTTACACCTTGGCCTTGAAATCACCGTAGGGAATCGTGCCGACGGCCTCGTAGTCACCGGCGAGAATGTGCAGGGCATGGCTGACACAGACCTCGGAGGTATACCCGAGGATCACGCGGTCACAGCGCGGCACCTCGTCGATGACGTGCGGGTTTCCGAAGTGCAGAATGGCCGAGATGCGGTTGGTCGATTGCAGCGAGCGCATCACGCTGAGCACGCGCTCGGTGAGGCAATCGCGCCCGATGTAGGCCTGCGCGCGGTGGTGCAGAATGTAGACCACGCTATCGTAGCCGCGCTGCCGATCGAAGAAGCGCATATTGAAGGAGGCGGCCGGGAACTCGGGGAGGAAGATGCACTCGGAGTTCGGGAACAGCTCCTTGACCATATCCTGCGCGTGATGCGGGAAGAACCATTCGTTTAAGAAGGGGACCTCGTTCGGCGCCGGCTGATCGGCACGGAGATCGCGCTCCGAGAGGATCACGAAAAGATGCCGCCCGTCCTTCGGGATGGCGTGCGCGACGCCCTCAGCGTAATGCCCCGAGATGCACTCGCGAGGAATACGGTGATAATTCTCAATGTCGCGCTCGGTGAGCGTCGGCTCGATCTCGGAGAGAAGGTTGGCCTTATGCTGGGCGAGGAGAACACGGCGGACGGCGGCGTCCAGCTGCTCCTCGGTGAAAAGGCCGCGCTGGAAGCCGTCCTTCAGATAACGGAAGCCGACCTCGCAGGGCACGTCCCACGGCAGGGCGAAGTCGTTGCCGGCACCGATCGAGAGCCCGGGCGGATCCTCCTTACCGTACTTCAGGACAAGCCCCATCATATTGAGGGCGTCGGTCATCGAGACCCCTTCCCAGCCGCGGTCGCGGAGGAGATCCAAGTTCTTTTTTGAGATCGACGCCGGGCGGTCGGGGTCGACCGCCGTCGTGACGCGGTGGCCGGGCATGATCCCATCGAGGAGATCCTCCTCCATCAGGCGGAAGTAGGGCAGAAGGTCGCGCGCCATCAGCTTCTCGATCGGGTGGTCGTTGCGCCCCTCCTGCATATGCGAGTCGATCGTGGCATCCCCGGGCCCCGGGAAGTGCTTGGCGATCGAGAGGACACCGGCATCGTGCATGCCGCGCGTGGCCGCCACGGCACAGCGTGAGACGGCCTCGGCATCGTTGCCGATATGGCGCACGTTGACGTCCGAAAGGTCAACGACGAGGGTGTTCAGGGTATTCATGCCGGTCTTGCGGATCTCATAGCCCATGATCTTGCCGATCGTGTAGGCCAGCTCCTCGTTGTACCCGGTCGCCCCGAGGGCGCGGATGCCGGGAAAGCGGTACTGCGGGCCACCCTGCTCGCCGCTCGAGACGGTGAGGATCGGGTAGTCGGCGGCATCGTTGACGAGCTTTGCCTGCTCCTCGCGGTTCTGGCGCCCGAAATAGACCGACCCGAGGCGGTGCTCGCGGATCATCGTAAGGAGGGCCTTGAGCTCCTTCGGATCGGGCTCGGCGACGACATTGGCGCAGAGAAGCATACCGAGCTTCTGGTCAAGCGACAGCTCCTCGAATACAAGCTCCTTTTTCATCATAGTGTATCTCCTTTCGAAGGCGTTATTGACGGAGCACGACGTTCGCGTAGGGCACCGTACCGGTGGCCTCGCATTCGCCGGCGAGAACGCGCAGGGCGTGGCGGACGCACCCCTCGGCGGTGTAGCCGAGGATGAAGCGGTCACAGCGCGGCACATCGTCCATCACGTGGGGATTGCCGAAGTGCAGGACGGCGGCGATGCGGTTGGTCGACTGCAGGCCGCGCATCACGGCCAGCACGCGCTCGGTGAGGCAATCGCGGCCGAGGTAGGCCTGCATACGGTGCGAGGTGATGTAAACGACGCTGTCGTAGGGCACCTGCTTATCAAAGAGGCGGATGTTGGTGTTGGCGTCGGGATATTCGGGCAGGAAGGTGCAATCGGAGCTCGGGAACAGCTCCTTGACCATATCCTGCACGCGGTGCGGATAGAACCACTCGTTGGCGAAGGGCGGCGCATCGGGGGCCGGCTCCTCGGCCTTCAGGTTGCGCTCGGTGAGGATGACGAAGAGGTGGCGGGCATCCTTCGGGATGGCGTGGGTGACCCCCTCGGCGTAATGCGCCGACACACAGTCGCGCGCGATACGGTCGAAGTTTTCAAAGTCCTTGTCGGAGGGGGCCTTGATCCCCTCGGAGAGGAGGTTCGCCTTATGCTGGGCGATGAGCACGTGCTTGACCGCCTCGTCGAGCTCCTCCATCGTGAAGAGGCCGCGGCGGAAGCCGTCCTCAAGGTAGTGGTAGCCGACCTCGCAGGACACATTCCAGGGGAGGGCGAGGTCGGAGCCGGCGGCAATGCAGAGGCCCGAGGGATCCTCGCGGCCGTACTTCAGCACAATGCCCATCATCGAGAGGGCATCGGTGAGCGAAACGCCGTCCCAGCCGCGGTCGCGGAGCAGGCCCATCACCTTCTTCGAGAGCGAGGCGGGACGCTCGGTATCGACGGCCGAGATAATGCGGTGGCCGGGCATGATGCCGTCAAGGAGCCCTTCGTCCATCATGCGGAAGTAGGGGTTGAGGTCGTAGGCGAGGAGCTCGTCAAGCGGACGGTCATTGCGCCCCTCCTGCATATGCGTGTCGACCGTGGCATCGCCGGGGCCGGGGTAATGCTTGGCGATCGAGAAGATGCCCGAGTCATGCAGGCCGCGCACAATGGCACAGCCAAGGCGCGCCACCTCGTCGCTGTCGGTGCCCATGTGGCGCATCGACACGTTGGAAAGGTCAACCACAGGGCCGTTCATGGCGTTAAAGCCGAGCTCGCGGAGCTCATAGCCGGTCACACGGCCATAGGCGTAGGCCAGCTCCTCGTTGTAGCCGGTCGCACCGAGGGCACGGGCGGCGGGGAAGGCGTACTTGTCGTAGCCCTGCTCGGCATCGCCGACGATCAGGATAGGATAGTCGGCCACCTCGTTGATCTTTTTCAGGATCTCGTCACGGTGGGGGGCGCCGCGGCTGACCCAGATCGCGCCGAGGCGGTGCTCGCGGATCATCGTCAGCATTTTGTCGATCTCACCGTCCGAGAAGCGCTCCTGGGCGTTGGTGCACAGCACCATGCCGAGCTTTTGCTCGAGGGTCAGCTCTTCGAATACCAGCTCTTTTTTCATGCGTGTCTATCCTTTCTGTTGACACGGCCGTCAGGGTCGTGTAAAATAGAGGTATAAGGTTTTGGGGGAACGATATGGACAAAAGCAGCACCTATGTGATCCGGCCAAACGGAACAAGGACCATGGCGCGTGAGTATTATTACAGCACCGTGCGCTGGGGCAATTATGAGACCACCGATGAGCCGATCGCCGTCAATTGCGCCGATTTCAGCGACAGAGCCGGCTCGTATATGACACGTGTCGCCCACGGGCGCCTCGATTTTTCGATCTGCTATCTTGCCGAAGGCGAGATGTTCTTCTCGCTCGGGGGCGGGGAGGAGGAGACGATCCGCGGCGGCACTCTTGTTGTGATCCCTCCGCATACGCCGATGGCCTACGGCCAGCGGCTCCCGGGCGCGCGCCGCCTTTACTGGCTGCACTTCACGGGGAGCCATGCGGGCACGCTGCTGTCTCTCTGCGGCTTTGCGGGAGGCGGGATCTACCGCCTGCCGTCGGACGAGGGGGCGACCGCCGTCTTTACGGCGCTGCTTGACGAGATGCGGCATCCGCCAACGCCCCTGAACCGGGTGCGCGCGGCCGCCTCGGCGATCACGCTCCTAACACACTTCGGCCGGCTCTGTGAGCGCCGCGAGGGGAACCGCCTCACGCGCTCGCTCTCCTATATCCGCGAGCACTTTACCGAGGAGATCGACAAGGAGGCCCTCGCCGCGATGGACGGGCTCGGCTCCTCGCGCTATCATACCCTCTTCCGCCAGCTGATGGGGTGCACTCCTGCGGGGTATATCACCTCGCTGCGGATGAGCAAGGCGCGCGAGCTGCTCATTGATCCCGACCTCCCGGTCGGCGAGGTGGCCGCCCTGTGCGGGTATGCCGATCCTCTCTATTTTTCCCGCGTTTTCCGGCGCGAATGCGGCCTTTCACCGAGTCAATACCGGGGCGGCGGTTAAAGGATGGAGGACCAGTCGTTGATCAGGACGAGACCGATCGCCGCCACCACAACGCCGAGGTACTGCAGGGGGCGGAGCTTTTCACGGTAGAGGAAGCGCGAGATCACGAAGGTCATCAGGATGCTGATGCCCGTCGAGGCCATGAAGTAGAAGATGACGGGGAGCTTGCTGATGACACGGGCGCCGATGTAGGCGCTTGTGGCGTTCGAGAGGGCGTACAGCGCCACCCAGCCGATACCGACCGACGAGAGGGCAAAGAATTCGCGCACGCGCGCCTTCTTCCCC
Organism: Eubacteriales bacterium; assembly: GCA_045532575.1. Taxonomy (GTDB): domain Bacteria; phylum Bacillota; class Clostridia; order Oscillospirales; family CAG-272; genus UBA1740. Next base: position 2,769 of record JAZSGE010000024.1, on the reverse strand, counting down.
TCGGGCAGGGGAACGAGCTCGCCCGAGGCATCCACGCGGCGCGGCGGCTGCACCAGAGTCAGCACCAGGAAGACGACGGCCTCAAGCAGGGTCGAGAAGAAGAGAAGCTCGCTCTCGTAGCAGGCCTCGCCGAACTCGAGCTTGGTCGCCTCCTGCTGCATCTTGGTGGCCAGCCCCTCAATGCCGTTACCGACAGCCGAGAAGGTCACCGCGATCCAGAACAGGAGCGACGTGCCGCCGCTTTCGCTGCTCCCCTCCTTCTTGTTAAAGAGGAAGAGGGCAAGGAAGAGCAGCACAACGCCGACCACCATCAGCACCGTGAGCGCCTCATCGTAGAGGAAGATGCTGACGATCATCGGGATGGCCAGCCCCATACGGCTGATGATGATCGAAAGCAGCAAGGGACCGTGGCGCACCGCCTCGAGGTAGCCGATCATACCGACAACGTAGGCAATGCCGCGCATCACCGCGTACCAAAGCGTCGGCCCATGCAGGGTGAAGGTGCCGGTCGAAAGGAGCCCCGTGAGCGCGAACTCAACGAGCGAGACGAGGGCTAAGATCATATTGAAGGAATGGGTGCCACCGCGGATGTCGGTGGTTTTTTTGTCGTGCTGCTTGACGCAAATGCCGCCGGCCGCACCGATCACGCAATTGATAATATAGAAAAGGTAGGTGCCAATGTTGGCATTGGCCTCCTCTGCTGCGAGAAGAAAGCTCATGGTGATTGCCTCCCTGAAGTGTAATTTCATACCAAGTATAACAGCACGCGCGCGAAAAGACAAGTGTTTTTTTGCCATGCAGCATGGATTTTTTTACGATGCCCGCCCACGGTGCCCGATCCCCCCGGCAGGGAAAGAAAAAGAGCCCTCTTGGTGAGGGCTCTTTTTTACTTTTGAAGGTGGCCGCCGAGGATGACGCCCGTGATGTTCATTCTGTGGTCGGTGATCACGAGGTCGCCCCGGAGTCCGACGGCGATCTCGCCACGGTCATGGAGGCCGATGGCGCGCGCCGGGTTGTAGGAGGCTACACGGAAGGCATCGACGAGCGAGGCGCCCGTGTGCTTCATGTAATTGCGGGCGGCCACGTCAAGCGAGAGGCGTGAGCCGGCGATCTCGGCCTTATCGTCAAAGTTCAGGTCGGTCACTCCCTCGTAGCCGGCGGGGATGGGGGAGTGCGAGATCGTGCGGTCGGAGATCAGGATGATGCGGTCATCCCCCTTGATCCTGCGGACAAGACGCTGCATATAGGGGTCAACGTGGATGCCGCGGCTGTCGCTGATCAGCTCGGCATAGATCTCACGGTTGTAGTTGACCCCCTCGTCCACGCACACGCCGCGGCATTCGGGGTAGTTCACGATGGTGCCCGTGGCATTCGTGTGATGCGTGCCGATGCACAGCCCGTGGGGGATCAGGGCCTCGATCTGCTGAGGGGTCGCCTCGCTGTGCGTGACGGCAAAGCGGAGGCCGGGGTTCGCCGCCTTCGCCGCGAGGATAAAGGGCATAAGGTCGGGGCGCTCGGGAGCCAGGCCCCACACGCGCACAAGCCCGCGCGAGGCCTCGATGATCGGCTCGTAGTCGGCCGCCTCGACCGGCTTATCCCAAGGGTTCAGGTGGCGGTTTGAGCCGTACTTCGGATTGCTGTACGGCCCCTCGAAGTAGATGCCGCCGAGCGAGGCTCCCTCGGGGGTCTGCATCACCGCGCGGACCGCCCTTGCCATCGTGACGTGCTGCTCGACCGTCATGCGCCCGTAGGAGGCACCGAGGACGGTCGTCACCCCGTGACCGAGGTGGAAGCACGCCGCGGCGGCGGGATCGTCACGGAAGTGGTGATCGCCACCGGCATGGGTGTGAATGTCGACGAGCCCCGGGCCGACGTAGCTGCCGCCGGCATCCAGGATCTCGGCATCCGCCGGGATCGCGACGTCCTTCGCTTCGCCAAAGGCGGCGATCACGCCGTCCTTGATAAGAAGGACACCGTCGGGGATCAGATGGTCACGCATGACAAGCTCGGCATGCAGGATGGCTAAGGACTTCATGAGAACACTCCTTTGTTGTCGTCGTCCACCGTACGGCGGCGCAATTTTGTAAAGTTATCTTTTCTTTATTCTTTGTTTTTGCGACCCTTAGTCGCGGATTTGCGAAAAACGAAGAGCTTACTGAGGACGTAATTGAGCAGGACCACGACGACGCTGGCCGCCAGCTTTACGGGGAAGGCGGGGAGGGTGAGCCACGTCACGAAGACGAGGAGGATGCCCTCCTCGATCAGGAGCGTGGTCACGCGGCTGGCGCAGAAGGAGAGAAATTGGAGGAGGGCTGCGGCGGCTCCCACGGTCGGGGAATCGAAGACCCAGAGGCGGTTGGTGAAGAAGGCCACCAGCACCGCAAGGAGCCAGGAGAGGGGATTGGCGATCAGGGCGTCGATCCCCAAAAGGCCTTCAAGGAGCCAGAAGCTCCCAAGGCCGACAAGCGTTGTCACGCCGCCGAAGAAGAGGTAGAGGAGGCCTTCCTTGTGCGCCTTGTAAAAGCCCTCAAACACGCGAAGGCCGGGTAGGTGCATCAGGCGGTCAAAGAGATCGGGGCGTCTGCCCGACGAAGGTTCGGTCATCGGCCCTCCCTCCCGGGGAAACGGCCGCCGACCGCAGATACAAAGATTCGAGGCATCGTGCCTCCCCCTTTCCGAAAGAATAGGAGCATCGCTCCGGAATTTGCAAAGACAAGGCAAGTATAGCATCTTTTCCCGAAAAAAGCAAGAGCCCCCGCGTGGGTTTGC
>JAZSGE010000040.1:0-28177 GCA_045532575.1 Eubacteriales bacterium | reverse complement strand
CTCCTTATGAAAAAGCGCGCACTTTCCATGCTTCTTCTCGTAGTGATGGTCTTCGCGGCGGTGCCCCTTTCGGCATTCACCGTGTTTGCCACCGAGGCCGCCGGCAGCGGCACGGACTATGACAAGGACGATTACAACGCTCTGTACGTTGATGACGGCCTTATCTATGCCAACGACTGGTTCCATACGAATGCGATCTGGAACGAGGCGGCGCCCACCCTTCCGACGGCGCTTCACCTCCTTGAGGAGTGGGATACGATCGAGGAGCGCTTCTCGGTCTATACGGCGGAGACCCGTACGTATACCTCAGACTTCACTAAGGCCCGTTCGAAGTTCCAGGCCGCGATGAAGACCGCGATGAACAGCACCGCCTGGCATGCCAGCACCGGGCTTGGGCTCGGTCAGGGTCTGCCCGGCGCCGGTATCCAGACTCACCATGACGGTGATGGCATTTATACCGCGCCGATGGTCTCGTACGGCGCCGGCTACATGACGGTCGCCATCAAGAACTCGAATGCCTTTGTCGAGCTTTCCGGGCTTCCCGCGATCGGGGATCTCACCCTTGAGATGATCGTCACCCGTACCGGTGTGATCGATGACAAGAGCCAAAACCTCTTCTATCTCCGTGATACCATCTCGCTCTACTATCAGACGGGCTTTGGTACCGATGACGCGCCGCAGGAGAACAAGGTCACCCTCGGCGGTCTTGGCGGTAAGTACAACGGCTCGGGAGAGTCGGTGTACAAGAACTACGTTTTCACCGTTCCGAATAAGAACGTGGCCACGACCTACACTGTGAAGCAGGGGCGCGATGCCGACTATACCACCACGACGGATATCGACGTCAACGGTGTTGAGGCACTTTCGGGTCTGACGATCACCGATACCACCGAGAGTCACCGTACCTTCCTGAACTACAACACCAATCCTACCTCTGAGACCAATTACTACGCGGTGCGTGCGTACAATCGTGCCCTTGAGCCCGAAGAGGCCGCGCAGAACCACTTCGCCGACCTTGCGAAGTATTACCGCGTCAGCCTTAAGGGCCTTGCCGGTGTGACCGATCCCACGATCCGCGAGACGATGTACTACGCGGTCGAGGATTACCAGATCGGTTCCGAGGGTGCCGCCGAGGCGGTCCTTGCCGCGATCGACGCTGCCGTTGCCGCGACCTATGACACCCTGAAGCTCGACGGTGCGACCGACCGCAACGCCTTTGTCGATATCGCCAAGAGCGCTGGCGCCGACCTCGCTGTTGTGGCTATGGTCGTGAATGCCGACCGCAACATGGCCGCCGTCTACGAGGGCATCATTGAGAACAACGCCGCCTCGGCCTACACGTCGGCGGAGGCCTTCAATACCGACGCCACCGTGCTCTATGAGCAGGCGTATTACTACGATGCCTACAAGGGGGCGAACGCCGATCTCAACGCCTTCATTGATTACGCCGCTGAAAAGAAGCTCGCTACTGAGGACTTCATGGCGCTTCCCTTTGATGTCCGCGTGGCCTTTGCCGAGGCCAACAAGGCCGATGACTTTGCTGCCGTCACGCAGGACACGGTCGATGCCTATGTCGAGGCCGAGCTTGCAAAGCTCGCTTCCTTCCTCCCCGCTGAGTATGATTTCGATACCATCTACGTCACCGACGGTCTCCTCGGTCGCTATGACTTCTTTAAGCTGAACGACCTCTGGGCGGCCGACCGCGGCGATCTGCCCACCGCCTTCCCGACGGCCCCGGGTGCCGATCCTCAGTACGACGGCAACCGCATCAAGGCCGATGCGAAGTGGATCATCGTTGCTGCCAACGCTGACCCCGGGATCGCCGATCGGGACTATTCCTCCTACGCCTACTACGGCGCCTACACCGGCGATAAGACCCAGGCCTGGAAGAATGCCGCCGATCCTACCCTCCTTGCCCAGTACGACACCAAGGAGGCCGCCCTTGCGGCGCTCGATGCCCTTGGGGCCGACCTGAAGCCGGCGACCAACCTTGAGGTGTGGAATAAGGACGGCAGTAAACTGGATGCCACACACGCTACCGCCTTCTACGGTGTGGCGCAGGTCGCCGGTAACGGCACGCCCAGCGGCCGCAATACGACCGACGAGTACAAGGCGGCGGTCACAGCCTACGTGTCCGCCTATGAGGCCGCGATGGCGAGGTTCGGCAAGGGTGGCGTCGCCATCGGTGTTTCTCTGCCCGAGCTTTCGACGATCTCCTACCACGACCATGACGGTACGCAGCAGGGCGCGGCCGCGATCCTCGGTGCCGGCTATATCCGGATGACCAACGCCTTTTCGGGTCAGTCCTTCTTTAACCTCAGCGGTATTCCCACGACGGGGACCGTCACGGGTGAATTCGTGATGACGGCCGGTGAAGCCAATCAGGATAAGGCACACTCTCAGTTCGTTACCTTCTCCGATATCGCTCTTTACAGAGACGCTCTTTCGGACGGCTCGGTGGTCTTCAGTAAGTTCCAGGGCTACAACGGCACGGCATCCGCCACCTTCAGCCCGAAGGTCACGGTCGAGGCCGACGCCACCACCGCGATGACGCTCTCGCTTGTCGCCGAGCGCGGCGCCAACGATGTCACGGGCTCGCTGTACGTGAACTCTGGGGCCGGAGCGCTTGGCCTGAAGATGGCGGATTCCTCGCCGGCCAACGCGCGCTTTATGCTCGGCTACGGCGCCGCCTGCGAATCCCGCATCTATGCGATGCGCTTCTATAACCGTGCCCTCAGCGTTGCCGAGATGCAGCAGAACCATTTTGCCGACCTTGCCAAGTGGTTCCGCCTCGATATCAACGCCTACTCCTACCTGAACGCCGCGCAGAAGACGGAGCTTCACGCCCTCTTCGCCGCTGATACGATCACCGGTAGCGTGAAGGAGGCCCTGCAGGCCAAGTTCGATGCGGCCATCGCCACGATCTACTACGATACTCTGGATCTCAGAGTTTCGATCGATCCTGCCGTGAATGCGAAGTTCTTCGCTCTCGCGAAGAAGGTCGGGCTTGACGTTTCCGCCTTTATGGGTGTCGATCTTACCGCCTTCGGCCCGATCGCCGCGGATATCGTGGCGAAGTTCGATCCTGCCTACGCGCAGAATCTTGCCGTGGTGGCGGCCTACATCGCGCCTACGGCCAACATCTACCGCGCAATGACCTTTGCCGGCTATCAGGTCGCGATCGACACCGGCGCCCTCGTTGCCAACCGTGCGGGCCTGCGCGGTGTCTACGACATCGACGCCTCGCTTCTTGCGAAGCTTGCCGAGGGTGGCAAGGCGGTCGCCGTTGCGGCAGAGATCCGCGCCGGGGACGAGCGCGTTTCGGGCGTCAAGTACACCTATGATGCCGCAGCGGGCACGCTCGTGTATGCCGAGGGCGACAAGATCGCAGTTGGCACTCGCACAACGGCGGACGGCCGCAACGTCCTTTCGTTCAGCCAGGGCATTCTCCTCGACAAGATGACCTACGAGAAGGCCGCCCTCGAGACCGAGTACACCTTCCAGTACTACATCGAGGTTGACGGCGTGCAGTACTGTGTCTCCTCTCTCTCGAGATTCGATACCACCGTCTCCCTTGCCGAGGCCTACGCCCACTTTGCGACGCTCGACAAGTATGCGGAGGATCGCGTTGTGAACGCTGTCCTTGAGGCCGTCGCGGAGTAAAATCGCGCTCTTTCGCGGATGCGCACACAACCGTGCTCGCCGTACGCCTTTGTACGGCTTCACAGTGTCCGCCTCCACAAAATAGCATCAAGTTTCCTCTCGCGAGAGGAAGAACCCAAAAAAGGGGTGGCAATGCCACCCCTTTTTATTTGTAAAATAAAGATCTGTCCAAATAGATGGTTCTACTTGGACAGATCTTGCCGGTGACGGAGGCAAGCCGATGCGCTGCCTTTTATTCGACCTCGATGCTCTCGCCGAGGGCGAGGGAATAGAGGAGGATGCGCCGCGGCGGCTTGCCGTACACCTCACGGCAGGCGGCGGCGTAATAGGTCAGCTGCTCACGGTGCCGCTCGACGAGCAGGCGGCGCGCCGCGTGGCGGTCGGAGGGGGTGCGGTCGGTCTTATAGTCGATGAGGACATAGTCGTCCGCCTCCTCGAGAATGCAGTCGATGACCCCCTGGACGAGGATCGTGCGGCCCTCGGCGGCGAGCTCGCGCCGCTTTCCCTCGTCGGTCGTGAAGTCGGCCGCCGGCAGGAGCGAATGAAAGCGCAGCTCGCGCCGCAGGCGGGGCGCTGTGCGGAGGGCTTCAAAGAGGGACGAACGGGTGAAGGCCTCGATCTCGTCATACCGCACAAGGGCGGCCTCCTCGGGGCGCAGGAAGCGCTCCTTAACGAGGCGCTCGCGCTCGGCGGTGACTCCCTCGCGCTCCAGCCGTTCAAAATCACAGAACTGCAAAAAGAGGTGCGTGGCGGTGCCGCGCAGGGCGGCCTCGTCCTCGCGCCGCCCGGCGACAAAGGCGGGCACGTGCGGCCGGAAATCGGGCGGCAGGGTGACGGGGCCCTCGCTCTCCTCGGTGCCGTCAAGCACCGCGGGCGAAAGGCGCGAGACCGACAGCTTCTCAGGGAGGTCGGCCGCCCCGGCATCGGGGTACACAAAGTCGAAGCGCGCGGTGAGCATTGCCACATCGGCATCCGAGGGCACGGGGGGCGCCTCGGGAGCCTCCACGGCCGCGGCACCCTCCTCCCCGTGCGGCAGGGGTGACGGGGCGAGGGGGGCCTCCTCGGCATGGCAGAGCGACAGATAGGGGTCGCGGCGCTTGGCACAGAGGGCAAGGATCCAGGGGAGCCAGCTCGAGGAGGTGAGCACATTGTGCTCGGTAAAGCCCTCAAGGAGGGCCTCGGCCCTTGCGATCTCACTCTCAAGCGAGCGGCAGGAGCCCGTCACGTACAGGCGCTCGCGCGCACGGGTGAGGGCCACGTAGAGGAGGCGGATCTGCTCCTCGGCCGCCGCCAGCCGCTCACGGTGGCAAAGCAGCTGGTAGACCGGTGTCCGCAGGCGCGTGTTTCCGTCGGGAGAAGAAAGACACGCGGCCGGCCCATACGACTTATCGTAAATGAAACTTGTCGTTTTATCGGTGTGGAGAAACCGCCGCTGGATGTTGCAGAGAAAGACGACGGGGAACTCCAGCCCCTTCGAGCCGTGGACCGTCATAAAGCGGACCGCCTCCTCCTCACCCTCGCCGGCGGGGGGGATGACGGTTTTTTGTGCTTCGATCGCGCGGTTGATGAAGGAGATGAAGCTATAGAGCCCACGGTACGAGGAGCCCTCGAAGGAGCGCGCGTACTCATAGAGGCGGTGTAGGTTGTCGTGGTGCGCCCGATTCCCCTCGCCATAGAGCGAAAGGAGGGCGGTATCGTGATAGATCGCAAGCAGGAGCTTGCCGACCGTCTCGCCCTCGGCGATCTGCCGCCAGGCATCCAGCCGCTCGGTAAAGCGCCGCCCCTTCCCGAAATCGGGATGGCGGTCGAGGTAGGAGAGGAGGGCATCGTAGAGGGTCGGTGCCTCCTTCGCCTCGCGCCGCAGAAGGGCCAGCTCCTCCATCGAGAAGCCGAACACGGGCGAGCGGAGTGCGGCGGCCAGCGGAATATCGCGGCGGGGGTTGTTGACGGTGTTCAAAAGGGCGAGCGCAAGCAGGACCTCGGGCGAGAGGAAGAAGTCGCCGTCGGCATCGGTGCGCACCTTAGCGACCCCCTCGAGCGCACGGCGGAAGGCGGGCATCTGCGTGCGCGCCGAGAAGAGGAGAACGATGTCCGAGGGGCGGATGGGGCGCCCGTCCGCGAGGCGACCGTGCTCAAGGAGGCGGCGGATCTCCTCCGCCACAAAGGCGGCCTCAGCACCCACCGTCTCGCCCTCGGTCTCCTCGCCCTCGTCCTCCTCGTCACGGGTGGGCGTCGGCTCCTCGAAGATATAGGTGCGGACGGGCTCCTCACCCGTCGGGGGGCGCTTGCCAAAGGCGAGGTCGTCCTCCGGGAGGTACTCGACGGTGCGCCCCGCATGGCGGAAGAGGGTGCCCGCCACCTCGTTGACATAGCGGACGATGGGGGCATCACAGCGGAAGTTCTGCGTGAAGTAGAGCGAGGCGGCGCCCTCCCCCTCGGTGGGGGCGGGGTAGGCACGGCGGAGCGAGGCAAAGATCTCGGGGCTCGCATGGCGGAAGCCGTAGATGCTCTGCTTTACGTCGCCCACCATAAAGAGGTTGTCCTCGCGTGCGATCGCACAAAAGATCGCGTATTGCAGGGCGTTGACGTCCTGGAATTCGTCAATGTAGATCTCGTCGTACCGCCCACCGATCGCCTCGGCGAGGGGAGTGCGCTCTCCGTCCTTGACGAGAAGATCGAGCACGTGGCGCGCAACATCCGCGAAGGTGCAGATCCGCCGCCGCTTCTTCTCCTCGTCAAGCCGCGCACGGAAGGCCGTGAGCACGCGGAGGAGCAGATCCGAGAGCGAGGCAAGGGCACGGAGGGTCGCGGCGTTTTCTTCGTCGGAGCAGGAAAAATAGTGGCGGTAGCCGTCCTTTAAGGTATCCTTGATCGCCTTGGCAAGCGGTGTGATGGCGCGGTTCTCGAGCGAGACCTCGCCGCGTACCACGGGGGTCGGGCCGTGATCCTCGGCCATCAGGGGGATCACCGAGGGGTCGGCGGCCGAGAGGCCGTCCCGCACCCTGCGGGCCATGTCGGTCAGTTGCGAAAGATACGGCAGGCGCTTATTGAGCGAGGGCTCGTCCGCCCCGTCAAGGGCCGCGAGCAGCTCCTCGGCGCGCGCGATCAGCGTATCGAGGGGGGCCGTCACAGCGGCGATCGCCTCGGCACCGAATGCGGTCTTGAGGAAGGGGAGGTCGGCCGCCTCCCGGTAGCGGTCGCGCGCCTCGGCAAGGGCCGTAAGGCCGCGCGGATCGCAGGAAAGCTCCTCGTCAAGGTGGCCGAGGATCGAGGCCAGCGCCTCCTCGCCCTTGGCCGAGGTCAGGGTGTCGGCGAGGGCGGCAAACTCCTCGGCGCCGATGCCGGGCACCTCCCCGGCGTAAAGATCGAGGAGCAGGTCCTCCATCGTGCGCAGAGCGAGAAGATCCGCCTCGGCAGGATCGGGAATACGGAAGCCGGGGGGCACGTCGGCCGCCTCGGCATTTTGCCGCAGGATGCGGTAGCAGAGGCTGTCGATGGTCGAGATCTCGGCCGAGGGAAGGAGCATGCTCTCGCGTTGAAGGCGCAGATTCGAGGGGTCGGCGGCAATGGCCTCGTCAAGCGCGCGGCGGATCTTGTCACGCATGTCCTTTGCCGCCGATACCGTAAAGGTAACGACGAGCAGGCGCGAGAGCGAGGTGGGGGATGCAGGGTCAAGCAGCCCCTCGATGATGCGCCGCGTCAGCGTGGCCGTCTTGCCCGAGCCTGCGGCAGCCGAGACAAGGAGCGTGCGGCCGCGCGTCTTGATCGCGGCGGCCTGCTCGGCGGTGAATGCGATCGCCATACCCTCTCCTTTCCGCGCACCTATGGCGCGTTTTTTGTTTTTATGTAAAGAAAACCTTCGGTTTAGCGGAATTTGCGGATCGGCTTGATGGCGCTCCCCTCGGGGAAGGCGCGCACCTCGCCAAGCGAGAAGAAGCCGTCCTCGTCAAGCAGGCGCACCCGGGCGCCCTCGGGGTAGTCGGTGCCGATCTTCCTCTGATAGATCTCGGCGCCCGCGTGTGCCAGGCGCGCGAAGAAGGGGGGGAGCGTGACGGCGGGCAGCCCGGCAAAGAGGGTCTCGACCGGCAAAAGCGAAGCGCGGCGCCCCTCGTCGTCCATGGCCTCGAGCGCGGCAAGCGTGACGGCATCGGCCGTCGTGAAGCCGGCCGCCGTGACCCGCTCAAGGCGGCTCATCACGCCCCCACAGCCGAGGCGCGCCCCGATATCGGCACAGAGCGTGCGGATGTAGGTGCCCTTCGAGCACACAACGTCAAGGCGGTAGTCGCCGCCGGGGAGGGGGGCGACCGTCAGCCGATGGATGGTCACGCGGCGTGCCGACCGCTCGACCTCGATGCCGCGGCGTGCCAGATCGCAGAGCTTCTGTCCGCCCTGCTTCAGGGCGCTGTACATCGGGGGGATCTGGTCGTACTCTCCGAGGAAGGAGAGGGCGGCCGCCTCGACCTCCGCAGGGGAGGGCAGAGGGCGCTCGGTGCGCCCGGTGACGGTGCCCGTCGTATCCTCGGTGTCGGTCGTAAGGCCGAGGCGCAGGTCGGCGAGGTAGTGCTTGTCCCCCGTCAGCATAAACTCCGAGGCGGCCGTCGCCGACCCGAGCAGGATCGGCAGGACACCGGTCGCCATCGGATCGAGCGTGCCCGTGTGCCCGGCCTTCGAAGCGCCAAAGAGGCGCCGCACGCGGCTGACCGCCTGCTGGGAGGTCATGCCCCCGTCCTTATAGAGGATCAAAAGTCCTGTCGTTGTCAGCATAGATGTACTTCCTGTCAATTCGTGGTCCGAGCCGTGCGAGGATCTCGTAGGGGATGGTCCCGGCGGCATCGGCAAGTGCATAGAGAGAATCGGCGGTATCGCCGAAAAGGGTAGCGTGGGTCGCGAGGTGGCGCGGGATGCCCGTGAGCAGGACCGAGGCCGAGTCCATCGACACGCGCCCGATGAGGGGAACGCGGCGCCCTGCGACCGTCACGGTCGCCCCACCCGGGGCGGCGGCACGCGGCAGACCGTCGGCATAGCCGAGGGTGAGCAGTCCCACCGTCTCGCGGCGGCGCGTGCGGAAGGTAGCACCGTACCCGATCCCCTCCCCGGCAGGGAGCGAGCGCAGCTCGGTAAGGCGCGCCATAAGGCGGGCTACCGGGCGGAGCGGCGGCAGAGTAAGACCGCGCGGTGCATAGCCGTAAAGCGCCAGCCCAAGGCGCGCAAGCGGAAGACCGAAGGCTCCCCCAAGCGCGATCCCCGCCGTTGCCGCAAGATGCCCCGGCGCCGTGATGCCGAGCCGCCCGAGCGTGCGGAGGGCCGTGCGGAAGCGCGCCACCGCGCGGCGCGTTTCAAAGACCATCCCCTCGTCCGCCGTCCCAAGGTGCGAATAGATCCCCGTAATATGGAAGGAGGGGGAGGCGTGGATCGCCGTGATCGCCGCAACGGTGGCCTCGTAGTCCTCGGGGAGGAGCGAGAAGCCCTGGCGGTTCATGCCGCTGTTCAGCTTTATATGCACGGCAAGGGAACCCCCCTTCATAAGCCGAGAAACCGTTTTCGCATACGCCGCCGAGGAGACCGAGAGAGTGATGCCGCACCGGGCGGCCTCGGGGGCCTCCTCGGGGAGAGTCGGGCCGAGGACCAGGAGCTCGGCACCGGGGAGGGCCGGGCGGAGGGCCAGGGCCTCGGCAAGGGTCGCCACGGCAAAGCGGCGCGCCCCCACAGCATACAGCGCGGCGGCGACGGCCGCCGCCCCGTGGCCGTAGGCATCCGCCTTGACGACAGCGATCGGGGCGGCCCCCACGGCGGCAAGCGCCCGGCGCATTGCCTCATAATTGGAAACAAGGGCCGAAAGGTCAGAGAGGAGGACGGCACGGCGGCCGCCAAGGCCCTCGGTAGGCTCGGATGAAGAATGCATATCGGTACCTCCCGCAATTCATTCATATATATGCGGGCGGTACTGCATTTATTGTAGCATAGCGCCATTCTTTTTGCAAGTCACTCCCCCGACTTTTCGCTTTTTCGCTCTCCTTCGCCCTTTCGGCGCCAAAAACGGGGAAACTAGTGCGCCTTCGCCCTCGCAAAGCGACATCGCTTGCGCCCGACCTTTGCTATAATGGCGAAAAAAGACGTGTAAGGAGAGGGCTATGAATACCAAGGAGCAGTATGGAGAGATCAAGGCAAGGGACGGAGGGAGGAGCCTTGCGGCCACCCTCTTCCCCGAGCTGTACGAGGAGCACGAGGGGCGCGGACTCGCCTTTTTGCAGGAGGTGCTGGTCTTTGCGGTCAGCCTGCTGCTCGGGCGCACTCACCTCGCCTTCGGCATGTATCCCTTCGCCTTCGCCACCGTGGCGGCGCGCCGCCGCCGTATGGTGCCGGCTCTCCTCGGGGCGGCCGCCGGGGCGCTCTCGCTCGGGGCGGTGGGCGGGGTGTTTTTCATTGCCCTCATCGCCCTCCTTGGCCTGCGTGTCCTTTTGTCTCTCCCCGTGCCAAAGCGCGTCCTCTTCCCGGTGACCGAGGCGCTCTTCGGTGAGCGGATCGGCCTTCGCGTGATGGCGGCGGCGCTCGTCGGCGCCGGGCTTGCGGCCTATGAGCTCATCGCCTTCGGCGTGACGACCTACGCCCTCCTTTTTGCGGCAATGGCGATCGTCTCGCCCACCCTTCTCACCCTCGTCCTTGCGCCGGTGTATGAGGCGCGCCTCTCGGTGGCGGCGCTCTTCGGCCGAGCCCCCCTTGGTGAGACCGAATCCGCCGCGCGGCGCCTGCCAACGGTCGAGCTGTCGGCGCTCGCCTTTCTGATCGCTACCGTCTTCGCCCTGCGGCCGATCTCGCTCTTCGGCCTCTCCTTCGCCACCCTCGCCACGGTGGGGATCACCCTGTTCGCGGCGCGCCGCTTCGGGGCGGCACGCGGTGGGGTCGTCGGTCTCCTTCTCGGCCTTGTCGGCCCCCTGGCGACGGCTCCCTCCTACGCCCTCCTTGGGGTGGTGACGGGGCTGCTGTTCCCCCACGGGACGTCGCTTGCGCTCCTTGGCGGGAGCCTTGCGGCCATCGGCTTTGCGGCGTACAGCGAGGGGCTGTCCGGCTTCCTTGCGGTCGCCCCCGAATGCGCCGTCACCGTCCTTGTCACCTTTCCGCTCCTCGGGCATCTCCCCTCGGCCGTCGATCCCCTCGAGGCCGAGCTTTCGCTGCGGCGCCGCCGTGAGGCGGTCCGTGAGGTGGCCGAGCGCCCCCGTGCCGACGGCGACCGCCTCGGGCGGCTGGGGACGGCCTTCTCGGCGCTTTCCACGATGTTTTACCGCCTCTCGGACGAGAGCCGCCGCCCGGCCGCGGCCGAATATTTCGTCGAGTGCGAAAAGGTTTGCGCACGCCATTGCGCCACCTGCTCCAACCGCGTGCGGTGCTGGGAGCAGGGCGAGCGCGTGGCCGAGCGGTCGGTCTATGCTCTTGCCAACCGCCTGCGCGACACGGGCAAGATCTCGGCGGACGAGCTGCCGCCCGAGCTGCGGAGCGGCTGTCCGAGGATCGCGCAGATCCTTGACGAGATCCGCGACGAATGCGCCTCTCTGGGATTGCGGCGCCATAAGGGGGATCGGAACGAATTTCTCTCGCACGACTATGCGATGCTTGCCAAGCTCCTCGGCGAGGCCGCCGACCGCGACCGCGAGGAGCGGAGCGAGGACATCGCGGCTGCCGAAAAGATCGCGGCGCGGCTTGGCGATGCCGGACGGGGGCTGACCGTAGCGGTCTATGGGGCGCGCGACAAGCGCGTGGTGATCGGGAGTGAGCGGCCGACCCCGGTCGAGCGTGCGACACCCCTCCTGGCCCCGGCGGCCGAGGAGGTGCTGGGGTGCGCCGTCACGCCGCCCGTCATTGAGAGTCGGGATGGGATCGCCGTGGCGTCGTTGCGCGCCAAGCGGCGCTATACGGTAGAGACGGCGAGTGCCTCGGTGCCGGGGGCGGCGAGTGAGCCGTCGGGCGACCGCCTGCGCTTTTTTGAGACCGAGGACGGGGTCTATTACGGGATCCTGTCGGACGGGATGGGGAGCGGCGAGGCGGCCTCGCGCACGGCGGCGGTCTCGGTGGAGTTTCTTGAGACCGTCCTGGCCTCGGGGTGCAGTCGCAAGATGGCGCTCCGCATGCTGAACAATCTGGTGCGCACGCGCGAGGACGAGTGCTCGGCCACGGTGGACGTGCTGGCTCTTGACCTTGTGTACGGGAACGCGACCTTTCTGAAGAGCGGGGCGGCGCCCTCGTACATCAAGCGCGGCGCCGAGATCTTCCGTGTCCGCTCGCGCACGATGCCGATCGGGCTTTTCAAGACCCCCGATGCCGAGCGCATTCATGTAGAAACAAAGGAGGGAGACATCCTCGTCCTGCTTTCGGACGGCATCGTCCCCGAGAACGAGGATCCCGCCTGGCTCATTGCCCTCCTGGCCGAGGAGAAGCCCGACGACCTGAAGGCTCTCGCCGAGCGCATCGTGGCGGAGGCGGTGGCGAGGAAGGGAAGGGATGATATTACCGTCGGTCTCCTCGCCCTCCTCGCGGGCTAAAACGGCGCTCTTCCGCGGAGCCGAGCACAACCGTGCTCGCCGTACGCCTCTGTACGGCTTCTGTAGGGACCGACGTCCCCGGCGGTCCGCTCGAACCGACGTCCCCAGCGGTCCTCCCTCGACGACAAAGTGCATCCGTTTTCCCTCCGCGAAAACTCAGTCACTTAAAGCCTTCCCCGGTGGGGGAAGGGGGACCGCGTTAGCGGTGGATGAGTCGTACTGTCCACTCTGCCGCCCTTCTCGCATATCCCGTAGGGACCGACGCTTGCCCTCCCCGCGGATATGGGACGCTCACAGGTTCGCTATTCCGTCGCTGCGTTCCTTACGAAATGCGCGCTCATTATCACTCGCTTCATTTCTCCCTATCCTTGGGGTATGCTCTTTGCTCGCCAAGGGGCGCGGCCCCTTGCGCTGTCGCGCTTGCAAAACTCCCGTTTTGCGCTCGCAGAGCAAGCGGCGCACGGCTCACTTGGGCAAGCACAGATTCGCGCGTGCTTGCGTATCGCTTCACAAAAACGCCACACCGTGGCCTTTTCGCTTGCTCACCCGGCGGTCCTCCCCCGACAAACCGATGAATCAATTGTATCTCCGTGAAAAGTCTCCCCGCTCGGGCTAAAACCGCGCTCTTCGCCGTCGAGGGCTTAGCCTCTCTCCCCCCCATTTGCGCCCCGGCGCAACCTACCCCATCTCCATCCTACACAACCGAGGTATCGTTATGAAGATCACGACCCTTCTGAAGAAAAAAACTCTCTCGCTCTCCTTCGAGGTCTTCCCACCGAAGACCGAGACCGCCTTCGAGAGCGTCCGTAGCGCCACCGAGGAGATCGCGGCGCTCGCGCCCGCCTTCATGAGCGTGACCTACGGCGCCGGCGGCGGCACCAGCCGCTATACCCTCGATATCGCTAAGAACATCGAGGCGCGCTACGGCGTCCCCACCCTCGCTCACCTCACCTGTGTCTCCTCGACCAAGGAGACCGTCGCCGCCCGCATCGCCGACCTTAAGGCCGCCGGCATCGAGAACGTCATGGCCCTGCGCGGCGATATCCCGAGGGAGCTCGAGGGCGCCGACCGCTCGGCCTGGGACTTCCGCCACGCCGTGGAGCTCGTCCGCTCCCTCCGCGCCGCCGGCGACTTCTGCATCGGCGGTGCCTGCTATCCCGAGATCCATCCCGAAAGCACCGACCGCCGCGAGGACATTCGCTACCTCCGTGAGAAGGTCGAGGCCGGCTGCGATTTCCTCACCACCCAAATGTTCTTCGACAACGCACTTTTGTACAGTTTCCTTTACCGCATCCGCGAAGAAGGCATTACTGTGCCCGTAATTCCCGGCATTATGCCTATTACGAACGGCAACCAGGTCGAGCGCGCCATCCACCTCTCGGGCTCGCTCATGCCCCAGCGCTTCAAGTCGCTCGTTGACAAATTCGGGAGCGATCCGCGCGCCATGATGCAGGCGGGCATCGCCTACGCGACCGACCAGATCATCGACCTCTTTGCGAACGGCGTGACGAACGTCCACGTCTATACCATGAATAAGCCCGAGGTGGCGCGCGGCATCCTCCGGAACCTCTCGGACATCCTCGGCAAATGACCCCCGTCAGGACGCGCACCTATCCGCCACCGCCCCTCGACCGCCGCGAGGTCCTGCGCTACGCACGCTCGGGAGACGGGGATGAAGCCGCCCTCCGGCTCCTATCCGAGCTCGTCGGCGAGGCCGACTCTCTCTTTACCTACCGCGTGGCCTATCGCACCCTCCCCGTCGCCATCGACGGGGCCACCGTGACCCTCGGGCCCGTGAATGCCGCCTCCTCGTCGCTCGCCGCCCGTCTTGCGGGATGCCGCGAGGCGATCCTTATGGCCGCCACCGTCGGCCACGCGATCGACCGCCGCCTTGCGCGCTACACCCGCACCTCGCCCGCCCGCGCCCTCCTCCTCTCGGCCCTCGGCTCCGAGCGCTGTGAAGCCCTCGTCGAGACCTTCCTCGCCGATCTTGCCGCCGGCGGCCTTACCCTCACCAAGCGCTTCTCCCCGGGCTACGGCGATCTCCCCCTCGCCCTCCAGCGCGACCTCCTCCCCCTCGTCGAGGCCGAGCGCACCCTCGGCATCACTCTCTCAAGCGGAGACCTGATGTCCCCCACAAAGTCCGTTACCGCCATCATTGGAATACAACCGTGATCCTGGAGCCGCTATGAACTTCCGACAATTTCTCAAAGAAAGCCTCGTCCGCCTTGACGGCGGCATGGGCACCCTTCTCCAGGCCGAGGGCCTCCGCCCGGGCGCCTCGCCCGAGCGCTTCTGCCTCGACCGCCCCGAGACCGTGACCGCCATCCACCGCGCCTACCTTGACGCCGGCAGCCACGTCATCTCGACCAACACCTTCGGCGCGAACCTCCTCCACTTCGATGAGGACGAGCTCGATGCCGTGATCGGCGCCGCCGTCGGGTGTGCGCGCCGCGCGATCGTCGAAGCCGGCCGCGAGGCCGATGCCTTCGTCGCCCTCGATATCGGGCCGACGGGGCGCCTCCTCGCCCCCCTCGGCGACCTTGACTTCGAGGAGGCCGTTGCGATCTTTGCGGCCACCGTCCGTCTTGGTGTCAGGCACGGCGCCGACCTCGTCCTCATCGAAACGATGAACGACTGCTACGAAACGCGCGCCGCCCTCCTCGCTGTGAAGGAAACCTGCGCTCTCCCCGTCATCGTCACGAACGCCTACGGGGCCGACGGCAAGCTCATGACCGGCGCCACCCCCGAGGCCATGGTCGCCATGCTCGAGGCGATGGGCGCCGATGCTGTCGGTGCCAACTGCTCGCTGGGACCGCGCGCCCTCGCTCCCGTCGCCGATCGCCTCCTCGCCGCCGCCTCGGTTCCCGTCGTCATGAAGCCGAACGCCGGCCTGCCGCGCGCCGAGGACGGTGCTACCGTCTACGATCTCGATGCGGCGACCTTCGCCGCCGAGGTGGCCGAGCTCGTCGCACGCGGCGTGCGTGTTGTCGGCGGCTGCTGCGGCACGACCCCCGCCTATATCGCCGCCCTGACCGCCGCGACAGCGCCCGCCGCGCCCTCTCCCATCACCGAAAAGACGGCCACCGTCGTCTCCTCCTACACCCACGCCGTCACCTTCGGCGAGCGCCCCCTGCTCATCGGCGAGCGCATCAACCCGACGGGCAAAAAGCGCTTCCGTGAGGCCCTCCTCTCCCACGACATCGGCTATCTCCTCCGGGAGGCCGTCAGCGAGGAGGAGGCAGGCGCCGATATCCTTGACGTCAATGTTGGCCATCCCGAGATCGACGAGACCGCCCTCCTTGCCGAGGCCGTCACCGAGATCCAGGCCGTGACCGCCCTTCCGCTTTGCATCGACTCCTCGTCGCCCGAGGCCATGGAGGCCGCCCTGCGCCGCTATAATGGCAAGCCCCTTGTCAATTCGGTCAGCGGCAAAAAGGAAAGCCTCGAGGCCGTCCTCCCCCTCGTCAAAAAATACGGCGGCGCCGTCATCGCCCTGACTCTTGATGAGGACGGCACCCCCGCGACCGCCGCAGGCCGCCTCGCCATTGCCGCGCGCATCCTCGAGGCTGCCGCCGCCTACGGCATCAAGCGGAAGGACGTCATCTTCGATACCCTGACCCTGACCGTCAGCGCCGACCCGACCGCCCCCCGCGCGACCCTCGATGCCCTCACGGCCGTCGGGCGCGAGCTCGGCTGCCACACCTCGCTCGGGGTCTCGAATGTCTCCTTCGGTCTGCCGTCGCGCGATACCGTGAACGCCACCTTCTTCGCCATGGCGCTCGAGCGCGGCCTCTCGGCCGCCATCATGAATCCGCATTCCCCCGAGATGATGCGTGCCTATTACGCCTTCCTGGCGCTCACGGGCAAGGACGAGGGCTGTGCCGCCTACATCAAGGCCGCCGAGACCCTCGCCCCCACAGCGGCCCCCACGTCTTCTCCTGCCGCCCCTGCCGCGACCGCCGCCCCCGCCCTTGCCGACGGGCTCTCCCCCCTCGGCCGTGCGATCGCCAAGGGCCTCCGCCGCGAGGCCGTCACCCTGACCGAGGAGCTGCTCGCGACCGTCGCACCGCTCGACGTCATCCGCGGCGAGATCGTGCCCGCCCTCGATACCGTCGGCCGCGCCTTTGAGAGTGGCCGCCTCTACCTGCCCGCCCTCCTCGTCGCCGCCGAGGCGGCCTCCGCCTCCTTTGACTGCATCAAGGCGGCGCTCACCGCCGGAGGGATGCCCCCTGCCGAGCGCGGCCCCTTCGTGCTTGCCACCGTCCGCGGCGATATCCACGACATCGGCAAGAACATCCTGCGGCTCCTCCTCGAGAGCTACGGCTTCCGCGTCATCGACCTTGGCCGTGACGTCACCCCCGAGGCGATCGTCACCGCCGTCCTCGAGAGCCGCGCCCCCCTCTGCGGTCTTTCGGCCCTGATGACCACCACCGTCCCTGCCATGGCCGAGACCGTCGCCCTCCTCCGTGAGCGCGCCTCCTTCTGCCGCAGCGTCGTCGGCGGTGCCGTCCTGACCCCCGAGGCCGCCGCCACGATGGGCGCCGATCACTACGCCCCTGATGCCATGGACGGTGTCCGCTACGCCGAGGAGATTTGCAAGTAAAACTTTACAAAAAAGAAAAAGCGTACCGCAAGGTACTCTTTTTTACTGTTATTTCTCGAATTCTGCCGCCACATCCCGGAGGAGCTTGCGGATCGGCAGATGCTGGGGGCAGGCCGCCTCGCACGCGCCACAGCCGATGCAATCGGAGGCGGCACCGCCGCCCTGCGTGCGGATCTTGTAGTAGTAGGACGAGTTCCAGCTCTTGTAGGCGCGTCTTGAATTGAGGCAGGCAAAGAGCGCCGGGATCTCGATGCCGCGCGGGCACCGCTCCATGCAGTAGCGGCAATCGGTGCAGGGGATCGTATCCCCCTCGCGCAGGATCGCCGTCACCTTGGCGATCGCCTCGCGCTCACGCGCCGAAAGAGGCGCCGCCTCCTTCATAAAGGAGACGTTCTCCTTCACCATCGCAAGGTCACCCATGCCCGAGAGCACCATAAAGACCCCGGGGAAGCCGGCGGCAAAGCGGAGGGCATAGGAGGCGCTTGACCCACCGCCGAGAGCGTCGAGGATGCCCTGCGCCCTCGGGGGGAGCTTGGCCAGTGCCCCACCCTTGACCGGCTCCATCACAAGGATCGGCTTATCGAAGCGGCGGCAGACCTCGTAGACCCTCCGCGCCTCGACGACAGGATCCTCGAAGTCGAGGTAATTGAATTGGATCTGCACGACCTCGACCTCGGGGTGCTCGGTGAGGATACGCTCGAGCAGCTCGGCGCGATCGTGGAAGGAGATGCCAAGGTGTCGGATCCTCCCTTCCGCCTTCAGCTCAGCGGCGATCTCGTAGGCGCGGCACCGCGTGAATTTCTCGTAAAGCGCGCTGTCCTGCGCGTGCATCAGGTAGAAGTCAAGATAATCGACCCCGAGGATCTCGAGCTGTCGTGCAAAGAGCGGGCGGATCTCCGCCTCGGTCTCGAAATGATAGGTCGAGAGCTTGTCGGTCAGGATATAGCGGTCGCGCGGATAGCGCTGTGTCAGGCAGTCGCAAAGGGCGCGCTCGCTCTCGCCGCCGAGGTACCCGTGCGCCGTATCGAAGTAGTTGAAGCCGGCCGCGAGGAATTCGTCCACCATCGCCGAGAAGGCGGCACGGTCGACCGTCTTATCGGCAAGGAGGGGCAGGCGCATACAGCCAAAGCCGAAGCGCCCCTTGATGTCGGGGAAGGGCATAGGGGGAGTCTCCTTTTTGTTTCTTGTCTTCATTATACCGCTGTGTCGGGGGAAAAGCAAGAGAAAATAGAAATGACCCTTGGCTGCTCCGTGGCTTGCAACCAAGGGTCATTTCTGCTCACTCTTGATATCTAACATCGTTCTTAATCCTCTCTTTCGTCAGATCCCTTTTGCTGTTCGATCATGACCGGCACCTACATTACATTCTTAAGGAGAATAGCCTTCGTGCCTCGGTATCGTCCTACAAAAGGTGTGCATCGGTAACACTCAGTGTGGGAAGGGGGCCGTCTTGCTACACATCGCCAACGCGCACTTTATCTTCACGCATTGATTGTGGTATACAGCGGGTACTCTTCACAGGGAACGTTCATTCGGCTCATTGCGGAGTCTCATCGCGACTACGTCGTTTAGGCGTTTGTGTTCATTGGTCGCGGAATTTCTCTGACACGTTGAGGCGTCGGCGTCCCGTCCTGAGTGCTTCTTGTTTTCTTAGCCCATTGGTCTATCTCCTTTCTACGTCTTTAGTATAGCATGGATTTCTCCCAAAAACAAGTGGCAAATTGTCAGAAATACACAATAAAAATTTATTCAAAACGAAGAAATTGTGTAAAATGCCCACGAACCCCTTTACAACACGCAAGGACTGTGGTATAATGAATATGTTGTTTGAGAAAAACGGCAGGCCACGGCCTGCCGTTTTTTATGTATCGCTTGCCTCCAGCGCCTCGGCGGCACGCTTCAGCATATCGCGGATCGGGAGGTGGTAGGGGCAGCGTTCTTCGCACGCCCCACACCCGATGCAATCGGCAGGCGTCGCCGTCAGCTGGGAATAGCGCATCCTCGCCCAATCCCCGAGCCCGTATCGGGTCAGATAGCCTTCAAAAAGGAAGATCGCCGGGATGTTGATCCCCGCCGCGCAGGGAGCGCAGTAATTGCAGCGGCGGCAAAAGCTCTCGCCAAGCAGGGCGCGGGTCGCGGCCACCGCCGTCAGCTCCTCCTCGGTCAGGGGGGAGGTATCGGCGATCGCCGCCACGTTCTGCGTGACCTCCTCGCCGTCCGCCATACCGGGGATCACCACCGTAACGGCGGGATTTGACGCCAGGAAGCGGAGCGCGACCGTGGCATCCTCGATCGCACCCCCCGCCAGGGGCTTCATGGCGATAAAGCCAATGCCGCGCTCGGCGCACTGCGCGATCAGCCCGTCACCCTGCGTCTCAACGATATTGTAGGGGAACATGACCGTCTCGACCCACGGGAGCGTGAGCGCCTCGCGGAAGAGCTCGGCCGAATGGAGCGTGATGCCGATATGCCCGATCCTGCCGGCCGCCTTCGCCTCAAGGAGGGCCTCGAGGGCGCCGCCCGGCGACGTGACGGTCACAAGATCCTTGACACTCGGATTATGGACCTGATAGAGGTCAATGTAGTCGGTGCGGAGCAGCGCAAGGCTTGTTTCGATGTCCTTCGCCATCGCCTCCCTTGTGCGCGCCATGCTCTTGGTGGCCAGCACAAAGCGATCCCTGACGCCCTCCAGCGCATACCCGAGGTACTCCTCGCTCACCGTGTAGGCCCGCGCCGTATCAATGAAGGTGACCCCCTCCTCGATCAGCCGCCCGACGAGCCGCCGTGTGCCCTCGGCATCGATCCTCTGGATCGGGATCCCCCCGAGCCCCAGCCGCGATACGGTCAGCCCGGTCCTTCCTAAAACTCTGTATTCCAAGTGCACCCCTCCCTCTTTTCTTTCATCCTATAGTATACCACACCCGCATCCGCTTGTCTATGGGGCAAAAAGAAAAGGACCGCCCGGCGGTCCTTTTCTTTTTTGCATCAGCTCACAGGCTCAGGATATACCGGCCGTACGCATCCGCGGCCTTCATCGCGGCGACCACCGTCTCGGCCGTCACCTCGAAGGGCATGTTGTGGATGGTCTCACCGGGAACCGTCGCGGCCTCGGCGACGGCCAGGAGCTTCTCGTCGGTGACCTCGGTAACACCGAGCTCGCCAAGCGTCACGGGGAGCCCCACCTCGATGCAGAAGCCGACGATCTCGTCAAGCTCCTCGGTGGGGACGTTCTCGAGCATCAGCTGGGTCAGAACGCCGAAGGCGACCTTCTCGCCGTGGTACATATGGTGGCACTCGGGGAGCACGGTCAGACCGTTGTGGATGGCGTGCGCCGCGGCAAGACCGCCCGACTCAAAGCCGATGCCCGACAGGAGGGTATTGGCCTCGATCACCTTCTCGACCGCCTCGGTGCAGGCGCCGGCCTCGAGCGCCAGCTTCGCCTTCACGCCCTCCTCCAAGAGGGTATCAAGGCAGAGCCTCGCAAGCGCCATCGCCGCCGAGGTCGCCTTGCCGCCGGCACAGGTGCCCGCGTCCTTCGCCTTGGTGGCTCTCGCCTCATAGTAGGTGGCCAGGGCGTCACCAATGCCCGAAACGGTCAGGCGCGCAGGCGACTTCGCAATGATATCGGTGTCCATCAGCACCATGTTGGGGTTGGCGGGGAGCCAGTGGTATTCCTGGAACACCCCCTCGTCGGTGTACACGACCGACAGCGCCGAGCAGGGCGCATCGGTAGAGGCAATGGTGGGGCAGATGATGACGGGCGTCTTGCAGGCGTTCGCCACAGCCTTCGAGGTATCGAGGATCTTACCGCCGCCAATGCCGATCACAAGATCGCATCCGTTGGCCTTCATGACCTCGACCAGGCGGTGGATCTCGTTCCACGAGCACTCGCCGTTAAAATAGTCGTAAACAGCACCGACCTCGCCCGCACCGAAGCTCGCCTCAAGGGTCGCCCCGATCCGCTTGTAGCCCGAGGCCGTGATGACCACAAGGGCCTTTTTGCCGTAGGCCTTGGCGTAGTCGGCGATCTTCGCCATCTCGCCCGCCCCCTGCACGTATTTGCCGGGGCAGATCAGAATTTTTGCCATGATGTATCTCCTTTTAGATCGTATTTTATTCTATTATAAGGCTCCGACCGCCGAAAGTCAATGCCCTTCGCCCCTCTTCCCGCAAAAGAATGGCGGCCGTCGGTGCCGACGGGCGCCATTTCGTTACGAGGCCTTGCCGAATCTCTTGATAAGAAGAACAAGGCCGAGGATCAGGAGGGCAGGGAAGAGGGAGGCAAACAGGAGTCCGACCTTCAGGTCGCCCCCCACAGCCTCCGCGATCCCACCGACCATAGCAGGGCCGATCGCCGCCCCGAGGTCACCGGCGAGTGCCAAAAACGCGAACATCGCCGTTCCGCCCCTCGGGCACCTCTGTGCCGCAAGGCTGATCGTTCCCGGCCACATAATGCCGACCGCCAGACCGCACAGCGCACAGCCGACAAGCCCAAGGCCCGCCAGCGGCGAGAGGGCCGCCAGGAGATAGCATCCGACGCACAGCACACCGCACCCCAGCATCACGCGGCTAAGGTCGATCGTCTCGCTCTTCTTACCGTAGAACACGCGCGCGACCCCCATAAAGGCGGCAAACAGACACGGCCCGATGAGATCGCCGAGCGTCTTGGAAACGCCGAGCGCCGCCTCGGTAAAGGCCGAGGCCCATTGCGTCATCGTGGCCTCGGAGGCGCCCACGCAGATCATCAGGAGGATCATCAGCACAAAGAGGGGGAGCCGGAGCAGCTGTCCGATCCGCAGCCCCTCGCCCTCCTCCACCAGGCGCTCGATGGGGCAGGTGAAGAAGTTCACGGTGTTGATCAGCGGCACCGCCGCCCAAAGGAGCGAGAGCACCCACCAATACTCGGTACCGAAGATGGCAAAAAAGAGGGTCGAGCCAAGGATCACGCCCACCGCTCCCCAGCAGTAAAAGGAGTGCAAAAGGCTCATCACCCCCGCCTTGTTCTCAAAGGGGCACGCCTCAACGATCGGGCTCAGCAAAACCTCGATGAGTCCGCTCCCGATGGCATACAGGATGACCGAAATGAGAATGCCGACAAAGGGGCTCGGCAGCCACCCGGGCAAAAAGGCCATCAGGATGAGCCCGAGCGCCGACACCACCTGCGAGGCGATCACACAGGTGCGATAGCCGATGATGTCAGCGAATTTCACCGCCACAAGGTCAATAAGCAGCTGCGTTAAGTAAAAGACGAGCGGAATGACCGCGATCAGCTCAAGCGAGATGCCGTAGGTGGCCTTGAAGGTCAGGAAAAGGAGCGGCGTAAAGTTCGCGGAGATCGCCTGCGTGATAAAGCCGAGATAGCAAGCGATCAGGGTCTTTTTGTAGTTTTTCTTCTTTGTCATAGTATGTCCCCTCGTCGTATCAGCATAGAGGAGGCCTGCCGTAGCAGTCCTCCCTCGATAGTAGTATGGTGTGGGGGGATCACAGCGCCGGGGTTCTCCCTCGCGCTCACCCCTTGGTCTCGTTCCGTATGACCGTATACTCGCCGCTTTTCAATACCCTTACAAGATCCTCGTTGCTGCGGAGGCGCTCCTTGGCGGCAATGCCCGCCCGGCCCGCCGATTGCGGGCGGTGCGCATCCGACCCTCCGACGCAGGCAAGGCCGCGCTCCTCGGCCAGCCTCTGCGCCCGTTCATTCCATTCCGGCTTGTTCGCCGCATTGTAGACCTCGATACCGTCGAGAAGATCCAGGCGATCGAGAGGGAAGGGCTTTTTGATGTAGTCCATTTCCCGGTAGGGATGGGCTTGATACACAAGGCCCCCAAGGGCATGAACGACCTCGGCATAGACCTCGGCGCCCTCCCCCCTCAGCTCGGGATGCGCCGCGATACCGTCGGGGGTGATTCCGTACAGCAGGATCTCCTGGCCGTATCCTAAGTGCTCCTCAAGACCGAAAAGGAGATCAAAGTCCCGCTCCTTGGCGTACGCAAGTCCTTTTTCGTAATCCTGCCGATAGGGATCCACAAACTGCTCCCAGGGCAGACTGCGGTCGATCCTGTTGTCCCCACGGTAGAAGTGGTTGGTAACGACAGCGCCGCTGTATCCCTTCGCGATCAGGGCGTCGATATGCTCCCGTATGTCCGAGCCTCCGCCACTGCAGGGAGAGGTGTGCATATGCATTTCGTATTTGTATAGCGTGGGGCCATTCATGATAACTGTCTCCGTTCAGAGCTTCGATACTTCAAGTATAGCACAACCTCCACCGTTTTTCCATAGAAAATAAAAAGATATTTTCGATATACCAAATCTGCGACCAAGACAAAAAACGACAGGCCAAAGCGTTGTGTTCCTGAGGACACAACGCCAACTCTATTCGCCTTTGGCGAGTGATATTGTTTCGCAGTGATATTCGGCTTACGCCGACTGGTATTCGCTACGCGAGTTTAGGAGGCGAATAGAATATCACTGCAATGCGAAGCCTCTGCAATATCACTTTTGCGGCAGCAAAAATATAACGCTGTCGAAGACAGCATATTACTCAAAGCCATCAAAAAGAGCGCACTTGCTCACCACCGGGGCGGTAGTGGAAACAGAAAGAGCCGATATGGAAATAAATCCATATCGACACTTTAACTGTCCTTTAGCACCCGAGGCCAAAGCCTGCCGTTTTTGTCACAGAGGGGATCCTGTTGCCCTCCCCGCGGATATGGGACGTTCGCAGGCCGCTATTCCGTCGCTGCGCTCACCGAGCTTGAAGCACCGCCCATCGAGTTTGATGAAAAACTGTGGCACGCAGTGGTCGATAGAGTTACCGTATACAACGATGACCGCTTGGTGTATTCGCTGAAGGATGGCAGCGAGATAACCATTTTGCTTTGAGAGAGAATAGAAAAAGTCCCCGAATGGCACCAAGGGCGATGCTGTTCGGGGATTTTGCTTATTTGATTATGATTTGGATGCAACGCTGAAGAAGTTAGTCTTTATCCCATCTTGCAGCATCCGTCCATCTAAAATTCGGATCGAGATTCGGGGGATGCTTCGCAAACCATTCTGCAGCACCACGTTCACCAAGTTCATGGCTTATCTGCTCCATCGGATATGCCTTAATACCTGTTTCGCAAAAGTCCAATTTCAATTTTTCATAGGCTTCTTCCAACTCCTCTTTGGGAGCGTTTTTGAGCCAATCAGCAAATGAAAGCTTTTTATCTTTGCATAGAACATAGGAGATACTGGTTCCTACAACTATTAAGGCAATGCTACCGCCTATCAGTATATATTTCTTGTTTTTGTCAAACCAACATTTTACTTTTTCTTTAAAATGCATAAAGCACCTCCTGCATTTATAGATAGAAAATGATTTTCCATGATATTATCTATGTGTTCTCAAATGCTCTTCAATAGCACTTTTTAATTGCTGGGCATAGCTATCTGGAATTTGGGAGTCGCTATTATCTTTATATCTAAACCAATATCTGCCTGATATATGACCATAGTCATTGAAATCCAACTTAAATTTCCACGTGTTTATTCCGCTTGATGTGCGTACCTCGCCAACAACGAATTCGTTTTCAACAAAAATTTTTAGGCGTTTAATTGGTTTTGCCACACTGACGGCAATTTCTTCAAAATCCGATTGAGTAAGTGCGGAAGAAAAACGACAAGGTGTATTTTTACGTTCAACCTCTTCATTGCTATCAACAATACCAAGTGTCAATATATGAAAAACAGATCTTAATACTCCCATATTTGTCCTCCTGCAATTTGATATTTTATTATATCATATTTTTCGACATCGATCAATGTAATTTTGTAAATTTATTCCTTGAACGATTGAACCCTTGAACGATACAAAATCCGCCGCTTTTACCTTGCCGGGGCAGAGGTTGGCGGATTTATCGTTTTAACAAGAAAAAACGCCCTCAAAACCGCCGAAATGAGCGGCAAAAGGGCAAAAATGGGCTGTTTTATGCATATAAAGCAAAATTCCATAGCCGAAATTGTATCGACTATGGAATCTTTTTTGGTTGCGGGGGTGGGATCCCGTTGCCCTCCCCAGTCGTATGGTCGTTCATTGTCGCAATCCTAGATTGCTTCGCGAACTCCCTGCTTTGTGGGGTATCGCGGCGCGAAAACGCAAGATTTGCGTTTTCACTTGCTCACCCACTCCCTCCGCCGTCGCTTTGCTCCTGCCGGAGGTCGTGGTCGGCAACTCACTCTGCAGTCGAAATAACAAAAGCGCACCGCAAGGGTGCGCTTTTGTTATTTGTCTATGGGCGATAAAAAAGATATTTTTCCTAGTTTTGATATGGATTTGAACTCTCACCCTTTAAAGACTATGTAATTATATAATTTTCTATTTTTGATCTACGGCCATATTGTCGGTACACCGTCCACATAATGCCAATAATTTCCCATATCTGTGGGCTCATTTTCGGAGAAATAATAACGTGTTGCTCTCTCGAACAAATAGTTTGCATACGAGGTAATGTAGATATTATCCCAGTCATTTTCTGTACCGCCGTAATATACTGTTTTGAGGCCTTCGCAATCATCGAAAACCGCCCCCTCCAACCTTGTTACACTTTCGGACATTGTTACTTCTGCAAGATTTGTACATCCTGAAAATGCTCCGTATCCAATTGATGTGATACCATTAGGTATGGTTACATTGGTTAGAGTCTTGAAACCAGCGAAAGCAGAACCACCAATCTCCGTTACATTATAAGTGATATTTTTGTAAGTAATGGTTTCGGGAATTGATACCGATATTGTGTTGCTCATAGGTTGACGAGCTACAATTGCAACATTATTGTTCAATGCGTAGCGCATTTCATCTATCATTATGTAGACATACCCATCATTTGCAATTTCATTGTTTTGGCAATCCCATACAACTGGAGTATAATCCACTGAATAATAACTCCAATCGTTCCAAAATTCGTGCCAATCTGACGGTTGCGTGCTATTCTCGCAATAAATAGTCAGACCGTTACAAGCAGCGAAAGCATATCTATCAATACTTGTTACACCGTTAGGTATTGTAATACTTGTTATACCTACACAACCACTGAAAGCAGCTTCACCAATGCTATCAACACTGTTGGGGATAGTTATATTTTTTAAATTGGAACAGTTTTCAAATGAATGATTTTCAATTTTCAACAAACTGCTGTTTTCAGTTAAAGCAACGGTCTTCAAATTGGAACATCCATTAAAAGCGTATGCACCTATTGTTTCAACACCATCTCCTATGGATACATTTGTAAGGCTTGTACAATTATGGAATGCTTTTTCGTCAATATGCGTTACGCCATTTCCGATAACTACATTTGTAAGTGTTGTATTCCCGATAAATGCATTTCGATAAATCTTATAGTTTTCGTTATTATATTTTTCGGGAAGAACAATCGCAGTATCATCACCTGTATAATCTATTAGATAGTTGTTTGTTCTATATGATAAAAACAAGAAACCATTTTTATTTGTTATTTCCGAATTGCCAGTATGTACTTTTATTGCATAATATCCTATACCACCATACTCAGAAGCTCCTGCAACAATATTCAATTCTGATTTGTTTATTATTTCAACAAGCCTATAACAGTTTTCAAATGCATAGCTACCAATTTCTGTAACAGAAGCAGGAATAGTTACACTCGTAAGTTTTGTACAACCATTGAACGTATGGTTTTCAATCCTTGTTACACCATCGGGAATAATCACGCTGGAAAGATTAGTGCAATCGACAAAAGCACCGTATCCAATCGTTGTAACACTATTAGGAAGTGTTATGCTTTCAAGGCTTGTACAGCCATAAAATGCATTGCCGCCAATACTTGTTATGCTATCAGGAATAGTCACGTTTACAAGAGTACTACAATTATAAAAAGCTCTATCTTTTATGGAAATAACGGGGAGTCCCTCATAGGTTGAAGGGATCACAATAGATTTATTTGCTCCTACTTCAATACCGGAAACAAAATAAGCTGTACCGTCATAATTTAAGGAATATGTAAGTTTAGTTTCGCTTTCGTCTGACGAATCACCTGTATTGGAGCTATCGCCTTGATTATTATCCAAGTCGGCTGGCTTGCGATCAGTCATATCGTGGATATACCAACCGTTGTGTTCATACACCATTTCAAAGTATATTATCTGCGTTCCAGTACCAGTTAAAAACATTTTCGTTGTGGCTGTTGCATTTGCACTATCTATAACAGTTATATCGGTAACTTCTAATTCCATAAAATCACCAGATGTAGTGCTTACGCCTAAGCTAAATAAATCAGACAAATCTATGTTAAAGCCTGCAGCACTTCCTGCAAGACCACCAAGAATATTTAACATTGCCTGAAAAGCATTACGTGTTTTTGCATCAAGGCATTCAAGTACAACTTCCATATCCCCGTCATTGTATGCGGTTACAAAAGTAGTAATCCTATTTTCGATAAGTTCTTCGTTTGTTGGTTGTTTTTCTTTTTTACACGCTGAAAGGCAAGTCAGTAAAAGAATCGTTGCCAACAAAAAAGAGAAGAAGCGTATGCACTTTGAGGCAGTTTGAGTTTTTTGTGAATGTAGGTTGTGTTGATTCATTTTCTTTTCCTCCAAAAGATAAATAAAAATAAAAAAGTGCGCCGACCGTAATCAGCGCACAAAAACGCAAATCCCAGTCGTCGCCAAACAAACTATATACAGATTGGGTATATACATACTATCACTGTACGGAATTTGCATTTTATCAAATTCAACAGTAATAGTATAGTCAAAAAAGGGTATAAGTATCCCTAAAAAGAAAATACACCCATTAACTGTATATTTAGTTTGTTTGGCGTATTTATTATACTACATTTCTTTGAAAAAGTCAATAGATTAAACTCATTACAATAAAAAAGCACAGAGCTTTTCTTTCTCTGTGCTGTATGTTGTGGGCGATTTTGTTCTCACGGGAGTTCAAATCTTTTCAGTATCGGAAAATATCCATTTTTCATCTACGAAATCGAACAAAAAATTTTCGCCCTTAAAAAACAAAAAAGCCTTAAAAAATCAAGGCTTTTCGCGGCTATATCTTTTTTATAGCCCTTTTTTGGTTGCGGGGGTGGGATCCTGTTGCCCTCCCCAGTCGCATGGTCGTTCATTGTCGCAATCACAGATTGCTTCGCGAACTCCCTACGTCGAGGACTTCACTTCGGCCAAAACGCTCCCCCGGAGCCTTTTGACCTCGTTCACCCAACGAGCTACGCTCGTCGGGATAACCCGGAGGAC
This sequence comes from Eubacteriales bacterium, assembly GCA_045532575.1. Taxonomy (GTDB): domain Bacteria; phylum Bacillota; class Clostridia; order Oscillospirales; family CAG-272; genus UBA1740. The sequence continues at coordinate 112 of JAZSGE010000040.1, read as the reverse complement.
ACAAGCACAAGCCTCACTCCTCAGTCAAAACGAAAAAGCAGTCCACAAGGGACTGCTTTTTCATTTTGGTTGCGGGGGTGGGATTTGAACCTCACGACCTCCGGGTTATGAG
>JAZSGE010000117.1:0-1914 GCA_045532575.1 Eubacteriales bacterium | reverse complement strand
TATAGAACTTGTCCGGCTCCTTGTCATAGATCACGCGGCCGGAGCCCGAGAGCCAATAGGCAATTTCACGGCATACCTCCGGGACGGTTTTCCCCTCCGGGCACACAAAAGCGCAAAGAACGCTCTCGACGCGCTCGTTATAGACCGCTCCGACGCTATCACGATACCCGGAGCGGCCGGGGATCGTGATCTTTCCCTCCCGCCGAGGCGGGACGAGGACGCGGTTTTGATCCTGTGTATAAATCCCGAATTTGCTACTATGGACTCCGCGGAAAGAAAATCCGCTCATAATGTGCCGCCTCCTCTCGATCTTTTGGCCTGTTCTGTGAGACGATAGAGCTCCTCGGCCACGCGCTCGACGTCTTGGTCGTCTCTCACGTTCATTTCGCCTATGTGGAATTGATAGGTCGGGCCGCCTCCGCCGCTCGAGGCCACGGCCGCGGCGAGCGCCGCCGTCTGCTCTTTCTGTGCGGCGAGGACTTCCCCCTCGCTCCCGCGGGGCTGTCCGCGCTCGTATGCCTCGACTGCCGCCTCCGCGAGCTCCTTATAGGCCCGCTCGAGGTCGTCCTTTTCGGACTCCGCTCCCTCGATCGCGCCGCGCATGGTGTTTTTACCGTGCTCGGCAAATACTCGGGACGGGGAGTTTATATCGAGCGTCGACTTGTAGGCATTATTCGCCGCATTTGCGAGGCTCCTATACTTCGCAACAAGCGAGGAGCGCATACCCTCGGCGCCGTCGATATATCCTTGAATTGTGGCCGCTCCGGCCTCTCCGGCCTCGATCGAGACGTCGAGCTCGTCGACCGTCCTTTGAATACGCCTCTCAATATCGGACATTCTCGCGGAAAAGTCGGTTTCCATTTCCGCGATCGTGGTCGAAAAGTTTTCCTTGCCCTCCTCGACCTTTGCGAACTCCTCATTTAATGCCGCGATTTGATCCTCGCCGCCCTCGACGATTGCCGCGAGGATTTGAGCCGACTCCTCGGAGCCGTCCGATAGCTTTTTGACGAGACCCTCGTCGACGCCGAGCTCCATAGCCTTTTGAATGTTCTCGGCGTAGGTGCTCATATAATCGACTTGACTTTGCAAGGCGCCGATCAAGTCGTCGATCGACTTTTTCGCCGATCCGTCCATTTCTTGAAATAGGCCGATCTGCCCGTTTATGTTGTCGTATGCGGCTTGATATGCCTCCGCATACTCTTTCTCGAGAGCCTCCATTTCGGAGATCAAGCCCGAGACGGTGGAGGTCATTTTTTGCGTCGCCGTGTCGCTCGCGGCTTGCCATTCGCCCCACTCCCGGGACTCCTCCTCGAGCGTCGCGATCTGCGCTTGATTTTCCTCGAGGGCCGCCGTGAGCTCGTCAATGTTATTTTGGAGAGTCCGGGTATTGCCGGAGCCCGTCGCCTGTGCGTCCGCAAGGGCGTTTTGAGCCTCCGTCAAGCGGGCGTTTATCTCCGCTTGCTCTGTGTAGAGCTCGGAGAGGCGGCCGACTTGCGCCTCATATTCCGCTTGCCTTGAGGAGCGGTCGGGGAGCGCGTTGAGCGACTCCGTCGTCATGTTGATAGAGGCGCTCGCGGCGTCATAAGCAAGGCCGAGCTCCGGGACGCTCTCGTTCAAGCGGTCGACCATGTCCGCGATCGCGGCTTTCTGTGCCTCGGATTTGTTCTCCACCTCGAGGAGCTCTTTCAAGGCGTCCGCCGTGGCCGTCGTGGCCTCTTGCTGTTCCTCCATTGTGGAGGAGAGCTCCTCATAGGCGGCCTTTGTCTCCTCGAGCGTTTCCTTGAAAGCCTTTGTCTCCTCGTCCGCCTCTTTCGACGTCGCGATCCACGAGGCAATAGCGACGCCCAAACCGACGACGGCCGCCGTGACGGCGACGACCGGGTTTGCCGCCAGGAGGGCGAGGGCGGCGTCCAC